>NZ_JBHYZW010000011.1:0-235752 GCF_042754005.1 Streptomyces sp. NPDC059247
CTTATTTTTTTTATAACCCACACCCGTACCCCATTTTTGGGGTTTAACTCCGGCGAAAAACCCCGGGGGGGGGGGGGGGGGGGGGGGGGGAACGGAGGGATCCGTCCCGCCCCCGGAGAAGGGATCAGACGGTCTTGGCGTACTGGGTGTCCTTCATGACGAAGGTGGCCAGCGGCTTGCCGTCGCCGTTCGACATGGCGGTGAAGGTGACGCCGAGCTGCGACGCCGCCTTGCGGTTCAGCTTGATGTCGTCGGAGGCGGTGACCTGACCGCGCGGGATGATGAAGCGGTACTTGACCACGGTCGAGCCACCGGCCTTGACGTCGGTGAACTCCAGGCCGAGGGCGCGCGCGTCGGCGAACGGACGCTCGGCGATCTCGTAGCGGTAGGTGTCGACGGCCGGGACCGGGTCCGCCTTGACCTCGCCGCCGCCCATGAAGAAGGGCAGCGTCTCCTCGTTGAACTGGAGCAGCGAGAACTTCAGCGAGAGGTCACGGCTGGAGTAGATGTAGTGGACCGGGGAGACCGACTGCCACGAGTCGATGGCCTCCAGCTTGTCCTTCTTGGAGAAGGTGACGCCGTCGCCGGAGGTGAAGCCCAGGTCCGTCCAGCCGGCCCAGTCGGTGGCGGAGTCGGCGCCGAAGGCGGTCGGCGCGGCGGTGCCCGCGTTGGCCACGTAGAGCTTGCCGCTTCCGGCGACGCGGATCTCGGCGGAGTTGTTTCCTGCCATGGTGTGTCTCCTTGGGTGGGGTGCTGCGGGGGTGGATCCGCCGCCCCGGGTGTCCGACCCGGGTACGGCAAAGGCCCCGCCGGACGGCGGGGCCTGGTCTGTGGGGTGGGGCGGGCGGCTGTCCGCGGGGGCTGCGGGCGGCTGCCGCGCCGCCGCGCCGGGCGGCTAGAAGACGCTCAGCGAGAGGCGGATGACGCACAGGTAGCGGTTGGCGCCCCGGTAGAGGTAGTCGGGCAGCCAGCGCGGGCCGTCCTGCTCCTCGACGTCGTGGACGACGTTGTTGGCGCCGATCTGCTTGCCCATGGTGGCGAGCAGGGCGCGGCGGGCGCCGTTGGCGAGGACGTGGGCGGCGTTCTTCGTCGGCCCGTACACCTCGAACTCGATCAGCGGCATGTCGACGTGCAGGTCGCCGATCCAGGCGCCGCCTCGGCGGTTCACCAGGACGGCGCTCTGGGTGCCGTCGAAGCCGGGCGGTGCGTGGACCGCGATGGTCGCACCGGCCAGCGCCGGGTCGGCCTTGAGAACGTCGACGACCAGCTTCTCGACGTCCGGGAACGCACTCGGGGGAGTGGTCATGACGGGTTCTCCTCGGGAGAGGGGTACGGGACGGGGCGCCGCCCGGGGGCTCCGGCGGGAGGGGAGGGACCGCGGAGCCGCGCCCGGACGGCGAACGGCGAAGCCGCCGCCCGCTGTTCGGGCGCAGCTCCGCCGTTGCGCCAACTGTGACAGAGAGCGTGCGCGCACGCAACTAGTTCGGTGAGGTCCTTCTCCTCTCCCTTACGGGGAAGCCCTCCGGCCCTTCTCCACGCCCGTACGGGGAAGCCTCGCCGCCCGTACGGGGAAGCCTCCCTGCCCGTACTGGCGAGGCCCCCTGCCCGTACGGGACGACCGCCCTTCCCCCCGGCCCCCGCACGTCTGCCCGATAGGTTGGCCGCCACCCGACCCAGGAGCCGCCCCGTGCCCGCCCGCCCCCGCCTCCTCTATGTCACCGACCTCGCGTACCCGGCCCGTGGACGGCGCTACGGCGACGAGGACGTCCACCTCACCGCCCGGCTGCGCGAGAGCTTCGACCTGGCGCTCTGTCATCCGCTCGACGTCGCCGCCCTCATGGACGCCTTCGACGCCGTCGTCGTACGCAACAGCGGCCCGGTCCTCGGTCACCAGAAGGAGTACGAGGCCTTCCGCGAGCGGGCCCTCGCGCGCGGCACCCGCGTCTACAACCCGCTCCACGGGCGCGGTGACATGGCGGGCAAGCGGTACCTCCTCGACCTCACGGCCTCCGGGCACCCCGTCATCCCCACCGTCGACCGGCCCGAGGACCTCCACCTGCTGCCCGAGGCCGCCGAGTACGCGGTCAAGCCCAAGGCCGGGGCCGACTCCATAGGCCTGGTCTTCCTGCCCCGCGAGCGGCTCACCGGCCTCGGCCTCGACGAGGGCGGACTCCTCGTCCAGCCGCGCGTCGACTTCCGGTACGAGGTCTCCTTCTACTTCGTCGACGACCTCTTCCAGTACGCCCTGTACGCCCCCGACCCCGACCGCCGCTGGGTCCTGGAGCCGTACGAGCCCACCGCGGACGACCTCGCCTTCGCGCGCCGCTTCATCGCGTGGAACACCCTCGACCACGGCATCCAGCGCGTCGACGCCTGCCGCGCCCCCGGTGGCGAACTGCTCCTCGTCGAGCTGGAGGACCTCAACCCCTATCTCTCCCTCGACCGCGTCCCCGAGGAGACCCGCGAGCGCTTCGCGACGGCCTTCACGGACTCCCTCCACCGCTTCCTGGAGGCGTGAACAGGGGAAGCGGCCGGAACGAGGAACGGCCGGAACAGCAGAGCGCCCCGCGTCCTGGGAAGGACGCGGGGCGCTCCGCTCTGTGGAGACCAGGGAGACGGGGAGGCAGTGGAGACGGGGAGTCGGGGGAGGGAGTCAGGCGGTACGGCGGCGGCGGCGCGCCGTGCGTTCTGCGGCGAAGACGTCCTCCAGGCGGAAGAGCTGTGCCCGGCCCGCCTTCCCCGCCGCCCGCAGATGGCCGAGCTGGACCCACTTGCGGATGGTCGCGGGGGCGACGCCCGCCTCCTCGGCGGCGAGCGGTCCCGGGATCAGGACCGGCAGGGCGATCGGGCTCAGCACGAGGTCTCCTCCATGGGGTTCGGCGGCGTGGTGTTCTTCGGCGTGCCCGTGGCGGCGTCCGTCGTGTCCATCGCCGCCTCGATCTCCTCGGCGGGGGTGCCGGAGGCGTCCGAGAGCTCCGCCCACTCGCGCTCTGGCCACAGGTGCCGGTAGGCGGGGTCGTCCTGGCAGCCGCACACCTCGTCCACGCACACACAGGCCGGGTTCACACAGAGCACCGCGCGCCGGTCGGGGAAGGCCCGCAGCGACACCGAGTCGCACCAGGGACAGCGGCCCGAGACCCGGACGACCGTCTCCGAGTCGCCGAGCGTCCTGGCGCACCGCCGGGCCATCCGCCGGATCTCGTCCCGTACGTGCCGGGCCAGGTCGGGGTGGGCGGCGATCGCGTCCAGGAGTTCCACCACCCGCCGGAGCCGGTCGATCACGCCGGCGCGGGGCGGCCGGGGCAGCGCGAGCCGGGCGCACACCGCCTCCTCCAGCTCCACCACCCCGTCGGTGATGTCGCGGATGGCGTCGGAGACGTGCAGCCGGATCGGGGCGGCCCCGTGACCGGGGACGGCGAGTCCGTGCCGCTGCTGGAGGAGCAGCGCCTCACGGCGCTCCGCGCGGATCTGCTCGTCGCGTCCGGCGGGGGAAGGGGCGGGGGCGCCTCCGGCGGGACCGCGGCGGCCGGGCGCGAGCTCTTCGGCGAGCTCGGGGAACTGGCGTACGAGGGAGGCGGTCCAGAGGGTGATGTCCCGCAGGACGAGTTCGACGGCGGCGGGGGCCCGGCCGCTCCCGGCGACGACGGCGACGGCAGCGGCGGCCTCAACGGTCCCGGCGGACCCGGCGAGTGCGGCGGACCCGGCCGACCCGACGGCTCCGGTGCGCGTGGTGCGGTCAGTCACGGCGGGCGCTCCGGGCGGACGTCGGGGCGGCCGCGACGGCCTTCGCCACGCGTGCGGGGTCCGCCGGGCGGCCGTTGCGCCACAGGCGGCCCGCGCAGACGCCGTCGAAGTAGCTCTCGGCGGGGGCCACCGCCGTCTCGCACTCATGGCGGACGGGACAGCCGCCGCAGGCGCGCAGGGCCGGGGCCGCCTCCTTGGCGCGGCGGGCGAAGACGACGGTCGGGGAGAGGTCGGCGCACGCGGCGGTGGCCTGCCAGGGGGTGGGGTCGTGCTGGAGCAAGGTGTTCTCCACGGGCCGGGGCCCTCCGGGGCTCCGTGGGGCCGGTGGGGCCGTGGGGGCTCAGGGGGCCGACGAGTGCGGCGACGAGCCAGAATTACACGTTGCGTGCTCGCACGCAACGAGAAATATGGGGCGCCCTTGGGGCTGCCTTTGCCGATTCGACATGTTGCGTACACGAAACCAAGTAATTCTGTGCGCGCAAGCACGCTAGAGTTGATCGTCTGGAGGAGTGAGGAGCTGTACATGACCACTCGTGGGCTTGATGAGTTCGCAGGCTGGGTCGAAGGCCTGATGCGACAGCGCGGCTACGACATCGACAGCCCGCGCGGCGGAGGCAAGTCCCGGATCGCGGACGAGGCCGGGGTGCACCGCGCCGCCGTGACGCGTCTGCTGCAGCGGCAGAGCATGCCCGATCTGGAGACCATGCGCAGGATCGCCCCGCTGCTCGGCGTCTCCGTCCGGGACATGCTGGTGCGGTCCGGCCGGGTGACGCCGGAGGAGCTTCCGATGGCGGCGGATCTGCTGCCGCCGAGCGACTGGCAGCCCTCGATGGAGGACTTCGCCCGCTGGCTGGGGGTCCCCGACGAACGCATGGGCGTCTTCGTCAAGGTCGTGAACCAGTTCCTGGAGCCCGACGCGGAGGCCGAGGAGTCCGTGGAGGCCGTCGAGCCCCGGCGCACCGCCCAGGACTGACGCGCCTCCCCGGCGCCGCCCCGATCGCGCCCGGTCCCGGCCTCGCCCGGCCGGGGCCGCGTGCGCGTGGGCATTTGTTTTGACCGGAGTCCGTGCGATAGGTACGCTCAAGCCTTGTGCCTGGGGTGTGCCTGGGCTCGCGTGCGTGTCCTCAACCGCAAGGCGAGTCATATATCGGCCACCGCGATCTCCGCACCTTTCCACCTCGGTGGACGGGTCGACGGGATTCGACACACCCGACCGCGTGGGTCGGCGAATGTTCCAGGTTAGTTTCACCGACGGCACACAGAAACCGGAGAAGTAGTGCCTACGATCCAGCAGCTGGTCCGGAAGGGCCGGCAGGACAAGGTCGAGAAGAACAAGACGCCCGCACTCGAGGGTTCCCCTCAGCGTCGCGGCGTCTGCACGCGTGTGTTCACGACCACCCCGAAGAAGCCGAACTCGGCGCTCCGTAAGGTCGCGCGTGTGCGTCTGACCTCCGGCATCGAGGTCACGGCCTACATCCCGGGTGAGGGTCACAACCTGCAGGAGCACTCGATCGTGCTCGTGCGCGGTGGCCGTGTGAAGGACCTGCCGGGTGTTCGTTACAAGATCATCCGCGGTTCCCTCGACACGCAGGGCGTCAAGAACCGTAAGCAGGCTCGCAGCCGCTACGGCGCCAAGAAGGAGAAGTAAGAATGCCTCGTAAGGGCCCCGCCCCGAAGCGCCCGGTCATCATCGACCCGGTCTACAGCTCTCCTCTTGTCACCTCGCTGATCAACAAGATCCTGCTGGACGGCAAGCGTTCCACCGCCGAGCGCATCGTGTACGGCGCCATGGAGGGTCTTCGTGAGAAGACCGGCCAGGACCCGGTCATCACGCTGAAGCGCGCGCTGGAGAACGTCAAGCCGGCTCTTGAGGTCAAGTCCCGCCGTGTCGGTGGCGCCACCTACCAGGTGCCGATCGAGGTCAAGCCGGGCCGCGCGTCCACGCTGGCCCTCCGCTGGCTCGTCGGTTACTCCCGCGCCCGTCGCGAGAAGACCATGACCGAGCGCCTCATGAACGAGCTCCTCGACGCCTCGAACGGGCTCGGAGCCGCGGTCAAGAAGCGTGAGGACACGCACAAGATGGCCGAGTCCAACAAGGCCTTCGCGCACTACCGCTGGTAGTCGCAACCCACATCGAGACCGAGAGAAGACTGAAGCCTTATGGCTACCACTTCGCTTGACCTGGGCAAGGTGCGCAACATTGGCATCATGGCCCATATCGACGCGGGCAAGACGACCACCACCGAGCGGATCCTGTTCTACACCGGCGTCTCGTACAAGATCGGTGAGGTCCACGACGGCGCTGCCACGATGGACTGGATGGAGCAGGAGCAGGAGCGCGGCATCACGATCACGTCGGCCGCGACGACCTGCCACTGGTCGCTCGAGGACGTCGATCACACGATCAACATCATCGACACGCCGGGCCACGTCGACTTCACCGTCGAGGTGGAGCGTTCGCTGCGCGTGCTCGACGGTGCTGTCACCGTGTTCGACGGTGTCGCTGGTGTCGAGCCCCAGTCCGAGACTGTCTGGCGTCAGGCGGACCGCTACGGCGTTCCGCGTATCTGCTTCGTCAACAAGCTCGACCGCACCGGTGCCGACTTCCTGCGCTGCGTCGACATGATCGTGGGCCGCCTCGGCGCCACCCCGATCGTCATGCAGCTCCCGATCGGTGCTGAGGCCGACTTCCAGGGTGTCGTCGACCTCGTCCGCATGAAGGCGCTCGTCTGGTCCGCCGACGCGAGCAAGGGCGAGATGTACGACGTCGTCGACATCCCGGCCGACCTCGCCGAGCTGGCCGAGGAGTACCGCGCCAAGCTCGTCGAGACCGTCTCCGAGAACGACGAGCAGCTCATGGAGCTCTTCCTGGAGGGCATCGAGCCCACCGAGGAGCAGCTCTACGCGGCCGTGCGCCGTATCACCATCGCTTCCGGCAAGGGCGGCGACACCACGGTCACCCCGGTGTTCTGTGGTACCGCGTTCAAGAACAAGGGCGTCCAGCCCCTGCTCGACGCCGTCGTCCGCTACCTGCCGTCGCCCCTGGACGTCGAGGCCATCGAGGGCCACGACGTCAAGGACCCCGAGGTCGTCGTCAAGCGCAAGCCGTCCGACGACGAGCCGCTGTCGGCGCTCGCGTTCAAGATCGCGAGCGACCCGCACCTCGGCAAGCTCACCTTCGTCCGGATCTACTCCGGTCGCCTGGAGGCCGGCACCGCGGTGCTGAACTCCGTCAAGGGCAAGAAGGAGCGCATCGGCAAGATCTACCGTATGCACGCGAACAAGCGTGAGGAGATCGACTCGGTGGGCGCCGGCGACATCATCGCCGTGATGGGCCTGAAGCAGACCACCACCGGTGAGACGCTGTGCGACGACAAGAACCCGGTGATCCTGGAGTCCATGGACTTCCCGGCGCCGGTCATCCAGGTCGCGATCGAGCCCAAGTCCAAGGGTGACCAGGAGAAGCTGGGTGTAGCCATCCAGCGTCTCGCGGAGGAGGACCCCTCCTTCCAGGTCCACTCGGACGAGGAGACCGGCCAGACCATCATCGGTGGCATGGGCGAGCTCCACCTCGACATCCTCGTCGACCGTATGCGTCGCGAGTTCAAGGTCGAGGCGAACGTCGGCAAGCCGCAGGTCGCGTACCGCGAGACGATCCGCAAGACCGTCGAGCGCGTGGACTACACCCACAAGAAGCAGACCGGTGGTACCGGTCAGTTCGCCAAGGTGCAGATCGCGATCGAGCCCATCGAGGGTGGCGACGCCTCCTACGAGTTCGTGAACAAGGTCACCGGTGGCCGCATCCCGAAGGAGTACATCCCTTCGGTCGACGCCGGTGCGCAGGAGGCCATGCAGTTCGGCATCCTGGCCGGCTACGAGATGACTGGCGTCCGCGTCATCCTTCTCGACGGCGGCTACCACGAGGTCGACTCCTCCGAGCTCGCGTTCAAGATCGCCGGTTCGCAGGCCTTCAAGGAGGCCGCGCGCAAGGCTTCGCCGGTCATCCTCGAGCCCATGATGTCCGTCGAGGTCACCACGCCCGAGGACTACATGGGTGATGTCATCGGCGACATCAACTCCCGCCGTGGCCAGATCCAGGCCATGGAGGAGCGCAGCGGCGCTCGCGTCGTGAAGGGCCTCGTGCCCCTTTCGGAGATGTTCGGCTACGTCGGAGACCTCCGCAGCAAGACCTCGGGTCGCGCAAGCTACTCGATGCAGTTCGACTCCTACGCCGAGGTTCCGCGGAACGTCGCCGAGGAGATCATCGCGAAGGCCAAGGGCGAGTAACTCTTCCGAGTACACGCTTTAGGCTTGACACCAGTCGTCGGGGCTCGGCCCCCGGAACCCGAGGAACGGGCCCCGGCGACTGGCATCCCAGCAAAGATCACCTGGCGCCGATGAGTAAGGCGTACCAGAACCACTCCGCAGGAGGACCCCAGTGGCGAAGGCAAAGTTCGAGCGGACTAAGCCGCACGTCAACATCGGCACCATCGGTCACATCGACCACGGTAAGACGACCCTCACGGCCGCCATTACCAAGGTGCTGCACGACGCGTACCCGGACCTGAACGAGGCCTCGGCCTTCGACCAGATCGACAAGGCTCCCGAGGAGCGCCAGCGCGGTATCACGATCTCGATCGCGCACGTCGAGTACCAGACCGAGTCGCGTCACTACGCCCACGTCGACTGCCCCGGTCACGCGGACTACATCAAGAACATGATCACGGGTGCCGCGCAGATGGACGGCGCCATCCTCGTGGTCGCCGCCACCGACGGCCCGATGCCGCAGACCAAGGAGCACGTGCTCCTGGCCCGCCAGGTCGGCGTTCCGTACATCGTCGTCGCCCTGAACAAGGCCGACATGGTGGACGACGAGGAGATCCTGGAGCTCGTCGAGCTCGAGGTCCGTGAGCTCCTCTCCGAGTACGAGTTCCCGGGCGACGACCTTCCGGTCGTCCGCGTCTCGGCGCTCAAGGCGCTCGAGGGCGACAAGGAGTGGGCCGACAAGCTCCTCGGTCTGATGAAGGCCGTCGACGAGGCCATCCCGCAGCCCGAGCGTGACGTCGACAAGCCGTTCCTGATGCCGATCGAGGACGTCTTCACGATCACCGGTCGTGGCACCGTCGTCACCGGTCGCATCGAGCGCGGCATCCTCAAGGTCAACGAGACCGTCGACATCATCGGCATCAAGACCGAGAAGACCACCACCACGGTCACCGGTATCGAGATGTTCCGCAAGCTGCTCGACGAGGGCCAGGCCGGTGAGAACGTCGGTCTGCTCCTCCGTGGCATCAAGCGCGAGGACGTCGAGCGCGGCCAGGTCATCATCAAGCCGGGTTCGGTCACGCCGCACACGAGCTTCGAGGCCCAGTCGTACATCCTGTCGAAGGACGAGGGTGGCCGTCACACCCCGTTCTTCAACAACTACCGCCCGCAGTTCTACTTCCGTACCACGGACGTGACCGGCGTCGTGACCCTCCCCGAGGGCACCGAGATGGTCATGCCGGGCGACAACACCGCCATGACCGTTGAGCTGATCCAGCCCATCGCCATGGAAGAGGGCCTGAAGTTCGCCATCCGTGAGGGTGGCCGGACCGTCGGCGCCGGCCAGGTCGTCAAGATCAACGCCTGATCTTGAACTGACCTGGTGGCTCGCAGGAGCCGCTGAGCAGTAGGGAAGGGCCCCGCACCGAAAGGTGCGGGGCCCTTTCGCGTGCCCTGGGTCGGGTGGGGCCGTACGGGATCTCGGGGGCCCTGGGGGGATCTTCCCGGACGAGCCCCTACGGGATCTCCGGGGCGCCGGTCCCAGGGCCGGGGCCGCCCCTCACGGGGGTCCGTCAGGGGCGCCAGCTCCATGGGCGGCAGTCGGGGCCGAGGCCCACCACGACCGGTCCCCGGGCGTCCAGGTGCAGTGCGGGGACCCCCACCGAGGGGCTTCCCGTACGGGTCCGCAGGGCGCCCCCGGCGCGTACCCGCACCCCGCCGTCCTCGCCGGTGCCGAGCAGCACCGTGCCCAGGGCCGCCGAGCGGGCGACGGACACCTCCCCGAAGCCGTCGAGACCGCTGTCGCCCGCCGGGCCCAGCAGCGCGGCGGCGGCCGGGGGCCGGTGGTACAGCTCCCCTCCGGCCGACGCCACCGTCGAGCCCGACACCGGCAGCGGCTCCCGCCGCACCTCCCCGTCCACCCAGTGCCGTACGGACTCCGGCCCGGCCGCGTACACGTGCACCCGGCCCGCGCCGTCGACGGAGACCGCCGGACGGTCCTGGACCGGACCCGCCCACGGCAGCGCCCGCCACGGCCCCCAGGAGCCGTCCGCCGCCCGTACCCGGGCCGAGACGCCCCGCTCCGCGTTCCGTACGAAGAGGCGCACCCGTCCGTCGGGGGCCGTCACCGCCACCGGGGCGCCGACCCGGCGCCCCCGGTCGTCCTCCCGCTCCGGGTTCCCGAGTCCCCGCCAGGCCAGGAACGGGCCGCCGGGGGAGCGCTGCTCCAGGAGCACCAGCTCCCGCCGGTTCGCCCCGCCGTGCCCGTCGAGCGCGGAGAACCGCACCCCGAACAGCAGCAGGCGCCCGTCCGCCGTCACCGCCGAGCCCAGCGCGGGCGCCAGCGGGCCGCCGCCCAGGTCCTCCGGCTCGCCCCAGACGCCGGGCGCCGACTCGCGCCAGCGGACCGCGCGCAGCCCCAGCACCCCGTACGCGGCGAGCCGCCCGCCCGGTTCCGTCACGGGCACGGGCCCCGCGCCCGGCCAGCGGTGGTGCGTGGAGCGGACCCAGCCCTTGCGGTTGGTGAGCGGCCGGTCGCCCCCGACGCCGTAGTCGCCGCACCCGGAGGGGTTCCCGCAGCGCCAGTCCGGGTCGCCCCCGTAGGGGACGAGCCGCGCGGCCTTCTCGCGGAGCGTGCGCGGCGGCAGGTTCTTGGGCCAGTGCCGGTTGTAGTAGCCCCGGAACGCGCTCGTCGTGAACGCCGGGACCGGACCGCCGTCCCGGACCGCGTCCGTGACCCAGCGGGCGAGCGCCGCCCAGGTGAAGGAGGCGACCGCCGTGTGGTCCCCGTGGTCCGCGTACCCCGGCTGCTCGGAGTCCCGCTTCCGGGTCGCCTCGTCGCTGAGCTGGATGTCCGGATCGGGGTCCAGGGTGTGCACCACCGTCGGCCGGTAGCGGCGCAGCAGCCCGGCGAGGACCTCGACCAGCCGGTCGTAGTCGTAGGTGTCCGAACGGGTCAGCAGTGAACCCGCCGACGGACGGGTGGACAGCTCCAGGGCCCGGTCGCCCCAGAGCGCGGGCAGCGCCATGTAGCGGCGGGTGGTGTGCATCGGCAGGTCGAGGAAGACCAGCTCGACCCGGCGGGTGCCGTGGACGAGCGTGTCGGCCTCCGCCCGGCGCCCGCCGGGGAGCACGAGGACCTCGCGCCGCCAGGGGGTGAACACCGGGAGCCCGAGCGCCACCGCGTACGACTGCCGCAGGCCCTGCCGGCGCGCGGCGGAGTAGGCGGCCCGGTCCGGGGGAGCCTCGGGCATCCCCGCGATCCGGTTCCGGCCGGTGTGCTCCCCGGCCGTCACGTACACCGTGACCAGCGGGACCCCGGCGTCGAGCAGCCGCTGCGCGTCGGGGTTCATGAAGTACAGGTCGTCGTCCGGGTGCGCGGCGAACTGCATGAGCAGCGCCCGGCGCGTCCGCGCGGAGGCGATCGGCCTGCCGGGCGCCGGGTCGGCCGTCGGCGCTGCCCTGCGCGGCTCGGGCACGGAACACCCGGCGGCGGCCGGGAGGACCGCGAGAGCGGCGAGAAGCGTCCGGCGGCGGGGGGCTGGGGTCACGTGGGCGGTCCGTCCCTCGGTTCGGCGGTCCTCTGCAAGACGGATATCCGGTCCCCGGGGTTGTGCACGGACCGGCGCCCGCTCGCGAAGACCGCTCCGGTGGAGGAGTACGGGAGGCGGCCCGGCGGCGCGGCCGAGCGGCGCCACCTGACGGAACGCGCACGGCGTCCGGGCCGAGCCGGGAGCCGGGGGGACGTCCGACGCGGGCAGCGCGACGGAAGGGGCGGAGGCGGGGGAGCCGGGGGGAGGGCCCGTGGGAGCAGGGCCGACGCGGGCCGGGAACGGGCCGCCGCACGCGCCCCGGCGCATGTCCGTACGTGACGTGGGGTACAGTCTTCGACCCCGATTGGCGGCCGGATGGCCCCGTATGGCAGACTGTCGGGGTTGCTCGGTTGAGTGCCGATGCTGCGCGCCTCCCGTCGGGAGGACCGGAAGCGAGTCCCACAGTACTCGTCGTCCCTTTTCAGGGGCGGACGTACGGGAATCTTCTGGGAAGCGTCAGCGGGGTGCAGGCCAGGCACCCGGTGGGTGTTCCACCCCCGGCCCGCGGTCACGGTGACCGCGCCCCCTTGGTTGGGAAGTCCTCAGGGACTTCTGCGTAGAGGGAGCGCGACACGCCCGACCGCGTGGGTCGGAGGAGGGACAGCACTTCCCAGGAAGTGCGGCCCTACGGGTTCCAGAGCGTTACGAGACAAAGGACTACTAGTAGCCATGGCGGGACAGAAGATCCGCATCCGGCTCAAGGCCTACGACCACGAGGTCATCGATTCCTCGGCGAAGAAGATCGTCGAGACGGTGACCCGCACTGGTGCGTCGGTCGCGGGCCCGGTGCCGCTGCCCACTGAGAAGAACGTGTACTGCGTCATCAAGTCGCCGCACAAGTACAAGGACTCGCGCGAGCACTTCGAGATGCGCACGCACAAGCGCCTCATCGACATCCTCGACCCCACGCCGAAGACGGTTGACTCGCTCATGCGTCTCGACCTCCCGGCGGGCGTTGACATCGAGATCAAGCTCTGAGGGCGCGCGAGATGGCTAAGAACATCAAGGGCATCCTGGGCGAGAAGCTCGGCATGACGCAGGTCTGGGACGAGAACAACCGGATCGTTCCGGTGACCGTCGTCAAGGCCGGCCCCAATGTCGTGACCCAGGTCCGTACGAACGACGTCGACGGCTACGAGTCGGTCCAGATCGCCTTCGGCGAGATCGACCCGCGCAAGGTGAACAAGCCCCTCAAGGGTCACTTCGCCAAGGCCGACGTCACCCCGCGCCGCCACCTGGTGGAGCTCCGCACCGCTGACGCCTCCGAGTACACGCTCGGCCAGGAGATCACCGCCGAGCTCTTCGAGGCCGGCGTGAAGGTCGACGTCACCGGCAAGAGCAAGGGCAAGGGCTTCGCCGGTGTCATGAAGCGCCACAACTTCCGTGGTGGCAAGGCGTCGCACGGTGCCCACCGCGTGCACCGCAAGCCCGGTTCGATCGGTGGCTGCGCCACTCCGGGCCGTGTCTTCAAGGGCATGAAGATGGCCGGTCGCATGGGCAACGAGCGTGTGACCACCCAGAACCTGACCGTCCACGCCGTTGACGCCGAGAAGGGTCTGCTGCTCATCAAGGGCGCCGTCCCCGGCCCCAACGGTGGCCTCGTCCTGGTCCGCACCGCGGCCAAGGGGGTTTGAGGAACCGATGAGCACCATTGACATCCTTTCGCCGGCAGGCGACAAGACCGGGACCGTCGAGCTCCCCGAGGAGATCTTCGGCGCCAAGGTCAGCGTTCCGCTGATCCACCAGGTCGTCGTCGCGCAGCTGGCCGCGGCCCGTCAGGGCACGCACAAGACCAAGCGCCGTGGCGAAGTCCGTGGTGGTGGCCGGAAGCCTTACCGCCAGAAGGGCACCGGCCGCGCCCGTCAGGGTTCGACCCGCGCTCCGCAGTTCGTCGGCGGTGGCGTCGTCCACGGCCCGCAGCCGCGTGACTACTCGCAGCGGACCCCGAAGAAGATGAAGGCCGCCGCCCTCCGCGGTGCCCTCTCGGACCGGGCCACCCACTCCCGCATCCACGTCGTGACCGGCGTGGTCGAGGGCGGGGTCTCCACCAAGGCCGTGAAGACGCTGCTCGGCAAGATCTCGGAGCGCAAGAACCTGCTCCTGGTCGTCGAGCGCTCCGACGAGGCCGCGTGGCTGTCCGCTCGTAACCTGCCCCAGGTGCACATCCTGGAGCCGGGCCAGCTCAACACGTACGACGTGATCGTCTCCGACGACGTGGTCTTCACCAAGGCCGCCCTCGAGTCCTTCGTGTCTGGCCCCCAGACCGCTGAGACCGAAGGGAGCGACGCCTGATGACTGAGGCCGTCGTCACCAGCAAGACCTTCTCGGACCCGCGCGACATCCTGATCAAGCCGGTCGTCTCGGAGAAGAGCTACGCCCTGCTGGACGAGAACAAGTACACGTTCATCGTCGCGCCTGGCTCCAACAAGACCCAGATCAAGCAGGCCGTCGAGGCGGTCTTCTCGGTCAAGGTCACCGGGGTCAACACGATCAACCGCCAGGGCAAGCGCAAGCGCACCAAGGCCGGTTTCGGTAAGCGCAAGGACACCAAGCGCGCCATCGTGACCCTTGCCGAGGGCAACCGTATCGACATCTTCGGCGGTCCGACCGCCTAACGGCGGTCTGGATCGTCCGGAATCGGACGAGGACTGAGAAATGGGAATCCGCAAGTACAAGCCGACTACGCCGGGCCGCCGTGGCTCCTCCGTAGCCGACTTCGTCGAGATCACGCGGTCCACGCCGGAGAAGTCGCTGGTCCGCCCCCTGCACAGCAAGGGCGGCCGTAACAACACCGGTCGGATCACGGTTCGACACCAGGGTGGCGGCCACAAGCGCGCCTACCGTGTGATCGACTTCCGTCGTCACGACAAGGACGGCGTGCCGGCGAAGGTCGCTCACATCGAGTACGACCCCAACCGCACCGCGCGCATCGCGCTGCTCCACTACGTGGACGGCGAGAAGCGCTACATCATCGCCCCCAAGGGTCTGACGCAGGGTGACCGCGTCGAGAACGGCCCCGGCGCTGACATCAAGCCCGGCAACAACCTGGCGCTCCGCAACATCCCGGTCGGTACCACGATCCACGCGATCGAGCTCCGTCCCGGTGGCGGCGCCAAGTTCGCGCGCTCCGCTGGTGCCTCCGTGCAGCTGCTGGCGAAGGAGGGCACGATGGCCCACCTTCGTATGCCGTCCGGTGAGATCCGTCTCGTCGACGCCCGCTGCCGCGCCACCATCGGCGAGGTCGGCAACGCCGAGCAGTCGAACATCAACTGGGGCAAGGCCGGCCGTAAGCGTTGGCTGGGCGTTCGCCCGACCGTTCGCGGTGTGGCGATGAACCCGGTGGACCACCCGCACGGTGGTGGTGAGGGTAAGACCTCCGGTGGTCGTCACCCGGTCTCCCCGTGGGGTCAGAAGGAGGGTCGTACTCGCTCGCCGAAGAAGGCTTCGAGCAAGTACATCGTCCGCCGCCGCAAGACGAACAAGAAGCGCTAGGAGCGGGTTTAGATGCCGCGCAGTCTCAAGAAGGGACCCTTCGTCGACGGACACCTCGTAAAGAAGGTGGACGTACAGAACGAAGCCGGTACCAAGAACGTCATCAAGACCTGGTCCCGTCGCTCGATGATCATCCCGGCCATGCTCGGCCACACGATCGCGGTGCACAACGGCAAGACCCACATTCCGGTGTTTGTCACCGAGTCGATGGTCGGCCACAAGCTCGGCGAGTTCTCGCCGACGCGCACCTTCCGGGGTCACGTGAAGGACGACCGGAAGTCGAAGCGCCGCTAGTAGCGGGGTGGAATGACCATGACAGACACTGGAAGGACAACCATGGAAGCCAGGGCCCAGGCGCGGTACATCCGCGTCACGCCCATGAAGGCCCGCCGAGTGGTGGACCTTATCCGTGGCATGGACGCCACGGAGGCTCAGGCGGTCCTGCGTTTCGCCCCGCAGGCCGCGAGCGTGCCGGTTGGCAAGGTGCTTGACAGCGCCATCGCCAACGCCGCGCACAACTACGACCACACCGACGCCTCTTCGCTGGTCATCAGCGAGGCGTACGTGGATGAGGGCCCGACCCTGAAGCGGTTCCGTCCGCGTGCTCAGGGCCGTGCCTACCGGATCCGTAAGCGGACCAGCCACATCACCGTGGTCGTCAGCAGCAAGGAAGGAACCCGGTAATGGGCCAGAAGGTTAACCCGCATGGGTTCCGGCTCGGCATCACCACGGACTTCAAGTCCCGTTGGTACGCCGACAAGCTGTACAAGGACTACGTCAAGGAAGACGTCGCCATCCGTCGGATGATGACGTCCGGCATGGAGCGCGCCGGCATCTCGAAGGTTGAGATCGAGCGCACCCGTGACCGCGTGCGGGTGGACATCCACACCGCGCGTCCCGGCATCGTCATCGGCCGCCGTGGCGCCGAGGCCGACCGCATCCGCGGTGACCTCGAGAAGCTCACGGGCAAGCAGGTCCAGCTGAACATCCTCGAGGTCAAGAACCCCGAGATGGACGCTCAGCTGGTCGCCCAGGCCGTTGCCGAGCAGCTCTCCTCCCGCGTCTCCTTCCGTCGTGCCATGCGCAAGAGCATGCAGGGCACGATGAAGGCCGGCGCCAAGGGCATCAAGATCCAGTGCGGCGGTCGTCTCGGCGGCGCCGAGATGTCCCGCTCGGAGTTCTACCGCGAGGGCCGTGTGCCCCTGCACACGCTCCGCGCGAACGTCGACTACGGCTTCTTCGAGGCCAAGACCACCTTCGGTCGCATCGGCGTGAAGGTCTGGATCTACAAGGGCGACGTCAAGAACATCGCCGAGGTCCGCGCCGAGAACGCCGCTGCCCGTGCGGGTAACCGCCCGGCCCGTGGCGCCGGCGCTGGCGACCGTCCCGCCGGCCGTGGTGGCCGCGGTGGCGAGCGTGGCGGCCGCGGCCGCAAGCCGCAGCAGCAGTCCGCGCCGGCTGCCGAGGCCCCCAAGGCCGAGGCTCCCGCCGCCGCTGCCGCTCCGGCTGAGAGCACCGGAACGGAGGCCTGACCGACATGCTGATCCCCCGTAGGGTCAAGCACCGCAAGCAGCACCACCCGAAGCGCTCCGGCGCCAGCAAGGGTGGTACGCAGGTTGCGTTCGGCGAGTACGGCATTCAGGCCCTCACGCCGGCTTACGTGACCAACCGCCAGATCGAGGCGGCTCGTATCGCGATGACCCGCCACATCAAGCGTGGCGGCAAGGTCTGGATCAACATCTACCCGGACCGCCCGCTGACGAAGAAGCCTGCCGAGACCCGCATGGGTTCCGGTAAGGGTTCTCCGGAGTGGTGGATCGCGAACGTCAAGCCGGGTCGGGTGATGTTCGAACTGTCCTACCCGAACGAGAAGATCGCGCGCGAGGCCCTGACCCGTGCGGCCCACAAGCTGCCGATGAAGTGCAAGATCGTAAAGCGCGAAGCAGGTGAGCTGTGATGTCGGCCGGTACCAAGGCGTCCGAGCTGCGCGAGCTGGGCAACGAGGAGCTTCTCAACAAGCTCCGCGAGGCCAAGGAAGAGCTGTTCAACCTCCGCTTCCAGGCGGCGACGGGTCAGCTCGAGAACCACGGCCGGCTCAAGTCCGTCCGTAAGGACATCGCCCGGATCTACACCCTGATGCGTGAGCGCGAGCTGGGCATCGAGACGGTGGAGAACGCCTGATGAGCGAGAGCAACGTGACTGAGAAGACCGAGCGCAACGCTCGCAAGGTCCGCGAGGGCCTGGTCGTCAGCGACAAGATGGACAAGACCGTCGTCGTCGCTGTCGAGGACCGCGTCAAGCACGCGCTGTACGGCAAGGTCATCCGCCGTACGAACAAGCTCAAGGCTCACGACGAGCAGAACGCCGCCGGCATCGGTGACCGCGTCCTCCTGATGGAGACGCGCAAGCTGTCCGCCACGAAGCACTGGCGCGTCGTCGAGATCCTCGAGAAGGCCAAGTAATTCTTGAAGGGGTAACCCTTCGAGTTCGTTCCGCCAGGCTCGGCAGGGGCTTCCACGGAAGCCCCTGCCGGGAACCGGCAGACAAATCAGGAGATAGACGTGATCCAGCAGGAGTCGCGACTGCGTGTCGCCGACAACACTGGTGCCAAGGAGATCCTTTGCATCCGTGTTCTCGGTGGCTCGGGTCGCCGCTACGCGGGCATCGGTGACGTCATCGTCGCCACCGTCAAGGACGCGATCCCCGGTGGCAACGTGAAGAAGGGTGACGTCGTCAAGGCGGTCATCGTTCGCACCGTCAAGGAGCGCCGCCGCCAGGACGGCTCGTACATCCGCTTCGACGAGAACGCCGCTGTCATTCTCAAGAACGACGGCGACCCTCGTGGCACCCGTATCTTCGGCCCGGTGGGCCGTGAGCTGCGCGAGAAGAAGTTCATGAAGATCATCTCGCTCGCGCCGGAGGTGCTGTAAGCATGAAGATCAAGAAGGGCGACCTGGTCCAGGTCATCACCGGTAAGGACAAGGGCAAGCAGGGCAAGGTCATCACGGCCTTCCCCCGCGAGAACCGCGTCCTGGTCGAGGGTGTCAACCGGGTCAAGAAGCACACCAAGGCCGGCCCGTCGCAGGCCGGTGGCATCGTCACGACCGAGGCTCCGGTCCACGTCTCCAACGTCCAGCTGGTCGTGGAGAAGGACGGCAAGAAGGTCGTCACGCGTGTCGGTTACCGCTTCGACGACGAGGGCAACAAGATCCGCGTTGCCAAGCGGACGGGTGAGGACATCTGATGGCTACCACCACTCCGCGTCTCAAGACGAAGTACCGCGAGGAGATCGCGGGCAAGCTGCGTGAAGAGTTCTCCTACGAGAACGTCATGCAGATCCCCGGCCTCGTGAAGATCGTGGTGAACATGGGTGTCGGCGACGCCGCCCGTGACTCGAAGCTCATGGACGGTGCCGTCCGTGACCTGACCACCATCACCGGTCAGAAGCCGGCCGTCACCAAGGCCCGCAAGTCCATCGCGCAGTTCAAGCTGCGCGAAGGTCAGCCGATCGGTGCGCACGTCACCCTCCGTGGCGACCGCATGTGGGAGTTCCTGGACCGCACCCTGTCGCTCGCGCTTCCGCGCATCCGCGACTTCCGTGGTCTGTCCCCCAAGCAGTTCGACGGGCGTGGCAACTACACCTTCGGTCTCACGGAGCAGGTCATGTTCCACGAGATCGACCAGGACAAGATCGACCGTGTCCGGGGTATGGACATCACCGTGGTGACCACGGCGACCAACGACGACGAGGGCCGTGCCCTTCTGCGTCACCTCGGCTTCCCGTTCAAGGAGGCGTAAGCGAGATGGCGAAGAAGGCTCTCATCGCGAAGGCTGCCCGCAAGCCCAAGTTCGGCGTGCGCGGCTACACGCGCTGCCAGCGCTGTGGTCGACCCCACTCCGTGTACCGCAAGTTCGGCCTGTGCCGCGTGTGCCTTCGTGAGATGGCTCACCGTGGCGAGCTGCCGGGCGTGACCAAGAGCTCCTGGTAAGCACCTACCGCCCTTCGGGGCGTAGGGCTTCCTGGATCTCTCGGTAAGCACTGGGTTGGCGGATGCCCATCCCCTCATGGCTTAGGCTAGTGGGGTTGGGCGTCCGCCGCCCGTACGACTTACTACGCCGTAGGTCCCCGCGCCGCACCCGTCCCGCCCCTGTGTGGGGAGAGGGATGGCGCATACAGGAAACCCCGGCGAGAGAGGCCGAAGGCCAATTCATGACCATGACTGATCCGATCGCGGACATGCTGACTCGTCTGCGTAACGCGAACTCGGCATACCACGACTCCGTGTCGATGCCGCACAGCAAGATCAAGTCTCACATCGCGGAAATCCTCCAGCAGGAGGGCTTCATCACGGGCTGGAAGGTCGAGGACGCCGAGGTCGGCAAGAACCTCGTCCTCGAGCTCAAGTTCGGTCCGAACCGTGAGCGCTCCATCGCGGGCATCAAGCGGATCTCGAAGCCCGGTCTCCGGGTTTACGCGAAGTCCACCAACCTGCCGAAGGTCCTCGGCGGTCTGGGCGTGGCGATCATCTCCACGTCCCACGGCCTCCTGACCGGCCAGCAGGCAGGCAAGAAGGGCGTAGGTGGGGAAGTCCTCGCCTACGTCTGGTAGTCGGGAACGGAGGAATAGCTAATGTCGCGTATTGGCAAGCTGCCTATCCAGGTTCCCGCCGGCGTGGACGTCACCATCGATGGCCGCACGGTCACGGTCAAGGGTTCCAAGGGCACCCTGAGCCACACCGTCGCCGCGCCGATCGAGATCGTTAAGGGCGAGGACGGCGTGCTCAACGTCTCCCGTCCGAACGACGAGCGTCAGAACAAGGCCCTTCACGGCCTGTCCCGCACGCTGGTGGCCAACATGATCACCGGTGTGACCCAGGGTTACGTGAAGGCGCTCGAGATCAGCGGTGTCGGTTACCGCGTCGCCGCGAAGGGCTCCAACCTGGAGTTCCAGCTCGGTTACAGCCACCCGATCCTGGTCGAGGCGCCCGAGGGCATCTCGTTCAAGGTCGAGTCGCCGACCAAGTTCTCGGTCGAGGGCATCGACAAGCAGAAGGTCGGCGAGGTCGCGGCGAACATCCGCAAGCTGCGCAAGCCCGACCCGTACAAGGCCAAGGGCGTCAAGTACGCCGGCGAGGTCATCCGCCGCAAGGTCGGAAAGGCTGGTAAGTAGCCATGGCATACGGTGTGAAGATCGCCAAGGGCGACGCTTACAAGCGTGCCGCCAAGGCTCGCCGCCACATCCGCATCCGCAAGAACGTGTCGGGTACGGCGGAGCGTCCGCGCCTCGTCGTGACGCGTTCGAACCGCGGTATCACCGCTCAGGTCATCGACGACCTCAAGGGTCACACCCTGGCGTCGGCGTCGAACCTGGACGCGTCGATCCGTGGTGGCGAGGGCGACAAGTCCGCGCAGGCCAAGCAGGTCGGCGCCCTGGTCGCCGAGCGCGCCAAGGCCGCCGGTGTCGAGACCGTCGTGTTCGACCGTGGTGGCAACAGGTACGCCGGGCGCATTGCCGCTCTGGCTGACGCCGCCCGCGAAGCCGGGCTGAAGTTCTAAGCCCCGGTTCCGGGACTAACGGACGTAACAGAGAGAGGTAAATCCAATGGCTGGACCCCAGCGCCGCGGAAGCGGTGCCGGTGGCGGCGAGCGGCGGGACCGGAAGGGCCGCGACGGTGGCCCTGCCGCCGAGAAGACCGCGTACGTTGAGCGCGTCGTCGCGATCAACCGCGTCGCCAAGGTTGTCAAGGGTGGTCGCCGCTTCAGCTTCACCGCGCTGGTCGTGGTGGGCGACGGTGACGGCACCGTAGGTGTCGGTTACGGCAAGGCCAAGGAAGTTCCCGCGGCCATCGCCAAGGGTGTCGAGGAAGCGAAGAAGAACTTCTTCAAGGTTCCCCGCATCCAGGGCACCATCCCTCACCCGATCCAGGGCGAGAAGGCCGCGGGCGTCGTCCTGCTCAAGCCGGCTTCCCCCGGTACCGGCGTCATCGCCGGTGGCCCGGTGCGTGCCGTGCTCGAGTGCGCCGGCGTTCACGACATCCTGTCGAAGTCGCTCGGCTCCGACAACGCGATCAACATCGTGCACGCGACCGTGGCGGCCCTCAAGGGCCTGCAGCGTCCCGAGGAGATCGCGGCTCGCCGTGGTCTGCCCCTCGAGGACGTCGCCCCCGCGGCTCTTCTCCGTGCGCGTGCCGGGGCGGGTGCGTAATGGCTCGCCTCAAGGTCACGCAGAAGAAGTCGTACATCGGCAGCAAGCAGAACCACCGCGACACCCTGCGCTCGCTCGGCCTCAAGAAGGTCAACGACGTGGTTGTCAAGGAGGACCGCCCCGAGTTCCGCGGAATGGTGCACACCGTCCGCCACCTCGTGACGGTCGAGGAGGTTGACTGACATGGCGGAGAACAGCCCGCTGAAGGCCCACAACCTCCGTCCCGCCCCCGGCGCCAAGACCGCGAAGACCCGTGTCGGTCGTGGTGAGGCGTCGAAGGGTAAGACGGCCGGTCGTGGTACGAAGGGTACGAAGGCCCGCTACCAGGTTCCGCAGCGCTTCGAGGGCGGGCAGATGCCCCTCCACATGCGTCTGCCGAAGCTGAAGGGCTTCAAGAACCCCTTCCGCACCGAGTACCAGGTCGTGAACCTGGACAAGCTCGCCGCGCTCTACCCGCAGGGTGGAGAGGTCACGGTGGCCGATCTGGTCGCCAAGGGTGCGGTTCGCAAGAACCAGCTCGTCAAGGTGCTCGGCACCGGCGAGGTCTCCGTGGCGCTGCAGGTGACGGTCGACGCCGTCTCCGGCTCCGCCAAGGAGAAGATCGCCGCCGCCGGCGGCAGCGTCACCGAGCTCGTCTGAGTCTCGGCCCGACAGCACTGAGAAGCCCGGCCGGTTCCCCTCGGGGAGCCGGCCGGGCTTCTCGGCGTCCGGGGCCGGACCGCCGGGCCTTCCCTCCCCGCCCGGGTACCGGATCGGGCCGGAGGGGAGACGGAGCCCGCGCGCCCGGGGGGCGGGCCCGGGGGCGGCTCTCGACCGGCGCGAGCGGTGAACGGCGGTGACCCGGGGTGGCCGCGGTGTCCGGGGCCGGAGGGCGCGGCCGGACATGGCGGTGACTGCGGTGTCCGGAGCCGGAGGGCGCGGCCGGACCCTCGGGCGGGCGGACCTCTTTCGTACCCGCTTTCGTACTTGCTTTCGGGCCCGCTTTCGTTGCCCGTGAGGGGTCGGTCCGGGCCGTATGCCGTGGGGCCGGTCCGGGCCGCTCGTGGGGGGCGGGGCGTCGGCGTGGTCACCGGGCCCGCGTCCGGTGGCGGGGGCCGACGCTCCGGACGGGGGAGTGCGATGTTCCCCGGCGCTGGTCCACCGGGGGCCGCCCCGCCGGAACCTGACTTCTTTACCTGCGTTTGCCTCTGAAAGTGTCGAGATCCGACCGTTCCATCCGGTCGGTCCCGAACTGCCGAGACGGTCCTCCGGGGAGGAGGGGAGCCGCTTCGGGACGGCTCCCCGTCCGGGCGGGGGCACGGTCGAGGTCGTCCGCCGGACACCCGGGGGGTTGTCGCCCGGCAATGGGGGCCCGACGTCGCCCGGAGACGTTTCCCGCTGGCTGTGGGGGCGGGTATGGTAGCGCCTGATAGCTTCCCCGGCAGTCTGCGCTCTGGTGCACGACTGCCGTGTTCTGTAATTGCTCCCATACAAACCGTCACCCTCACGCGCGTAACGCGGGGGTCGCAGGAGGCACCGTGCTCACCGCGTTCGCCCAGGCGTTCAAGACGCCCGACCTGCGCAAGAAGCTGCTCTTCACGCTCGCCATCATCGTGCTGTACCGCTTCGGGGCCCACATCCCCGTCCCCGGTGTCAGCTACGAGGCCGTCCAGCAGTGTGTCAAGCAGGCCAGTGAAGGCAACAACAGCCTGTTCGGCCTGGTCAACATGTTCAGTGGCGGCGCGCTGCTGCAGATCACCATCTTCGCGCTCGGCATCATGCCGTACATCACGGCGAGCATCATCCTGCAGCTGCTGACCGTCGTGATCCCGCGCCTGGAAGCCCTCAAGAAGGAGGGGCAGTCCGGCACGGCCAAGATCACGCAGTACACCCGCTACCTGACGGTGGCCCTCGCGGTCCTGCAGGGCACCGGTCTCGTCGCCACCGCCAAGAGCGGTGCCCTCTTCAGCGGCTGCAACGTGGCCGACCAGGTCGTGCCCAACCCGTCGATCTTCACCATCACCGTCATGGTCCTCACCATGACCGCGGGTACCTGTGTCGTCATGTGGCTCGGTGAGCTGATCACCGACCGCGGCATCGGCAACGGCATGTCGATCCTGATGTTCATCTCGATCGCCGCCGGCTTCCCCGGTGCCCTGTGGGCCATCAAGGAGAGCGGCAAGCTCGCGCAGGGCTGGATCGAGTTCGGCACCGTGATCCTCGTCGGCTTCGTGATGGTGGCCCTCGTGGTCTTCGTCGAGCAGGCCCAGCGGCGCATCCCGGTCCAGTACGCGAAGCGCATGATCGGCCGTCGTTCGTACGGTGGTACGTCCACGTACATCCCGCTGAAGGTGAACCAGGCGGGTGTGATTCCCGTCATCTTCGCCTCGTCGCTGCTCTACATCCCGGCCCTGGTCGCTCAGTTCTCGAGCTCCACCGCCGGATGGAAGACCTGGATCGAAGCCCACTTCGTCAAGGGTGACCACCCCTACTACATCGCCACCTACTTCCTCCTGATCGTGTTCTTCGCCTTCTTCTACGTGGCGATCTCGTTCAACCCCGAGGAAGTCGCGGACAACATGAAGAAGTATGGTGGCTTCATCCCGGGTATCCGGGCCGGTCGACCCACTGCCGAGTATCTGAGCTACGTGCTCAACCGGATCACGTGGCCGGGCTCGCTGTACTTGGGTCTGATCGCTCTTGTGCCGACGATGGCGTTGGCAGGCTTCGGCGGCGCCAATGCCAACTTCCCCTTCGGCGGGACGAGCATCCTGATCATCGTGGGTGTGGGGCTGGAGACCGTGAAGCAGATCGAGAGCCAGCTTCAGCAGCGCAATTACGAAGGGTTCCTCCGCTGATGCGAATCGTCCTCGTCGGACCGCCCGGGGCCGGTAAGGGAACGCAGGCCGCGTACCTTGCCAAGAACCTGGACATCCCGCACATCTCCACCGGTGACCTGTTCCGTGCCAACATCTCGCAGGGCACGGAGCTGGGTGTGGAGGCGCAGTCGTACATGAAGGCCGGCCAGCTGGTGCCGGACTCCGTGACGATCGGGATGGCCAAGGACCGTATGGAGCAGCCGGACGCCGTGGGTGGCTTCCTGCTCGACGGGTTCCCGCGCAACGTGGCCCAGGCCGAGGCCCTGGACGAGATCCTCAAGGAGGGTCACGTACAGCTGGACGCGGTCCTGGACCTGGAGGTCCCCGAGGACGAGGTCGTGAAGCGGATCGCGGGTCGCCGCATCTGCCGCAACGACTCCTCGCACGTGTTCCACGTGACGTACCAGGCTCCGGCCGCCGAGGGCGTCTGCGACGTCTGCGGCGGGGAGCTGTACCAGCGCGACGACGACACGGAGGAGACCGTGCGCCGCCGCCTGGAGGTCTACCACACGGAGACCGAGCCGATCATCGACTACTACCGGGCGCAGAGCCTGGTCGTGACGATCTCGGCGCTCGGCAAGGTGGACGAGGTCACCGCCAAGGCGATGGCCGCGATCAAGAAGTAACCACGGTTCGTCCGATACGGCCGCGGTGCCCCTGGGGGCGCCGCGGCCGTATCGTTGTTCCGATACCCGTTCTCGACGAAAGGCCGCGGCCACGATGGTGCAGATCAAGACCCCCGAGCAGATCGCGAAGATGCGTGAGGCGGGCCTTGTCGTCGCCGCCGTCCACGCGGCGACCCGTGACGCGGCCGTGCCCGGCGCGACCACGCGGGACCTGGACGAGGTCGCGCGGAAGGTGATCGCCGAGCACGGGGCGAAGTCGAACTTCCTCGGGTACGGCGGGTTCCCCGCGACGATCTGCACCTCGGTGAACGAGGTCGTCGTCCACGGCATCCCCGACGAGAAGACCGTCCTGAAGGACGGCGACGTCATCTCCATCGACGCGGGCGCGATCGTGGACGGCTGGCACGGTGACGCGGCCTACACCGCGTTCGTGGGCACCGGGCACGCGCCGGAGCTGGTCGAGCTCTCCCGGGTCACCGAGGAGTCGATGTGGGCCGGGATCGCGGCGATGCGGCTCGGCAACCGGCTGGTGGACATCTCGAAGGCGATCGAGACGTACATCAAGCGGCAGCCCCGCCCGCCGGTCGGCGACCACAGCCTCGGCCGGTACGGGATCATCGAGGACTACGGCGGCCACGGCATCGGCACCGAGATGCACATGGACCCGCACCTCCTGAACTACGTCTCCCGCAAGCGCGGCAAGGGCCCGAAGCTGGTGCCCGGCCTGTGCCTGGCGATCGAGCCGATGGTCTCGCTCGGCACCCCGGCGACCGAGGTCCTGAAGGACGACTGGACGGTCGTCACGACCGACGGCACCTGGTCCTCGCACTGGGAGCACTCGGTGGCGCTCACGGAGGAGGGCCCGCTGGTCCTCACCGCGGTCGACGGCGGCAGGGCCAAGCTGGCGGAGCTGGGCGTCACGGCGGCGCCCGACCCGCTCGCGTAGGGGGCCTCCGGCGCGGGCCCGGGTTCCGGTGCGAGGTGCCGGACCGCTCGCGCGGGGCGTGGAGAAGGTTCCGGGTTCTCGGCGTGGTCCCTTGCGTAAGGATCTCCTCGCGTGGGCAGACTTCCCGATTCGTCTTTTCCAGGGGCCTGACGTAGACTGATGCGTCGGCTCTCGTGTACCCGTGTGTCCGCATACGGCGGCGAGAGTCGATCAAGGTAGCCGATTCGAAAGGCGAAGCGTGGCCAAGAAGCAAGGTGCCATCGAAATCGAGGGCACCGTGATCGAGTCTCTCCCGAACGCCATGTTCAAGGTGGAGCTCCAGAACGGTCACAAGGTCCTCGCGCACATCTCCGGCAAGATGCGGATGCACTACATCCGTATCCTCCCGGACGACCGGGTCGTTGTGGAGCTCTCTCCGTACGACCTGACGCGTGGCCGGATCGTCTACCGATACAAGTAGATCTTGCCCGCACCCCGCTTCGGCGCGGGTGGTGGCACTGACCCGGAGAACCTCACATCCCATGAAGGTCAAGCCGAGCGTCAAGAAGATCTGCGACAAGTGCAAGGTGATCCGCCGTCACGGTCGGGTCATGGTCATCTGCGACAACCTGCGCCACAAGCAGCGCCAGGGCTGACGCACGCCGACCGACCTGCATTTCGCAGTTCTTCGCGCGACGCATAGCAATACGTACATACGCAGAGCCCGTCGGGCCGTTTTCCACGGTTGACGACACCTCCGGTGGGGGCCGGGGACCCGGACGTACCACGCCCTGAAATCTCGGGGCGTCGGCGGTCGGGAGTGGTTCTGCGACAGACCCCCGAGAACACAGGAGCCATTGAATGGCACGCGTTTCCGGTGTTGACATCCCGCGCGAAAAGCGTGTGGTGGTCGCACTCACCTACGTCTTCGGCATCGGGCGCACCCGGTCCGAGGAGATTCTCGTCGCTACCGGCGTGAACCCGTCCACCCGTGTCCGCGACCTTGCCGAGGAAGACCTCGTCAAGATCCGCGAGTACGTGGACGCCAACCTCCAGACCGAGGGTGACCTCCGCCGCGAGATCGCCGCCGACATCCGCCGCAAGGTCGAGATCGGCTGCTACCAGGGTCTGCGCCACCGTCGTGGCCTGCCCGTCCGCGGCCAGCGCACCAGCACGAACGCTCGTACCCGCAAGGGCCCGCGTCGCGCCATCGCCGGCAAGAAGAAGCCGGGCAAGAAGTAGTCCTCAGCGGACGCTTGACCAAGCGGTCTTCGCTGTAGGACCGACCACCTCCCGTAGGAGTAAGAGATGCCCCCCAAGGGTCGTCAGGGCGCTGCCAAGAAGGTGCGCCGCAAGGAAAAGAAGAACGTCGCTCACGGCCACGCGCACATCAAGAGCACGTTCAACAACACGATCGTCTCGATCACGGACCCCTCGGGCAACGTGATCTCGTGGGCCTCCGCCGGTCACGTCGGTTTCAAGGGCTCGCGCAAGTCGACTCCGTTCGCCGCGCAGATGGCCGCCGAGTCGGCCGCCCGCCGCGCGCAGGAGCACGGTATGCGCAAGGTCGATGTCTTCGTCAAGGGTCCGGGCTCCGGCCGCGAGACCGCGATCCGCTCCCTCCAGGCCACCGGCCTTGAGGTCGGTTCGATCCAGGACGTCACCCCCACGCCGCACAACGGCTGCCGTCCGCCCAAGCGCCGCCGCGTCTGACCCGGTCGGCGCCGCTCCCCGCGCGAGCGGGGACGCACCGCGCCGCCGTGTCGGACACACGGGCTGTTTGAGCAGGACCTCGGGCGGTACGGCTCTTCTGGCCGTGCCGCCCGTACCCTTGCAGTACGCAGTTCTCCGTAGGGCGTCAAATAGTGGGCGCCCACGACTGAAGGAATCACAGACATGCTGATCGCTCAGCGTCCCTCGCTGACCGAAGAGGTCGTCGACGAGTTCCGCTCCCGGTTCGTGATCGAGCCGCTGGAGCCGGGCTTCGGCTACACCCTCGGCAACTCCCTCCGCCGTACCCTCCTGTCGTCGATCCCCGGTGCCGCTGTCACCAGCATCCGCGTCGACGGTGTCCTGCACGAGTTCACCACCGTGCCGGGCGTCAAGGAGGATGTGACCGACATCATCCTCAACATCAAGCAGCTGGTCGTCTCCTCGGAGCACGACGAGCCGGTCGTGATGTACCTGCGCAAGCAGGGTCCGGGTCTGGTCACCGCCGCCGACATCGCGCCCCCGGCCGGTGTCGAGGTGCACAACCCCGACCTCGTCCTCGCCACGCTCAACGGCAAGGGCAAGCTGGAGATGGAGCTGACCGTCGAGCGCGGTCGCGGCTACGTCTCCGCCGTGCAGAACAAGCAGGTGGGCCAGGAGATCGGCCGTATCCCGGTCGACTCGATCTACTCGCCGGTGCTCAAGGTCACGTACAAGGTCGAGGCGACCCGTGTCGAGCAGCGCACCGACTTCGACAAGCTGATCGTCGACGTCGAGACCAAGCAGGCCATGCGCCCGCGCGACGCCATGGCGTCCGCCGGCAAGACCCTGGTCGAGCTGTTCGGTCTGGCGCGCGAGCTCAACATCGACGCCGAGGGCATCGACATGGGCCCGTCCCCGACGGACGCCGCCCTGGCCGCCGACCTCGCGCTGCCGATCGAGGAGCTCGAGCTCACCGTTCGTTCGTACAACTGCCTCAAGCGCGAGGGCATCCACTCCGTGGGTGAGCTCGTGGCGCGTTCCGAGGCCGACCTGCTCGACATCCGCAACTTCGGTGCGAAGTCGATCGACGAGGTCAAGGCGAAGCTGGCCGGCATGGGCCTGGCCCTCAAGGACAGCCCGCCCGGATTCGACCCGACCGCCGCCGCCGACGCCTTCGGCGCCGACGACGACGCGGACGCGGGCTTCGTCGAGACCGAGCAGTACTGAGAGCTCGGGCCTCACGGTCCGTACCCGGGTGCGGGTGCGCTGTGCTCGACCGCGCAGCTCCCCGCGCCCCCTCCGGGCTCGCCCCCTCCGGGGCGCGTCCGGATCTCCGACAGGCGACCGCCTGCTCGGATACTGACCCCGGTACCTCATACGGCCGGGGCAGACACCTAGGAGAATCAACATGCCGCGTCCCGCGAAGGGTGCCCGCCTCGGCGGTTCCGCCGCTCACGAGAAGCTGCTGCTCGCCAACCTGGCGAAGTCGCTGTTCGAGCACGGTCGCATCACCACGACCGAGGCCAAGGCCCGCCGCCTGCGTCCGGTCGCCGAGCGCCTGATCACCAAGGCGAAGAAGGGCGACATCCACAACCGTCGCCTGGTGCTGCAGACGATCACCGACAAGGGCATCGTCCACACGCTCTTCACCGAGATCGCGCCGCGCTACTCCGAGCGCCCGGGTGGCTACACCCGCATCACCAAGGTCGGCAACCGTCGTGGCGACAACGCCCCGATGGCCGTGATCGAGCTGGTCGAGGGCGAGATCGCCAAGAAGGCGACCGTCGACGAGGCCGAGGCCGCCACCAAGCGCGCCGTCAAGGAGGCCGACGAGGCCGCCACGACCGAGGCCGCCGAGGAGTCGAAGGACGCGTAAGCGTTCCGACTGTTCTCGCGTGCGGGCCCGTACCCCCTGGGGTGCGGGCCCGCACCCGTGTTTCTGAGAGGATCTTCGCGTGAGCGATGAGGTGCAGGACGGGTTCGTACGGGTGCGGCTTGACCTGTCGTACGACGGCAGGGACTTCTCCGGCTGGGCCAAGCAGGCGCAGGGGCGGCGGACGGTGCAGGGCGACATCGAGGACGCCCTGCGGACCGTGACCCGCGCCAAGGAGACGTACGAGCTGACCGTGGCCGGCCGGACCGACTCCGGGGTGCACGCGCGCGGGCAGGTCGCCCATGTCGACCTTCCCGTCGAGGTGTGGGACGAGCACCGGGACAAGCTGCTCAGGCGGCTCGCCGGGCGGCTCTCCCACGACGTCAGGATCTGGTCCCTCACCGAGGCGCCCGGCGGGTTCAACGCGCGGTTCTCCGCGATCTGGCGCCGCTACGCCTACCGCGTCACCGACGACCCGGGCGGGGTGGACCCGCTGCTCCGCGGACACGTCCTGTGGCACGACTGGGCCCTCGACATGGACGCCATGAACGAGGCCGCCGCCGCGCTCGTCGGCGAGCACGACTTCGCCGCCTACTGCAAGCGCCGGGAGGGCGCCACCACCATCCGCACCCTCCAGGAGCTGCGCTGGGAGCGGCGGGCCGACGGGATCCTCGAAGCCACGGTGAAGGCCGACGCCTTCTGCCACAACATGGTCCGCTCGCTGGTCGGCGCCCTGCTGTTCGTCGGCGACGGGCACCGGCCGGCCGACTGGCCCGGCAAGGTCCTCGCGGCCGGTGTCCGGGACTCGGCCGTGCACGTCGTACGCCCCCACGGGCTCACCCTCGAAGAGGTCGGCTACCCGGCGGACGACCTGCTGGCCGCCCGCAGCCGCGAGGCCCGCAACAAGCGGACCCTGCCGGGGGCGGGCTGCTGCTGAGGACGGGGACGGCCTCCGGACCGTGACCGCGGCCCCGCGCGGGCTACGGGGCCGGGGTCCCGGCCGCCGCGCGGGCCTGGGCGCGGCCGTGGGCGTAGATCTGGTTGAAGGCGAAGGTGCCGAGGTCGTCGCTGGCCAGGAAGACCGGTTTGTCAGCGGTGGTGACCTTCTTGCCGTCGGTGAATCCCGCCTGGGTGAAGTAGGCGTAGCGGCCGATCGCGTTCGCCCGGCGGAGGCAGACCGTGCCGTGGCAGAAGTCGCCGACGCCCGCGCCCGCCAGGGGGGCGATGCCGCCCTTGGCCTGGTTCTTCACCTTGAGGGCCGCGGCCTCGGAGGGCAGGACGGCCACGCCGACGGTGACCGCCACGCCGTCCTTGACGTAGGTGGCGCGCAGCACCCGCTGGCAGCCGTTGGCCTTGAGGAGGGCGCCGAGGGTGCCCTGGGTGACGGCCGCGCAGTCGGTCGTGGCGGCGGTCGCGCCCTTCTCGTAGGGGCGCTTGTCCATGGTCAGCTTCTTGCCCGGGAAGAGGCCCCCGGTGGTCAGCGGGGCCTTGTCCTTCTTCGGGTCGGAGATGTAGTCCTTCGGGTTCGGCGGGGGCGGCGGCGCCACCGAGGAGAAGGTCGGCTCGGGAGTGGGGGAGCCGGTGGGGGCGGCCGTCCCGGTGGGGCCCGCGCCCTTCCCTGCCTCGTCGTTCTTCTTGCCGGTGGCGACCACGGCGGTCGCGACGATCGCGCCGACGGCCAGCGCGGCGACCGCGCCGCCGCCGATCACCAGCCAGCGCCTGCGCCGGTCACGGGAGGCGGAGGCGTCGGCGAGGGCGCCCCAGTCGGGGGTCCCGGGCCCGCCGCCCAGGGCGCCGGGGAAGGGCTCGGGGCCGTGGCCCGGCTGTCCGTGGCCCTGCTGCCCGTACGGCCCCGGCGGGGGCTGTCCGGGGCCGGGCGGTCCGCCGTATCCCGGCTGCTGCCCGTATCCCGGCTGCCCCTGCGGCTGCTGTCCGTACCCCTGCCCCTGCTGCCCCTGCGGCGGCTCCTGCGGCCACTGCGGTCCCCCAAAGCTCATGCCGCGCATCCTAAACCGGTTGGGCCGGGGCCGGGCGGGCGGCGACAATGCACCTCATGGGACATGTCGAGGCCGCGCATCTGGAGTACTACCTTCCCGACGGGAGGGTCCTGCTCGGGGACGCTTCCTTCCGGGTGGGCGAAGGGGCCGTCGTCGCCCTGGTCGGCGCCAACGGCGCCGGGAAGACCACCCTGCTGAGGCTGATCTCCGGGGACCTCCAGCCGCACGGCGGTTCCGTCAAGGTCAGTGGCGGGCTCGGTGTGATGCCGCAGTTCGTGGGCTCCGTACGGGACGAGTCCACCGTCCGCGACCTGCTGGTCTCGGTGGCGCACCCGCGCATCCGGGAGGCCGCGAAGGCCGTGGACGAGGCCGAGCACCTGATCATGACGGTCGACGACGAGGCCGCGCAGATGAAGTACGCGCAGGCCCTCAGCGACTGGGCCGAGGTGCAGGGGTACGAGGCCGAGACCCTCTGGGACATCTGCACCGTGGCCGCGCTCGGGATGCCGTACGAGAAGGCGCAGTTCCGGCAGGTCAGGACCTTGTCCGGCGGTGAGCAGAAGCGGCTGGTCCTGGAGTCGCTGCTGCGCGGCTCCGACGAGGTGCTGCTCCTGGACGAGCCGGACAACTATCTGGACGTGCCCGGCAAGCGCTGGCTGGAGGAGCGGCTGCGGGAGACCCGTAAGACCGTCCTGTTCATCTCGCACGACCGGGAGCTGCTCTCCCGGGGCGCGCAGAAGATCATCGCGGTGGAGCCGGGGCCCGCGGGCTCGGACGTGTGGGTGCACGGCGGTGGCTTCGACACCTTCCACGAGGCGCGGCGGGAGCGGTTCGCGCGCTTCGAGGAGCTGAAGCGGCGCTGGGAGGAGAAGCACGCCCAGCTGAAGAAGCTCGTCGTCACGCTCCGGCAGGCGGCGGCGATCAGCCATGAGCTGGCCTCGCGGTACGCGGCGGCGCAGACGCGGCTGCGGAAGTTCGAGGAGGCGGGACCGCCGCCCGAGCCGCCGCGCGAGCAGGACATCCGGATGCGACTGCGCGGCGGCCGTACCGGCGTACGTGCGGTGACCTGCGAGAACCTTGAGCTGACGGGGCTGATGAAGCCCTTCTCGCTGGAGGTCTTCTACGGGGAGCGGGTCGCCGTCCTGGGCTCGAACGGCTCGGGCAAGTCCCACTTCCTGCGGCTGCTGGCCGGGGACGCGTCGGTCGCGCACACGGGCGCCTGGAAGCTGGGTGCGCGGGTCGTCCCCGGGCACTTCGCGCAGACCCACGCGCATCCGGAGCTGACCGGGCGCCCGCTGGTGGACATCCTGTGGACGGAGCACGCCAAGGACCGGGGCGGGGCGATGTCGATGCTGCGCCGCTACGAGCTGGAGCGGCAGGGCGACCAGTCGTTCGACAAGCTGTCGGGCGGGCAGCAGGCCCGGTTCCAGATCCTGCTCCTGGAGCTGGCGGGGACGACGGCGCTGCTGCTCGACGAGCCGACGGACAACCTGGACCTGGAGTCGGCGGAAGCCCTCCAGGACGGTCTGGAGGCGTACGAGGGCACGGTCCTCGCGGTCACCCACGACCGCTGGTTCGCCAAGTCGTTCGACCGGTACCTGGTCTTCGGTTCGGACGGTGTGGTGCGGGAGACCACGGAGCCGGTGTGGGACGAGCGGCGGGTCGAGCGGGCGCGGTAGGGCCCGTCGTCACGTTCCCGCCCGCACCGGACGCCGCGGGGCCGCCCTCCGGGCGACGGCGGGGAGGTGACGGCAGGCCCTGGGGGCGGCGCGTTTTGACCGGTCAGGGGTGGCGCGGGTACTGTTGCGGTTTGTTATGCGTGGTGGCTTCGCCGTTTTCGGGCGAAGGCCCTTGCGCAGGTTCCCTGGAGCAGTTACCAGTGGCTCGCATACGGGCAGTGCCCCGGCAGCGCGGGCCCCAGCTGCATGATCGCTTCAGGTGTGTCTGGACTCCATCCACTGAAGAAGCGAAGGCTACGAAGTGCGTACGTACAGCCCCAAGCCCGGCGATGTCACTCGCCAGTGGCACATCATCGACGCGCAGGACGTTGTCCTGGGCCGTCTGGCGACCACGGCCGCGAACCTCCTCCGAGGCAAGCACAAGCCGATCTACGCCCCCCACATGGACATGGGCGACTTCGTCATCATCATCAATGCTGACAAGGTCCACCTCTCGGGCAACAAGAAGACCCAGAAGCTGGCGTACCGCCACTCCGGCTTCCCGGGTGGTCTGCGCTCCGTCCGTTACGACGAGCTGCTGTCCAAGAACCCCGAGAAGGCCGTCGAGAAGGCCATCAAGGGCATGATCCCCAAGAACACCCTGGGCCGTCAGATGATCTCGAAGCTGAAGGTCTACGCGGGTGAGAACCACCCGCACGCTGCGCAGCAGCCGGTCCCGTTCGAGATCACCCAGGTCGCGCAGTAGTTCCGGCCACCCCCTAAGAACGAAAGAAATCTGAGGAGCATCGTGGCCGAGACCACCCCCGAGACCCCCGTCGACGAGTTCGAGGGCGTTGAGGAGTACACCACCGAGACCGAGCTCGTCGAGGGTGAGTACACCTCCGAGTCGCTCGCGTCCCGCTTCGGCGACCCGCAGCCGGCCGCCGGCCTGGGCCGTCGCAAGAACGCCATCGCCCGCGTCCGGATCGTTCCGGGCACCGGCAAGTGGAAGATCAACGGTCGCACCCTTGAGGACTACTTCCCCAACAAGGTGCACCAGCAGGAAGTCAACGAGCCCTTCAAGGTGCTCGAGCTCGACAACCGCTACGACGTCATCGCCCGCATCGCGGGTGGCGGTGTCTCCGGTCAGGCCGGCGCCCTGCGTCTCGGCGTGGCCCGTGCGCTGAACGAGGCGGACGTCGAGAACAACCGCCCGGCGCTGAAGAAGGCCGGCTTCCTCTCCCGCGACGACCGTGCGGTCGAGCGCAAGAAGGCCGGTCTCAAGAAGGCCCGTAAGGCCCCGCAGTACAGCAAGCGCTAATCGCCTGCTCGGTCTGCATCTCGTACGCCCCGGCGGCACTGTCCGTGCCGTCGGGGCGTACGTTTTTTTCACCATCTCTCGCATCCAGCTCGGGCACGTACTTTCGGAGGACAGCTGTGGGACGACTCTTCGGCACGGACGGCGTGCGCGGTCTGGCCAACGCGGACCTGACGGCGGAGCTCGCGCTCGGCCTGTCCGTCGCGGCGGCGCACGTGCTCGCCGAGGCGGGCACCTTCGCGGGCCATCGGCCGACCGCGGTGGTCGGGCGTGATCCCCGCGCGTCGGGAGAGTTCCTCGAAGCCGCCGTGGTGGCCGGACTGGCCAGCGCGGGCGTCGACGTCCTCCGCGTCGGCGTGCTGCCCACCCCCGCCGTCGCCCACCTCACCGGCGTCCTCGGCGCCGACCTCGGCGTGATGCTCTCCGCCAGCCACAACGCCATGCCCGACAACGGCATCAAGTTCTTCGCGCGCGGCGGCCACAAGCTCGCCGACGAGCTGGAGGACGGGATCGAGGCCGTCTACGAGGAGCACCGCACCGGCGCCCCGTGGGAGCGCCCGACCGGTGCCGGGGTCGGCCGCGTCCGCGACTACGACGAGGGCTTCGAGACCTACGTCGCCCACCTCCTCGCCGTCCTCCCCAACCGTCTCGACGGCCTCAAGGTCGTGCTCGACGAGGCCCACGGCGCCGCCGCCCGCGTCTCGCCCGAGGTCTTCTCCCGGGCCGGTGCCGAGGTCGTCACCATCGGCGCCAGCCCCGACGGCCTCAACATCAACGACGGCTGCGGCTCCACCCACCTGGAACTGCTCCGCGCCGCCGTCGTCGAGCACGGCGCCGACCTGGGCATCGCCCACGACGGCGACGCCGACCGCTGCCTGGCCGTGGACGCCGGGGGCGAGGAGATCGACGGCGACCAGATCCTCGCCGTGCTCGCCCTCGCCATGCGCGAGGCCGGGACGCTCCGGGGCGACACCGTCGTCGCGACCGTCATGTCCAACCTGGGCTTCAAGCTGGCCATGGAGGCCGAGGGCCTGAACCTCGTCCAGACGGCGGTCGGCGACCGGTACGTCCTGGAGTCCATGAAGGAGCACGGCTACGCGCTCGGCGGCGAGCAGTCCGGGCACGTCATCGTCCTCGACCACGCCACCACCGGCGACGGCACCCTCACCGGTCTGATGCTGGCCGCGCGCGTCGCCGCCACCGGGAAGTCCCTCGCCGAGCTGGCGGGCGTGATGGAGCGGCTGCCGCAGATCCTCATCAACGTCCCCGACGTCGACAAGTCCCGGGTGAAGACCTCCGGCGACCTGGCCGCCGCCGTCACCGCCGCCGAGCAGGAGCTGGGCTCCACCGGCCGCGTCCTGCTGCGCCCCTCCGGCACCGAGCCGCTGGTCCGCGTCATGGTCGAGGCCGCCGACATCGAGCAGGCCCGCGCGGTCGCGGAGCGCCTCGCGGACGCCGTGAAGTCGGCGCTGGGCTAGACGGTCCCTTCCGGCGCCCGCCCCCTCCGGGGCGCCGTCGTACGGCGGGAGGCCCCGCCGCACCGGACTTCCGGTGCGGCGGGGCCTCCTTCGCGTGCGGCCTCCTCGCGTGGGGGCGCGGGTCTCCGGGGCGTGCGGGTCTCCCGGGGGCGGGCCAGGCGCTCAGCCCCTGCGCGGGCGCCGGGAGAACCGGCCGCGCAGCTTCCGCCACAGCGTCTTCTGGACGAGCAGGGTGGCCGTGCCCGCGAGCAGGATGCCCAGCAGATTGAGCAGCAGCTGTCCGATCGACCCGGCCATCTGGGCGAACTCGCCGTAGCCGAGGGCGACCGCCGCGTTCGCCGCCGCCGGGATCGTGGTCACCGAGATCGCCACGCCCACCAGCGCGCCCGACTTCGACGAGGTCAGCGAGAGGGTGCCCGCCGCGCCCGCGAGGAGCGCCACCACGAACGAGAACGCGTCCGGCTGCCAGATGAAGCCGGTCTGCGGGCGCGGCCCGTCCAGCATCTCCTTCCCGAACAGGTCCAGTTGGTCCATCAGCAGACTGAACGCGGTCGTCACCAGGATCGCCGAGGCGAAGCCGACGAGCAGCGCGGTCAGCGAGCGGACCGCCAGCCTCGGCGCCCGCTGCACGATCGCCGTGCACACCCCGGCGAGCGGGCCGAACTCCGGGCCGACCGCCATGGCGCCCACGATCAGGATCGCGTTGTCCAGGACGACACCGCAGGCCGCGATCATCGTCGCCAGGGCCATGAACGAGAGATACGTGAAGGAGAGCGTCGACTCCTCGTGGGTCGACTCCGCGAGCTGCTCCCAGATCACGGCGTCCGCGCCCTCGCCCGGAGCCTCCTCCTCGGCGGTGTCCGCGCGGCTGGACATCGACAGGTCGATGTTCTCCACCGCGATCGACCCGTCCTGATCGATCCTCATCCCGCGCAGCCCGTGCAGCAGTTCGTCGGCGGACTCGCGGGCCGCGTCGCACAGGACGAGGTCGCCGACGGGGTCCCTGGCGGCCCCGGGCAGCACCACCAGATGGGTGGTGCCGACCGTGGACTGGATCAGGTCGACCGCCGACGCGGTCCGGTCGGGCGGGACGATCATCCGCAGATGCAGCATGTCCCGAGCTTACGGAGCCCGGGGCGCGCGACCGGCCCCGACCGCGCACGGGCCGGTCAGAGCTTGCGCAGGCTCAGCCGCTGCACCTTGTGGTCGGGGCCCTTGCGGACCACGAGCGTCGCCCGGCCGCGCGTCGGCGCCACGTTCTCCAGCAGGTTCACCTTGTTGATGGTCCGCCACATGGTGCGGGCGTAGTCGAGGGCCTCCTCCTCGGAGACCCGGGTGTAGCGCTGGAAGTACGAGGACGGGTTCTGGAACGCGGTGTCGCGCAGCTTCCGGAAGCGGTTGAGGTACCAGCGTTCGATGTCCTCGGGGCGGGCGTCCACGTACACCGAGAAGTCGAAGTAGTCGGCGAGCCCGACCCTGGTCCTGCCGTCCTGGCCGGGCAGGGCGGGCTGGAGGACGTTCAGCCCCTCCACGATCAGGATGTCGGGGCGGCGGACCACCAGGCGTTCGCCGGGCACCCGGTCGTAGATCAGGTGGGAGTAGACCGGGGCGGAGACCTCCGGCTTGCCCGCCTTGATGTCCGCGACGAACCGGGTCAGCGCCCGGCGGTCGTACGACTCGGGGAAGCCCTTCCGGGACATCAGCCCGCGCGCCTTCAGCTCGGCCATCGGGTACAGGAAGGCGTCCGTGGTGACCAGCTCCACCCGGGGGTGCTCCGGCCAGCGGGCGAGGAGGGCCTGGAGGAGCCGGGAGACCGTCGACTTGCCGACCGCGACCGAACCGGCGACCCCTATGACGAACGGCGTGCCGCGCTGCTCGGCGGTCTCGCCGAGGAAGGTGTTCAGGGCGCCCCGCAGCCCGCTGGTGGCCTGCACGTACAGATTGAGCAGCCGCGACAGCGGAAGGTAGACGTCCCGCACCTCGTCGAGGTCGATGACGTCCCCGAGCCCGCGCAGCCGCTCGACCTCGTCGGCGGTCAGCGGCAGCGGGGTCTTGTCCCGCAGGGCGCTCCACTCGGCCCGGGTGAGGTCGACGTAGGGGCTCGCCCCGTGGGAGCTTCGTGGCGGCGAAGTGATCACCCCGCCATTGTCCCGGCTCGGCGGGGGAGCGGGAGGTCACGCGAGGGTGGGGTGGGTCACGCCGGAGTGAGGCGGGTCACGCGCCAAATCGATTTGCCCGCGCCCCGCCACCCGGGTGATCCTTTGACGGTTCCGCGTGGGTGCCGATCTCTTCACGCGGGGGGGAGCCGCCGTCCGGCGGCGTGACGAGATCACGAAGAGAAGAGCCGCCGCAGATGCGCACGCCCATGAGAAACGCCGCCGTCGCCGCCACCGCCGTCTCCCTCGCGCTGCTCGTCAGCGCGTGCGGCGGGGAGAAGGCCGAATCCGGCAAGGGCGGGACCACCGTCAAGGAGACCCCGGGCGCCGCCGCGACGAGCGCCCCGGCGGCCAAGGCCCTCTCCGCCGCCGAGCTGGACAAGCTGATCGTGACCCAGGCCGACCTCAAGGGCCACAAGGTGCAGAAGGCCGGCGCCGATGACGTCGTACCGGCCGCCCAGGTCAGCGCGGACAAGGCCGACTGCACGCCGATCGCCCACGCGATGTCCTTCGTCTCGCCCGGCGCGCCCGCCGCGTCGGCGCAGCGCAAGGTGCTCGCCGAGCCCAAGAAGAACGCGTCGGCCTCTCCCGAGGAGGCGATCCTCGGCGGTCTCGGCGTCCAGGTCACCGCCGTCACCCTCGGTTCGTACGAGGGCCAGGGCGCCCAGGAGGCCTTCGCCTCGGTGAAGAACGCCGCGACCGCGTGCGCGGGTGGCTTCTCGGTCGTCCACCTCAAGGAGAAGACGAAGGTCTCCAAGGTCGCCCCGGACAGCGTCACCGCCGGGGACGAGTCGGTCGCCCTCACCGTCACCAGCGACCTCGAGGGCCAGCCGTTCGTCAGCAAGCTCGTCGTCTTCCGCAAGGGCAACACCCTGGCGTCCTTCTCCTCGATCAGCCTCGCCCCCGGCGGCATCAAGGAGGCCCCGAAGGCCGTGGTCGACGCGCAGGCGGCCAAGCTGGGCTGAGTCCGGCTCTCCGGGCACCTCGCGCCGTACGCTTCCGACATGTGCGGAATCGTGGGATACGTCGGCGGGCAGTCGGCGCTTGATGTGGTGGTCGCGGGCCTCAAAAGGCTCGAATACCGGGGCTACGACTCGGCCGGTGTCGCGGTGCTCTCCGACGGTGGGCTCGCCTCGGCCAAGAAGGCGGGCAAGCTCGTCAACCTGGAGAAGGAACTCGTCGAACGGCCGCTGGCGGGCGGCTCCGTGGGTGTCGGGCACACCCGCTGGGCCACCCACGGCGGCCCCACCGACGCCAACGCGCACCCCCATCTGGACAACGCGGGACGCGTCGCCGTCGTCCACAACGGCATCATCGAGAACTTCGCCGTCCTGCGCGAGGAACTCACCGAGCGCGGCCACGACCTGACGTCCGAGACGGACACCGAGGTCGTGGCCCACCTCCTCGCCGAGGAGTTCTCCCCGACGGGTGATTTGGCCGAGGCCATGCGGCTGGTGTGCCGTCGCCTCGAAGGGGCGTTCACCCTGGTCGCCGTGCACGCCGACCAGCCCGACGTGGTCGTCGGCGCCCGCCGGAACTCGCCGCTCGTCGTCGGCGTCGGAGAGGGCGAGAACTTCCTCGCCTCCGACGTGTCCGCCTTCATCGCCCACACCCGCTCGGCCGTCGAACTCGGCCAGGACCAGGTCGTCGAGCTGACCCGGGACGGCGTCACCGTCACCGACTTCGACGGGGCGCCCGCCGAGGTCCGCGCCTTCCACGTCGACTGGGACGCCTCCGCCGCCGAGAAGGGCGGCTACGACCACTTCATGCTCAAGGAGATCGCCGAGCAGCCGAAGGCCGTCGCCGACACCCTCCTCGGCCGGATCGGCTCCGACGGGCGTCTCGTCCTCGACGAGGTGCGCATCCCCGACAGCGTCCTGCGCGAGGCCGACAAGATCGTCATCATCGCCTGCGGCACCGCCTTCCACGCCGGGCTCATCGCCAAGTACGCCATCGAGCACTGGACCCGCATCCCCTGCGAGGTCGAGCTGGCCAGCGAGTTCCGCTACCGCGACCCCATCCTCGGCCAGCGCACCCTGGTCGTCGCGATCTCCCAGTCCGGCGAGACCATGGACACCCTCATGGCCCTCCGGCACGCCCGCGAGCAGGGCGCGAAGGTCCTCGCCGTCTGCAACACCAACGGCTCGACGATCCCCCGGGAGTCCGACGCCGTCCTCTACACCCACGCCGGGCCCGAGGTCGCCGTCGCCTCCACCAAGGCCTTCCTCACCCAGCTCGTCGCCTGCTACCTCCTCGCCCTCTACCTCGGGCAGGTCCGGGGCACCCAGTGGGGCGACGAGATCCACGCCGTCGTCCGCGACCTGGCCCGCATCGGCGACGACGTCGAGCGCGTCCTGGAGACCATGGAGCCGGTCCGGGCCCTCGCCCGCTCCCTCGCCGACAAGGACACCGTGCTCTTCCTCGGCCGTCACGTCGGCTACCCGGTCGCCCTCGAAGGCGCCCTGAAGCTCAAGGAACTCGCCTACATGCACGCGGAGGGCTTCGCCGCCGGGGAGCTGAAGCACGGGCCGATCGCCCTCATCGAGGAGGACCTGCCGGTCGTCGTCGTGGTCCCCTCGCCCAAGGGCCGTTCGGTCCTCCACGACAAGATCGTCTCCAACATCCAGGAGATCCGGGCCCGGGGCGCCCGTACGATCGTCATCGCCGAGGAGGGCGACGAGACCGTCGTCCCGTACGCCGACCACCTCATCCGGGTCCCGGTCACGCCTACGCTGCTCCAGCCGCTGGTCTCCACCGTGCCGCTCCAGGTCTTCGCCTGCGAGCTCGCCACCGCGCGGGGCAACGAGGTCGACCAGCCGCGCAACCTGGCCAAATCGGTGACCGTGGAGTGAGTGGGAAATGATCATTGGGGTGGGGATCGACGTGGCGGAGATCGACCGCTTCGCCGCGTCGATCGAACGGACGCCGGGGCTGCTCCAGCGCCTCTTCGTCGAACGGGAGCTGCTGCTGCCCAGCGGCGAACGGCGTGGACCGGCCTCGCTCGCGGTGCGGTTCGCCGCGAAGGAGGCCCTGGCGAAGGCGCTCGGCGCGCCCGGGGGGCTGCACTGGACCGACGCCGAGGTGTACGTCGAGGGCACCGGGCAGCCCCGGCTGCGGGTCAAGGGCACGGTGGCGGCGCGCGCGGCCGAGCTGGGGGTGAGGCACTGGCACGTCTCCCTCAGCCATGACGCGGGCGTCGCCTCGGCGGTGGTGATCGCGGAGGGCTGAGCGGGGCGCGTACGGACGAGGGCCCGGGTGCGGTACATGTCTCAGGAGTCCCGTGCCGTCCGGGCGCGACGGGCCAGGACGAGGGCGCCGCCACCGAGCGCGGCGAGGGCCGCCGCGGTGAGGGCGACGGGCAGGGCGGGACCGCCGGTGGCGGCGAGGCCGCCGGTGGAGCCGTCCGAGCCGGTGGAACCATCTGAGCCGCCTGAGCCGGTGGAACCACCTGAGCTGTCCGAACCGGTGGAGCCGCCCGAGTCACCGGAGCCGGTGGAGCCGCCCGAACCGTCGGAGCCTGGCGGGTCGTCGGGGCCGGTCGTGCCGGGCGGCGCACCGGTGGTGGCGGTCGGGTCGGGAGTGCCGGTGGGCTGCCCGGTCGGGGTCGGAGTGGGGGCGGTCGGGGTCGGGGTCGTCGGCTGATCGGTGGGTGTGGGCTGACCGGTGGGTGTCGGGGTCGGGTCCGTGGGGCCCCCGGTCGGGGTCGGCTCGGTCGGGCCTCCGGTCGGTGTCGGGTCCGTCGGGCCCTCGGTCGGGGTCGGGGTCGGTCCCGTAGGGGTCGGGGTGGGTTCCTCCGTCGGCGTCGGGGTCTTCCGTACGGTCTGGGTCACCGCGCCGCCCGCCACCGTGTAGAGCGTGTGCTCGCGCGGGTCCAGGGCCAGGGCCGAGGGGCGCTCGCCGGTGGGGACGGTCTCCGTGACCGTGCCGGTGGCCGGGTCCACGACCGCCACGGCCGAGGCGCCGGTCCTGGCCGCGTACAGGGTCGAGGTCCCCGGGTCGTACGCCAGGGCCTTCGGGTTGCCGCCGACCGTGATGCCCCCGGTGACCCGCAGGTCCGTCAGGTCGACGACCGAGACCGTACCGGCGGCGAGGTTGGCCACGTATCCCGTACGGCCGACCGGGTCGACCGTGACGCCCATGCTGCCGAGGGCGGTGCCGCCGAGGCTGACGGTGCCGGTGAGGCGGCCGGTGGCGCCGTCCACGGCGTTCAGGACGTTCCGGTAGACGACCGCGCCGTTCTCGACGGCGCCGCCGACGTAGGTCGCGTACCCCGTGTGGCGGACGGTGTCGACGGCGAGTCCCGCCGGGTGGAAGGGGAGCACGGCCGGGGGCCCGACCGGCGCGCCGGTCGCGGTGTCGTGGACCGTGACCGACTTGGCCGCCTGGTTCCCGACGTACAGCCGTCCCTGCTCCGGATCGGCGGCGAGGAGGGTGACGCTGCCCTCGACCGGGACGCGGTCGTCGGTGAGGGTGCGGCGCGCGGTGTCGTAGACGGCGATACGGGTGGACAGCCCGAGGTACAGGACGCCGTCGGCGCCGAGGGCCATCACGGTGGCCGGGGACGGGAGTTCCACCGGGTCCCCGACCCGGGCGCCGGTGGCCGTGTCGTACGTGGTGAGGAGGTGCGAGCTGCCGTCGCTGCTGCTCACGTGGAGGCGCCCGGCGGCCGGATCGACCTCGGCGTCGAGGGCGGCGCCGAGCGGCGGGGCGATCGTACGGACCGTCTCGTGCACGGGACCGGGGACGGGAGCCGGGCCGGAGACCGGGCCCCCGGCCGCCGCCGCGCCCGTGAGGGCGAGCGCGGCGGCGGCCGTCAGAAGGGCGGTTCTCACTGGAAGGTCACCGGCACGTACACGTCGTACTTGCGGTCGGAGCTGTCGAAGTGGTCGGCGCGGGTGACGATCGCGCAGGTCACGCCCGCCTTTCCGCAGGTGACGGTGTCGGAGATCTTCGCCTTGACGTGGATCTGGACGGAGAAGGAGCCCAGCCCGGCGGACTCGGTGAACGGGGAGGAGTTCGACGGGGACATCCAGTACCAGTCGCTGTTCACCCAGTGGGAGGCACCGGTGGTGCCGGTCTCGTCCTGCCCGCCGAGGCAGGGGGTGGGCTTGCTGTTCCAGGTGCCGGGATCGGCGGTGTTCACCCCCGCGGGTATCGCGCAGAGGCCCACGTAGACGCCCTGGTCGGGGTTGTAGCCGGTGCCGCTGACGGTGACGTTGGTGCCGGTGGCCGCCGCGGTGTTCGGGGCGGTGAGGGCGAGGGTGTAGGCGCGGGTGCCGTCCGTGACGGTGCGCTGGGCGGTGGCGGCGGACGCGGTGGAGGCGAGGCCGAGGGTGAGGGCCGCGGCGGAGGCGAGGGTGAGGGCGGAACGGGTGAGGGTGCGCATGGCGAGGCCGGCCTTCCGATAGAGGCTTACTTAGGTAAGGCAAACCTAAGTTGATCGAGGAAAGTCCGTCAACCCGTGCCCCCGGGCGGGCTCTTGAGGACTGCGGCAGACTGCCGGTATGCGAACCGCACACCGCGTGGAGACCGTCCGGGCCGCCGAGGCCGCCCTCATGGCCCGACTCCCGGAGGGCGCCCTCATGGCACGGGCCGCCGCCGGACTCGCCGCCGCCTGCTGCTCGCTCCTCGGCCGGGGACGGGTGTACGGGGCACGGGTCGTCCTCCTCGTCGGCGGCGGCGACAACGGCGGCGACGCCCTGTACGCCGGAGCCCGGCTCGCCCGGCGCGGCGCCGGGGTCACCGCCGTCCTCCTCGGCGCCCGCGCCCACGAGGGCGGACTCGCCGCCCTCCGCGCGGCCGGGGGCCGCGTCGCCGACGACCCCTTCGCGCCGCTCGCCACCGCCGACCTCGTCCTGGACGGCATCACCGGCATCGGCGGGCGCGGCGGACTCCGCCCCGACGCCGTGCCCGTGGCCCGCGCCGCGCGCGGCTCCGACGCCGTCGTCGTCGCCGTCGACCTGCCCAGCGGCGTCGACGCGGACACCGGGGAGGTCGCGGGGGAGGCGCTGCGGGCCGACGTCACCGTCACCTTCGGCACCTACAAGCCCGGCCTCCTCGTGGACCCCGCGCGCGGCTACGCGGGCGCGCTGCGGCTCGTCGACATCGGGCTCGGCGACGAACTCCCCGGCGTGCCCGACCTGGAGGCGCTCCAGCACCGGGACGTGGCCCGGCTGCTGCCCGTACCGGGCGCCGGGACCGACAAGTACCGGCGCGGGGTCCTCGGGATCGTCGCCGGGTCCGCCCGCTACCCGGGCGCGGCCGTCCTGACCGTCACGGCGGCGCTGCGCGGCGGCGCGGGCGCCGTGCGGTACGTCGGCCCGGCCGCCGACGCGGTGATCGCGGCGCACCCCGAGACCCTGGTCCACGCCGGGCCGCCGGACCGGGCCGGACGGGTCCAGGCCTGGGTCGTCGGGCCCGGACTCGGCGACGGGCCCGGAGCCGCGGAGGTCCTCGCCTCCGATGTGCCGGTGCTCGTCGACGCCGACGGGCTGCGGGACCTGGACCCCGCCCTGGTACGGGCCCGCAGCGCCCCCACGCTCCTCACCCCGCACGAGGGCGAGGCGGCGGCGCTGCTGGGCGTCGCCCGGGAGGAGGTCGAGGCGGGACGGCTGGCGGCGGTACGGGAACTCGCCGCGCGGTTCGGCGCGACGGTGCTCCTCAAGGGCTCCACGACGCTGGTGCGCGGACCGGAGGGCGGTCCCGTACGGGTCAACCCCACCGGGACCGGCTGGCTGGCCACGGCGGGCAGCGGCGACGTCCTCTCCGGCCTCGCGGGCTCCCTCCTCGCGGCCGGTCTGCGCCCCCTGGACGCGGCCTCGGCCGCCGCCTACCTCCACGGCCTCGCGGCCCGCCGGGCCTCCCGCGACCGCGCCCCGGTGACGGCGGGCGAGGTCGCGGCCACCCTGCCGGACGCGTGGCGGGACGTGACGGCGGGGGAGTGAGGGGGAGCCTCCCCGGGGACCCCTCCGTACTCCTCCGTAGGGGATCCCTGGGAGGGGAACCCCCTCCCAGGGGCTCCGCCCGGGGCTCCTGCCGGAGGGGGGGCCTCGCGTTCCTCCCCGGGACCCGCGTCCTCCCGCCCCCGCCCGCGGTTCTCCCCGGGGGCTCCGCCACACGGGGGATTCCGCGCCCCACGGGCCCGTTCCGGCGCCCTCCTCGATGTCGCTCGGGATTGGGTGGGCCGGGTGACCAGTTGGAGAAGGCGTCTCTCGCCGTTGCCGTTGCTGCTCGTCGCCCTGCTCCTGCCCGGGACCGGGGCCTTCGCCGACGCCACGGAGCCGGAGCCCGTGCCCGCCCCGGCGGCCCCCGCTGCCCCTCCCGCCCCGGCGGCCCCCTCCATCGCCGACCCGGCGCCCGCCCCCGCCGGGGAGCCCGAGCCGCTCGTGCCGGGGGTTCCAGGGGCGGGGCGGCCCGAGTACCCCATGGACACCCCGGACCAGGTCCTGCCGCCGCTCCAGCCGGGGGCCGAGGTGCCGGTGCCCGCGCCGGAGCGCGAGGTGGACGAATCGGTCGAGTACCTGCCGAGGAGCGCCCTCGTCGCCTCCTGCACCGCCTCGACGGGCCCGTACCAGCGTCAGGTCGAACGGCTGCTCGGACTGCGGGTCGACGGGAAGCAGTCCGCCGCCGACTGCCGGGCGGTCCGCGCCTTCCAGACCAAGGAGCGGATCAAGCCCGCCAACGGGTACGCGGGCCCCGTCACCTGGGCCCGCGCCGAACTCCTCGCCGCCCGCGGGAGCCTGGACCCCGGCCGCCGCTGCCCGGTGAAGAAGTACGCCGTGGCCTGCGTGGACCTCGACCGGCAGCTCATGTGGGTCCGGAAGGACAAGAAGGTCACCTTCCCCGTCGTCAACGTGCGGACCGGGCGCCCCGGATACGCCACCCGCACCGGCTGGCACTCCGTCTACTGGCGCCACAAGGACCACTGGTCCTCCATCTACGACACCCCCATGCCGTACTCCCAGTTCTTCAGCGGCGGCCAGGCCTTCCACGCCGTCTACGGGCAGCTCGCCACGCCCGCCGGAAGCCGTGGCTGCGTCAATCTCTCCTACCGCGACGCCGGGAAACTCTGGGACGTGCTGCGCAAGGGTGACCGGGTCTACATCTGGGGAAAGCGGCCCGGTGGCTGACACCTGAGAGACTGGGCGCGATGACTGAGACACCACCGCCCCGCAGAGCCCGCGCCGAGATCGACCTCGGCGCGCTGCGTGCGAACGTCCGCACGCTGCGCGCCCGCGTCGCCCCCCACGTCCGGATCATGGCCGTGGTCAAGGCCGACGCGTACGGACACGGCGCGGTGCGCTGTGCCCGCGCCGCCCTGGAGGCGGGCGCCGACTGGCTCGGCACGGCCACTCCGCAGGAGGCGCTCGCGCTGCGGGCGGCGGGGATCACGGACGTCCCGGTCATGTGCTGGCTCTGGACCCCCGGCGACCCCTGGGACCAGGGCATCGAGGCCGGTCTCGACATGGCGGTGAGCGGCCTGTGGGCCCTGGAGGAGGTCGTCGCGGCGGCCCGCAGGACCGGCGGGACGGCCAGGATCCAGCTCAAGGCCGACACCGGTCTCGGGCGCAACGGCTGCCAGCCCGCCGACTGGCCCGAACTGGTCGGCGCGGCACGTGAGGCGGAGGCCGAGGGCCTGGTGAGGATCACCGGCCTCTGGTCGCACCTCGCCTGCGCGGACGAGCCCCACCACCCCTCGATCGCCGGACAGCTCGACGTCTTCCGCGAGATGCTCGACCACGCCGAGAAGGCGGGGGTGCGGCCCGAGGTCCGGCACATCGCCAACTCGCCCGCCACCCTCACGCTCCCCGAGGCCCACTTCGACCTGGTCCGGACCGGCATCGCCGTGTACGGCATCTCGCCCAGCCCCGAGCTGGGCACCTCCGCCGACTTCGGCCTGCGGCCCGTGATGTCGCTCAAGGCGAGCGTCGCCCTGGTGAAGCGGGTCCCGGCCGGACACGGCGTCAGCTACGGCCACCACTACGTCACCGGCACCGGGACGACCCTCGGCCTGGTCCCGGTGGGCTACGCCGACGGCGTCCCCCGGAACGCCTCCGGCCGGGGCCCGGTCCTCGTCGACGGCCGCCGCCGCACGGTCGCCGGGCGGATCGCCATGGACCAGTTCGTCGTGGACCTCGACGGGGACACGCCCGCACCGGGCGCCGAGGCCGTCCTCTTCGGGCCCGGCGACGGCGGCGAGCCGACCGCCGAGGACTGGGCGGTGGCCGCCGACACCATCGCGTACGAGATCGTCACCCGGATCGGGGCGCGCGTCCCGCGCGTCTACCTGGGCGGATAGAGGGGGCCCCGTGGGCGAGTCGAGGAGCACCGGTCACTGGCGGCGCGCCGGATTCGCCGGGGCCGCGATAGGCGTGCTCGCGGCGGGCGCCGCCGCGGGGGTGGCCGTCGAGCGGCTCACCGTGGGGCGTTCCGTACGGCAGAAGGCCCGGCTCGCCCTGGACGCCGCCGGGCCGTACGGGGGGCTGCGGGGGACTCCCGGCCGGGCGCTCGCCGACGACTCGACCGTTCTGTACTACGAGGTCGACGAGGTCGCGGACGGCGCCGAGCCGGCCCGCCGCAGACGGCTCTTCGGGCGCCGGGAGCCCGCGCCCGTCACCGTGGTCTTCAGCCACGGCTACTGCCTCAACCAGGACTCCTGGCACTTCCAGCGGGCCGCGCTGCGCGGGCTCGTCCGCACCGTCCACTGGGACCAGCGCGGTCACGGCCGTTCCGGGCACGGCGTCTCCCAGGGCGGGCCCGACGGGGTGCCCGTCACCATCGACCAACTGGGCCGCGACCTCAGGGCCGTCCTGGACGCCGCCGCGCCCGAGGGGCCGCTGGTGCTGGTGGGGCACTCGATGGGCGGGATGACGGTGATGGCGCTCGCCGAGCGGTACCCGGAGCTGATCCGCGACCGGGTCGCCGGGGTCGCCTTCGTCGGGACCTCGGCCGGGAAGCTCGGCGAGGTGTCGTACGGGCTGCCGATCGCCGGGGTCAACGCGGTGCGCCGGGTCCTGCCCGGGGTGCTGCGGGCCCTCGGCTCCCAGACGGAGCTGGTCGAGCGGGGCCGCCGGGCGACCGCGGACCTGTTCGCGGGGCTGATCAAGAAGTACTCGTTCGCGTCGAAGGACGTGGACCCGGCGGTGGTCCGGTTCGCCGAGCGGATGATCGAGTCGACCCCGATCGACGTGGTCGCCTCCTTCTACCCGGCCTTCGCCGAGCACGACCGGGCCGCCGCGCTCTCCGTGCTGGCGGAGGTCCCGGTGCTGGCGCTCGCGGGCGACCACGACCTGGTGACGCCCAGCTCCCACACCGAGGCCATCGCCGCCGTGCTGCCCGGCGCCGAGCTGGTGATCGTCCCGGACGGGGGGCACCTGGTGATGCTGGAGCACCCGGAGGCGGTCACCGACCGGCTCGCGGACCTGCTGGTACGGGCCGGGGCCGCTCCCGGGGCGGCGGCGGTCGGGACGGACCCCGGCACGCGTTAGGTTGGCGGGTATGGAAGCAGCGCACCCGCCCGTCTCCGGCGCCACCCTCTCCGTCGACTCCCCCGAGCGGATGCTGGACCTCGGCCGCCGCCTCGCGAAGATCCTCCGCCCCGGCGACCTCGTCATGCTCACCGGTGAGCTGGGCGCTGGGAAGACCACCCTGACCCGGGGCCTCGGCGAGGGCCTCGGGGTGCGCGGTGCCGTGACCTCGCCGACCTTCGTCATCGCCCGGGTCCATCCGTCGCTGGTCGGCGGACCGGCCCTGGTGCACGTCGACGCGTACCGGCTCGGCGGCGGTCTGGACGAGATGGAGGACCTCGACCTCGACGTCTCGCTGCCCGAGTCGGTGGTGGTGGTCGAGTGGGGCGACGGCAAGGTCGAGGAGCTGACCGACGACCGGCTGCACCTGCTGATCCACCGGGTCACCGGCGACACGGACGACGACCGGCGCACGGTCGAACTGCGCGGGATCGGCGCGCGCTGGTCCGGCGGGGAGCTGGACGCGCTCTGACCGAGGGGTCCGGGAACGGCGGCCGGGGCCGCCGCCCGGGGCGTCCGCGTCCGTAGATTCCGACAACGTGTCGGGAAGGTGTTGCGTGGGCCGTGTGTGCCGTGGTCACATGGATGCACGAGATGGTTAGGTGTACCTAACCTACGGGAGGCATGTATGGCGACGCCGAAGCGCGCGGAATCCGCCCTCGAGCACGTCCCGAACCACGTCCCGATGAGCGTGCTGCTGGCGTCCTGCGCGGCTGCCCGCGTGCTCTCGACCCCGCCGGAGGCCGACCACCGGCCCTCCCGCCCCGCGACGGCGGAGCGGGAAGGACACGGCGAGGACCCGGAACCGGTCGTGCGGGGGAGAGCCGCCTAGGACCTGTCGTCACCTTCCCGCCACCCCGGGGGCGGAACCCCTGGGAGTGGGAAGCCGACGGCCGGTCTACGCGACGACGACGATCTTCGAGCCGACCGCCGCGAACGCCCACAGCGCGTCCCCGTCGACCCGCTGCATCCGGATGCCGCCGGTCTTCTTCGACGGGTCGGGGGACGGGGTCGAGCCGTCGACCGCCGCGCTGAAGCCGACCGTCACGTTCTGCACCGTCGCGAACCGCACCACGTGCTCGATCCGTACCCCGTCCGAACCGGGCACCGAGTTCGAGCGGGACGTCACGCTGTAGGTGCCGGGCAGCGGGTCCACGGTGCTCGGCATCACCGTGAACGTCCGGGACGCCTTGCCCTTCTCGTCGACCAGCCACACCCGGCGGTCGCCGAGCGCGTACACCACGCGCTCCCCGGTGCCGGACTCCGCGGGGACGGCCAGCGAGTTCCCCGAAGGGCGCTTCGGGCCGCCGCTCGACGTGGCCGACGGCTTGGCCGGGCCGGTCGCCCGGGGCGCCGCCGACACATCGGCGGGGGCGGTCGCCGACGCCTGGTAGGCGAGGAAGCAGACCGCGACGACGGCCGCGGCCGTGAGCCCGGCCACGAATCCCGAGCTGCTCCGTGCCACCGTGCCCACCTCTCGTACGAACGTATCGAGGGTGACGGTAGCAGCCGGGGGAGCGCGGGGCGGGGCACCGTGCCCGGGAGCCGTAGGCTGTTCGCGTGCTGTTGCTCGCCATGGATACCGCCACCCCCGCCGTCACCGTCGCCCTCCACGACGGGGAGGGCGTCGTCGCCTCTTCGGAGCAGGTCGACGCCCGTCGCCACGGGGAACTGCTGCTGCCCACCGTCGACCGGGTCCTCAAGGACGCCGGGCTGAAGCTCGACGCGGTCACCGGCCTCGTCGTCGGCGTCGGACCGGGGCCGTACACCGGGCTCCGGGTCGGCCTCGTCACGGCCGCCGCGTTCGCCTCCGCGCTCGGCGTGCCCGTCCACGGCCTGTGCACCCTCGACGGCCTCGCGTACGCCTCCGGGCTCGAAGGCCCCTTCGCGGTCGCCACGGACGCGCGCCGCAAGGAGGTCTACTGGGCGCGGTACGAGGACCACCGCACCCGGGTCACCGACGCGGCCGTCGACCGGCCCGCCGAGATCGCCGAGCGCCTCGCCGGGCTCCCCGTCGTCGGCGCGGGCGCCCGCCTCTACCCCGAGGCCTTCCCCGACGCCCGCGACCCGGAGCACCAGTCGGCCGCCGCGCTCGTCTCCCTCGCGGCGGAGCGGCTCGCGGCGGGCGGGGACGGTTTCCTCGACCCGCTGCCGATGTACCTGCGCCGCCCCGACGCGCAGGTGCCCAAGAACTACAAGGTGGTCACCCCCACGTGACCGGCGTCGCTGACCTGCGCGAGATGCGCTGGTGGGACATCGCCCCGGTGCTCGTCCTGGAGGACGAGCTGTTCCCCGAGGACGCCTGGTCGGAGGGCATGTTCTGGTCGGAGCTGGCGCACGCCAGAGGACCGGGCGCCACCCGCCGCTACGTCGTCGCGGAGGACCCGGCCGACGGCCGTCTCGTCGGCTACGCGGGGCTCGCCGCCGCCGGTGGCCTCGGCGATGTGCAGACCATCGCCGTCGCCCGCGACCAGTGGGGGAGCGGGCTCGGCGCCCGGCTCCTCACCGATCTGCTCCAGCACGCCACCGCCTTCGAGTGCGACGAGGTCCTCCTCGAAGTGCGGGTGGACAACGTCCGGGCCCAGAAGCTCTACCAGCGCTTCGGCTTCGAGCCCATCGGATTCCGGCGCGGCTACTACCAGCCCGGAAACGTGGACGCGCTCGTGATGCGACTGACCGTTCAAGGAACTGAGACTGATTCTGATGGCTGCTGACGAACCGCTCGTACTCGGCATCGAGACCTCCTGCGACGAGACCGGCGTCGGCATCGTCCACGGGACCACGCTCCTCGCGGACGCCGTCGCGTCCAGCGTCGACACCCACGCCCGCTTCGGCGGCGTCGTGCCCGAGATCGCCTCCCGCGCCCATCTGGAGGCGATGGTCCCGACGATCGAGCGCGCCCTGCGGACGGCGGGCGTCTCCCCGAAGGACCTCGACGGCATCGCCGTCACCGCGGGCCCCGGCCTCGCGGGCGCGCTGCTCGTCGGCGTCTCGGCGGCCAAGGCGTACGCGTACGCCCTCGGCAAGCCGCTCTACGGCGTCAACCACCTCGCCTCGCACATCTGCGTCGACCAGCTGGAGCACGGCAGGCTGCCCGAGCCGACGATGGCCCTGCTGGTCTCCGGCGGGCACTCCTCGCTGCTGCTCTCCAGCGACATCACCTCCGACGTGCGACCGCTGGGCGCCACCATCGACGACGCGGCGGGCGAGGCCTTCGACAAGATCGCCCGGGTCCTGGACCTCGGCTTCCCCGGCGGACCGGTCATCGACCGGCTCGCCAGGGAGGGCGACCCCGCCGCCATCGCCTTCCCGCGAGGTCTGAGCACCGCCAAGGACCCGGCGTACGACTTCTCCTTCTCCGGCCTCAAGACGGCCGTCGCCCGCTGGATCGAGGCCAAGCGCGCGGCGGGCGAGGAGGTGCCGGTACGGGACGTGGCCGCGTCCTTCCAGGAGGCGGTGGTCGACGTCCTCACCCGCAAGGCCGTCCGCGCCTGCAAGGACGAGGGCGTGGACCATCTGATGATCGGCGGCGGGGTCGCCGCGAACTCGCGGCTCCGGGCCCTCGCCCAGGAGCGCTGCGAGCGCGCCGGCATCCGGCTGCGGGTGCCCCGGCCCGGTCTGTGCACGGACAACGGCGCGATGGTCGCCGCCCTCGGCTCCGAGATGGTCGCCCGCAACCGGACGCCCTCCGACCTGGAGCTGTCGGCGGACTCCTCGCTGCCGGTGACCGACCCGCACGTGCCGGGCGCCCACGCGCACGGCCACTCCCACGACCACGATCACGTGCACGAGGTCAGCAAGGAGAACCTGTACTCATGAGGCTCACCCTCATGTGGGAGGCGCGGGCCGCGCGGGGGCACGGCCCGGAGCTGCTCGAATGGGCCAGGGCCCAGGTCCTGGCGCACGAGCCGCGCCGCCGCGAGATGTTCCGCGCCCCGCAGGACCGGGTCCTCGTGCTCACCTGGTGGGACGCGGACTCGCTGGACGCGGAGCTCCCGGAACTCCCCGAGCCGGACGCCTCCCTCATCACCCGGCCGGTGCACCGCTGGCGGTTCGAGGCGGTCGACTAGTCGACCGGGAGCCGTCGAGCGGCCGGGTGGAGCCGGACGGCGACCCTCCGGCCCGGGGAGCCCCGTGGTGACCCGTCCCGGCGGACGGGTGAGGCCCGGCGGTGACCGTCAGGACGGACATCGCGGCCCGGTGGTGACCGTCCGCACGGTGAACGTCGCGGCCCGGTGGTGACCGTCCGCGCGGCGAACGTCGAATCGGCCACACGGCCGATGGTCGAGCAACCTTTCGACCGTGGTGGGCATCCCACACCGCGTGAAGAAGACGATCGCGCTCTGGGCGGCCCTGACCGCCGCCACCCTCCTGGTGACCGGCTGCACGGCGGAACGTCCCGCCGGTCCCGCCCCGACGCGGTCCTCCGCGCCCACCGCCACGCCCACCACCGGCGCCCCCGAGGACCCGGCCGCCGCCACCGCCGCCGCGTACCGCAAGTGGGGGCTCGAACCCCTCGCGCCCGCGCCCGCCCCGCCCGCCGTCAAGCCGGTACGACGCGCCCCCGGCGGCCCGGTGCCCGTGATCAGCGACATCCCCACCAAGGACAAGATCGTCTTCATCACCGTCGACGACGGCGCGGAGAAGGACCCCGCCTTCGTGACGATGATGAAGGAGCTCGAGGTCCCGTTCACGATGTTCCTCACCGACGCGGCGATCCGGAACGACTACGCGTACTTCCAGCCGCTCGTCGCCCAGGGCCACGGTCTCGCCAACCACACCCTCACCCACCCCAACCTGCGCACCCTCTCCCCGGAGGCGCAGCGCCGGGAGATCTGCGGCCAGCAGACGAAACTGACCCGGCGCTACGGCACGGCCCCGCGCCTCTTCCGCCCGCCGTACGGCAACTGGAACGAGGCCACCCGCACCGCCGCCGGGCAGTGCGGCATCGACGCGATCGTGCTCTGGCGCGAGTCCATGCAGATCACGAACATGCAGTACCAGCGCGGCGACCGGAAGCTGCACCCCGGCGACATCGTCCTCGCCCACTTCCGGGGCCCGTCCGAGCTCAAGGGCCGCACGATGACCGAGATGACGGCGACGATGCTGCGCCGCGTCCAGGAGCAGGGATTCACCGTGGCGCGCCTGGAGGACTACGTCTGAGAATTCCTGGAACTCCTCGCGGGCGGCTGTCGATGCGGGCGCGGCCCGTTCGACGTATGAGTGAGAGGCGGGGAACGGCCCCGCCACCGCACCACGAGGAGTCACCATGCCCCGCTACCTGTCCCTGGTCCGCATCCAGGAGAACACCATCGACATGGCGGACGCCGACCCCGGCTTCGAGGCACGCATGGGCGCGCTCTTCGAGGAGATCACCAAGGCGGGCGTCATGCTCGACACCGCGGGCCTCAAGCCGACCGCCGAGGCTTCCCGGCTGACCTGGTCGGACGGGAAGGTCTCCGTCACGGACGGGCCCTTCACGGAGACCAAGGAGGTCGTCGGGGGCTACGCGCTGCTCCAGTGCAAGGACAGGGCCGAGGCCATGGAGTGGGCCCGCCGCTTCCTGGCGGTCCACCCGCCGCACTGGACCGTGGGCCTGGAGGTCCGCGAGGTCGAGGAGGCACCGGTGGCCTGACCCCGGGCCGCTGTCGGTGCCGTGTGCTGTCATGGGAGACGTGACGGCACACGGCACCGCCTCGGTGGAGAGCACGCTCGACACGGTCTTCCGGATGGAGTCCCCGAGGATCGTCGCCACGGCGGCGCGGATCGTCCGGGACGTCGGCATCGCCGAGGAGATCGCGCAGGACGCCCTTGTCGCCGCCCTCGAACAGTGGCCGGAGACCGGGGTTCCCGACCGGCCCGGTGCCTGGCTGACGGCCACCGCGAAGCACCGCGCCGTGGACCTCGTCCGGCGCCGCGAGACGTACGCCCGCAAGCTCGCCGAGGTGGGCCGGACCCTCACGGAGGAGTCGTACGACCCCGAGCCCGCGGGCCCCGGCGACATCGACGACGACGTGCTGCGGCTGATCTTCACCACCTGCCATCCGGTGCTCTCGGCCGAGGCGCGCGCCGCGCTGACCCTGCGGCTCGTCGGCGGGCTCCGCACGGACGAGATCGCCCGCGCCTTCCTCGTCCCCGAGCCGACCGTCGCCGCGCGGATCACCCGGGCGAAGCGGGCCCTGGCGAAGGCGGGCGTGGAGTTCGCGGTGCCGTACGGGGAGGACCGGGCGGCCCGCCTCGGCTCCGTCCTCGAAGTGATCTACCTGATCTTCAACGAGGGGTACGCGGCGACCGCGGGCGACGACCTGCTGCGGCCCGGACTCTGCGAGGACGCGCTGCGGCTCGCCCGGGTCCTCGGGGCCCTCGCGCCCCACGAGCCCGAGGCGCAGGGGCTGGCCGCCCTCCTGGAGTTCCAGGCCTCCCGGACGGCCGCCAGGACCGGGCCCGACGGCCGGCCGGTGCTGCTCGCCGCGCAGGACCGGCGGCGCTGGAACCGGCTGATGGTCCTGCGGGGGTACACGGCCCTGGAGCGGGCCGGGGACGGGCGCTCCTACGGGCCGTACGCCCTCCAGGCCGCGATCGCCGCCTGTCACGCGCGGGCCGCGTCGTACGGGGAGACCGACTGGGAGACCATCGCCGCGCTCTACGGGAGGCTGGGCGTCCTCGCGCCCTCCCCGGTCGTCGAGCTGAACCGGGCGGTCGCCGTGTCGATGGCCCGGGGCCCGGCGGAGGCCCTCCCGCTCGTCGACGCCCTCGCCGCCGAACCGGCCCTGGCCCGCTACCACCTGCTCCCGAGCGTCCGGGGCGACCTGCTCGCCAGGCTCGGCCGGACGGCGGAGGCCCGCGCCGAGTTCGCCCGGGCGGCCGACCTCACCCGCAACGAGAGCGAGCGGACCCTGCTGCGGGAGAGGGCCGGGAATCAGGGGACCGCCGGGGGGTGAGGACGGGGGGCGGGTGCGGGCCTCCGGGACCGCGTGCCTGGTGTGGGTCTTCGGGACCGCGTGTGTCGGGTCAGGGTCTTCGGGGCCGCGTGCCTGGTGTGGGTCTTCGGGACCGCGTGTGCCTGGTCTGGGTCTCCGGGACCGCCAGGAGCGGGAACGGGTCCCGGTCCGGGGCCGGGACCTGTCGGGACGGGGATGCCCCGGAGCGGCGGACGGGGGCCCTGCGGGGGCGGGTCGGGGGACCCTTAGGGTGCTCGGCATGTCCCCGCGCCCCCCGCTTCCGCCGCCGCCCCCGCCCGCCGAGCTCCAGAGCTGGCCCGACCGGGACGCGCGGCTCGCCGACCGGGCGCTGGCGCTGGACGAACTGGGCGGGCGGCTGCTCGGCGGCGGACCGCTCGCGCTGTTCCTGCTCCGCCTGCTCCTGCTCGAACTGGGCTGGTCACTGGTCGGATTCCTGGTCATCGCCCTGGGCCGTCCGGCGCCCGACCCGATCACGATGCTCCTCGCGCTCTTCAGCGCGCTGCTCGGCATCGGGGTGCTCGTCCCCGCGGTGTGGCTGACGGTCCGCGCCCTGCGCCGGGACCGGATCGTCCGGGAGCGCCTCGCGCGGTGGGCGGCCCTCGACCGGCACGGTCCGACGGACGCCCGGCTGCGCGCCCCCGTCCTCGGCGCCTGCTGGTTCCTGCTGTCCTTCGCGCTGTGCGGCCTCGGCCTCTGGGCGGGCTTCGCGGTCCCGGCGGGCGCGAGCCGCGACGACGGTTACGGCCTGGTCGTCTACGGCATGGGGGCCGCCCTGATCCTCTGGGTCACCGGTCTGACCGGCCTGGTGAAGGCCGTCGGCCACTACCGCCTCGCGGTCCGCTTGACGCCCCGCAGGACCTGACCGGGCGGTGCGGGCCCGCCGGGTCCGGCGTACCGCACGCTCCCCGACGGGGTTCGGCGCCCTCCCGGGGCCCCTGGGCAGGGTGTCGCCGGTCCGGCGGCGGTGGGCCGTCCCTCAGCCCTTGACCGGCTGCCCGATCAGCATCGTCGGGGCGCCCGCGACCCGGGTGAGCAGGACCGTCGCCGCGTTCGGGCCCTTCGGCTTCACCTTGCGGCGGATCTCCTCGGGTTCCACGGCCGAACCGCGCTTCTTCACCGTCAGGACGCCGACCTCCCGCTCCCGCAGCAGGGCCTTCAGCTTCTTCAGGTTGAAGGGGAGTTCGTCGGTGATCTCGTACGCGGCGGCGTACGGCGTCGGCACGAGCGCGTCGGCCGTCACATAGGCGATCGTCGCGTCGACCAGACCGCCGCCCACCTCCTCGGCGAACTCCGCGACCAGGTGCGCGCGGATGACGGCGCCGTCCGGCTCGTACAGATAGCGGCCGACCGGACGGACCGCCGGGTCGGGCAGGCCCCGGCCGGTCAGCGCGGCTCCGGAGGGCAGCAGGGTGGCGCGCCGGGCGCCGGGCGAGGTGCCGAACCAGATCACGGCCTCCTTGACGTCCCCGCCGTCGGAGATCCACTCGGCCTCGGCGTCCTCGGGAACCGCCTCGTGCGGAATGCCGGGAGCCACCTTCAGGGCCGCGTGCGGGGCCCTGCGGGCCGCCTCGACGGCCCAGGAGAGCGGCGGGGAGTAGGACTCCGGGTCGAAGATCCGGCCGCGTCCGCCCCGGCGCGCGGGGTCCACGAAGACGGCGTCGTACGGGCCGGTGTCGATGTCGGCGACGTCCGCGCAGCGCACCTCGATCAGCTCCGCGAGGCCGAGCGCGTCGGCGTTGGCACGGGCCGCCGCGGCGGTCAGCGGGTCGCGGTCGACGGCCAGCACGGAGATCCCGGTGCGGGCGAGGGCGACGGCGTCGCCGCCGATCCCCGAGCAGAGGTCCGCGACGCTGCGGACGCCCAGCGCCTTCAGCCGGGCCGCCCGGTGGGCGCCGACCGACGCGCGCGTCGACTGCTCGACGCCGTGGGGGGTGAAGTACATCCGGTACGCGTCCTCCGCGCCGAACTTCGCCACCGCCCGCTGCCGCAGCCGCGCCTGGGCGACGGCCGCGGTGACCAGCTCGGCGGGATGGTCGCGGCGCAGCCGGGAGACCACCGCCAGCTCCTGGGCCGGGTCGTGGTCGCGCAGGGCGGCGAGCAGGGTCTGGCCCTCGGGGCCGAGCAGCGGGGCGAAGGAGGCGAGATCGGTCACCCGTCCCATTGTGGGCCCTGGCCGGTCGGCCGGTGGCCCGGGGCGGCCCCGCGCGCGCGGGGGTCCGGCGGCCCGTGGGGAGGTGGGCCGCCCGGGGGACGGAGTGACGGCCGCCCGGGGGACGGCGGCGGTGGTACGGCGGTGTCGTGGGCTTCGTACGGGTGTCCGCGCTGACAGGATGCGGCGCCACAGTACTCATACGACAAAAGGACCAGATGATGGCAAAAGGTGTGCACCGTTCCGCTCGGGCGTTCGGGGCCGCGCTCGTCGTCGCCGCCCTCGCCTCCGCCGCCACGGCCTGTTCCGGCGGCACCGGGCCGGCCGGTGGCGCCCCCGCCCCCGCCGCCGGACAGCAGGCCCAGGGGCGGGGCGCGGCCGGTGCGCTCGACTCGTACGTCGAGAAGGTCCGCGACCAGCGGGCGGCCCGGGTCGCCGCCGCCAGGAAATGGGGCCTCGCCCGTACCCCGCTGGACGCGCCCGCCCCGCCCGCCGTCAAGCCGAGGATCACCACCCGCAAGGGCTTCGAGACCGACGGCGAGGGCCTTCCCCCGGTCTTCACCACCGTGCCCACCAAACAGAAGGTCGTCTTCCTGACGATCGACGACGGCTCGGAGAAGGACCCCGAGCTGCTGCGGATGATGAGCGAGCTGCGCATCCCCTACAGCGCCTTCCTCAGCGACTACGTCGTCAGCGAGGACTACGGCTACTTCAGCCGGATGCAGAAGTCGCAGGAGGGCGGGGTCTCCCTGCACAACCACACCCTCAACCACCGCTATCTGCCCGGACTCTCGTACAGCGAGCAGAAGCGCGAGATCTGCGGGATGCAGGACGTCATCGAGAAGCGCTTCGGCAAGCGCCCGCCGCTCTTCCGCCCGCCGTACGGCAACTACAACGAGGACACCCTGCGCGCGGCCGCCACCTGCGGCGTCAAGGCGGTGCCGCTCTGGGCCGCCGAGGCGTTCCCCGACCACATGGAGTGGCGCGAGTGGGACCGGGACCTGCACTCCGGCGACATCGTGCTCACCCACTTCCGGGGCAAGGAGGACTGGAAGGGCACCATGCCGGACATGATCCGCCAGGTGATGAACGTGATCACGGCGAAGGGCTTCGCCGTCGCCAAGCTCGAGGACTACGTGTGACGCACCGCCGCCGCCCTTCCGCGCGCGACCCCGAACGCGGGAACGGGACGCCCTCCGGGCTCGCACCGGGGTCCGTCTCGGGGTCCGTATCGGGGTCCGAGCCGGGGTCCGAGGCGGGGTCTGCCCGTGCGTCCGCGCTGGGGTCCGCGCCGGGATCTGCCCGTGCGTCCGCACCGGGGCCCGTCTCCGGGTCCGTCCCCCGGACCGGGCGGTCCGTCCCCCGGACCGGGCCGGGGTTCCCCTACGGGTCCGTCCCCGGGGCCGGGCCGGGGTCTGCCCCCGGGGCTTTCTCCGGGGTCGGGTCGGAGCCCGCCCCCGGGGCCACGCCGGGGTCCGTCTCCGGGACCGGGTCGGGGTCCGTCCTCAGGGCTTTCTCCGGGGTCGGGTCGGGGTCCAGGCTGGGGTCCGTCTCCGGGGCCGGGTCGGAGTCCGCACCCGGGTCCCTCCCCGAGACCGGGCCGGAGTCCGTGCTCGGGGCTCTCCCTGGGACCGGGTCGGGGTCCGCCCCCGGGGCTCTCCCCGGCACCACACCGGGGCCCGCCCCCGGTTCCGCGCCAAGGTCCCTTCTCGGGACCCTCCCCGGACGCCGTTCCCGTACGCCTTCGCCCGGGACCGCCGTCGCCGCCCGGGGAACCGTCGCGGCTCGGGGAACCGGCCCCGTCCGGGAAACCGGCCCCGGTCGCCCGTCGGGCCGGGGCGGGGCCGCACGGCCGCTCGCCGGGCTGCTGCTCGCCGCCGCGCTCCTCGCGCTGACCGGCTGCGCCTCCACCGTGGACTCGATCGAACGCCTCGGCCGCAAGGCCGCCGAACGCATGGGCCCCCGGCACGCGCCCGCCGCCGGGGCCCGCCCGTCCAAGGCCCCCGCACCAACCGTTCCCGCCCCCGCCGCCCCCGTATCGGCCGTCCCTACACCGGTCTCCCCCGCCGTCCCGTCCGCCGGAGCCGTCCGGTCCACGGGGGTCGCCGAGGTCCGCTGAAGCCCGGACCGGACCCGCCACGGGGTGAGTAATTGGCACTCCGCTTGACCGAGTGCTAATCGCGGTCATAGTCTCGGCTCTGGCACTCCCCACCGGAGAGTGCCAACACAGCGACGGGCAGGTCCGGCACCCGCGACGACGGATCCACCTGGTCGCCACCTCAGACAGTTAACCCCGAGATCTCCGAAGGGGGAGGTCGGATCGTGACGACCACCAGCTCCAAGGTTGCCATCAAGCCGCTCGAGGACCGCATTGTGGTCCAGCCGCTCGACGCCGAACAGACCACCGCCTCTGGCCTGGTCATTCCGGACACCGCGAAGGAGAAGCCCCAGGAGGGCGTCGTCCTCGCCGTGGGCCCGGGCCGTTTCGAGAACGGCGAGCGCCTGCCGCTCGACGTCAAGACCGGCGACATCGTGCTGTACAGCAAGTACGGCGGCACCGAGGTGAAGTACAACGGCGAGGAGTACCTCGTCCTCTCGGCTCGCGACGTGCTCGCGATCATCGAGAAGTAATTCACCCGAAGCAGATGCTTTGAGCTGCGCCCCGGGCCCTCACCGGGCACCGGGGCGCTGTTCGTTCCACACCAGTTTTCGAGAGGGCTGAACCGCTCCATGGCGAAGATCCTGAAGTTCGACGAGGACGCCCGTCGCGCCCTTGAGCGCGGCGTCAACAAGCTTGCCGACACGGTGAAGGTGACGATCGGCCCCCGTGGCCGCAACGTCGTCATCGACAAGAAGTTCGGCGCTCCCACCATCACCAACGACGGTGTCACGATCGCCCGTGAGGTCGAGATCGAGGACCCGTTCGAGAACCTCGGCGCCCAGCTGGTGAAGGAGGTGGCGACCAAGACCAACGACATCGCGGGTGACGGCACCACCACCGCCACCGTGCTCGCCCAGGCCCTGGTCCGCGAGGGTCTGCGCAACGTCGCCGCCGGTGCCTCCCCGGCCGCCCTGAAGAAGGGCATCGACGCCGCCGTCAAGGCCGTCTCCGACGAGCTGCTCGCGACCGCGCGCCCGATCGAGGACAAGTCCGACATCGCCGCCGTCGCCGCGCTCTCCGCGCAGGACCAGCAGGTCGGCGAGCTCATCGCCGAGGCCATGGACAAGGTCGGCAAGGACGGTGTCATCACCGTCGAGGAGTCCAACACCTTCGGCCTGGAGCTGGAGTTCACCGAGGGCATGGCCTTCGACAAGGGCTACCTCTCCCCGTACATGGTGACCGACCAGGAGCGTATGGAGGCCGTCCTCGACGACCCGTACATCCTGATCAACCAGGGCAAGATCTCCTCGATCCAGGACCTGCTGCCCATCCTGGAGAAGGTCATCCAGGCCGGCGCCAGCAAGCCGCTCCTGATCATCGCCGAGGACGTCGAGGGCGAGGCCCTGTCGACCCTGGTCGTGAACAAGATCCGTGGCACCTTCAACGCCGTGGCCGTCAAGGCCCCCGGCTTCGGCGACCGCCGCAAGGCGATGCTCGGCGACATGGCCACCCTCACCGGTGCCACCGTCATCGCCGAGGAGGTCGGCCTCAAGCTCGACCAGGCCGGTCTGGACGTGCTCGGCACCGCCCGCCGCGTCACCATCACCAAGGACGACACCACCATCGTCGAGGGTGGCGGCAACTCCGAGGACGTGCGCGGCCGGGTCAACCAGATCAAGGCCGAGATCGAGTCCACGGACTCCGACTGGGACCGCGAGAAGCTCCAGGAGCGCCTCGCGAAGCTGGCCGGCGGCGTGTGCGTGATCAAGGTCGGCGCCGCCACCGAGGTGGAGCTGAAGGAGAAGAAGCACCGTCTGGAGGACGCCATCTCCGCGACCCGCGCCGCGGTCGAGGAGGGCATCGTCTCCGGTGGTGGCTCCGCGCTCGTCCACGCCGTGAAGGTCCTGGAGGGCAACCTCGACAAGACCGGCGACGAGGCCACGGGTGTCGCGGTCGTCCGCCGCGCCGCCGTCGAGCCGCTGCGCTGGATCGCCGAGAACGCCGGTCTCGAGGGTTACGTCATCACCTCGAAGGTCGCCGAGCTCGACAAGGGCCAGGGCTTCAACGCCGCCACCGGCGAGTACGGCGACCTGGTCAAGGCCGGTGTCATCGACCCGGTGAAGGTGACGCGCTCCGCCCTGGAGAACGCCGCCTCGATCGCCTCCCTCCTCCTCACCACCGAGACCCTCGTGGTGGAGAAGAAGGAAGAGGAGCCCGCGGACCACGGTCACGGCGGGCACGGCCACTCGCACTGAGGCCCTTCCTGACTGACCACTGAGGCCCGGTACTCCCGTCGCGGGAGTACCGGGCCTCGGCGTTTCGGGAACCTGGGGGCCTTCCCCGGATCACGGCCGGGGGATCAGCCCTCGACCGCGCCGAGCTGTGCCATCAGACCCAGCGCGTCGTACTGCCACCAGCCCTCCACGATCTTCCCGTCCTCCCGGAAGCGGTGGACGAGCGTCCCGGTCGTCGACACGTCCATGCCGGTGGGCTGGAGTCCCAGGAAGTCCCCGACGTGCGAGCCCCGCCAGGTCCAGCGGGTGCAGACCCGGTCGCCCTCCGCGATCTGGTCCTCGACGGTGAACGCGAAGTCGAAGCCGTCCCGCCACCGCCCGATCTCGCGCCGGACGGCGTCCATGCCGATGACGTCCTGCCCGTTCGCCGGATCGTGGCCGTGGTAGCCCTCGGCCAGCACCTCGTCGAGCCGTGCCGGCTCCGGCTCCTCCGCCGCCATCGCCAGGAACCGCCGGGAAGCCGCCTTGTACAGCGACTCGTCCCGGACGACGTCGAGGTCGGTGAAGGTGGGCATCCCGTCGCAGAGCGCCACCATCTCCCGGAAGATCCGCTCGGTCTCGGGCAGTTGCGAATTGCGCATGGCCACGTCGTACGACGGGAACTCGACGATCTCCACGAGGTGCGAGGAGTCCGCCCGGTCCTCGCCGAGCACGCTGTGGGTGGCGGTCCTTCTGCCCGCGGTCTGCTCGATCCACCGGTCCACGAGCCGGTTCAGATCGTCGATCCGGCTGGTCCTGAAGTCGATGATCTGCGTGAACGTCATGACGCCTCCCGCCCCCGGTGCGGCCCTCTCCAGTCTAGGCCGGGCCCGGGAAGACGGCAGGGGGCGAGCGCCCGGACCTCGGCGTCCTGGGGCGAACGGGCGGGGCGGGTGCGTCACTCGGGGCCGTACTTGCGGCCCGCCTTCGAGGAGACCCCGCCCAGCAGACCGCGCGGAGCCAGCTTCACCACCCCCATCAGGGCCTTGTAGCGGGGGTCGGGGATCGACAGCGTCCGGCCCCGCTGCAGATCGGCGAGGGCCGCCGTCACCAGCTTGTCCGCGTCGAGCCACATCCAGCCCGGGATGTTGTCCGTCCCCATCCCGGCCCGCTCGTGGAACTCCGTCCGTACGAAACCGGGGCAGAGCGCCATCAGCCGGACCCCGCTGCCCGCCAGGTCCCGCGCCGCGCCCTGGGTGAACTGCACGACCCACGCCTTCGAGGCGCCGTACGTGCCCCGGGGCAGGAAGGCGGCCACCGAGGCGACGTTCACGACGGCGCCCCTGCGACGGTCCTTCATCGACGCCGCCGCGGCCGAGGTCAGCCGCAGCACCGCCTCGCAGTGCACCGTGAGCATCTTCAGCTCGTCGGCCATGGACACTTCCAGGAAGCGGCCCCTGTTGCCGAAACCGGCGTTGTTCACGAGCAGGTCCACCGGCTGCTTCGGGTCGGAGAGGCGCGCCTCGACGGCGGCGATGCCCTTCTCCTCGGAGAGGTCCGCCGCCAGCACCTCGGCCTCGACGCCGTGCCGGTCGTGCAGTTCGGTCGCCTGCTCCCGGAGGCGCTTCACGTCCCGGGCCACGAGCACGACGTCATGGCCGTCCGCCGCGAGTCTCCGTGCGAAGGCGGCCCCGATGCCCGCGGTGGCGCCTGTGATCAGTGCAGTCGTCATACCGGCACGGTAGTGCCCCTTCCGGGGGCCGTGCCCGGCCGCGACGCTCGCCCGGACCGTTCTACGCGCGTGCGTACTTCTCGGTGTACTGGCGGGCCAGCGCCAGGAGTCCCGACTCCATCCACTCGGCGGCGGCCAACGTGCCGGGCAGCAGGGTCCGTTCGACGGTCGCGGCCCGGTGCAGCCGGGCGACCGTGATGTCGTGGTCCGGCCGGTGGACCACCGTGATCGGGTCGCCCGCGCGGATCTCGCCCGGCACGATCACCCGCAGCAGGGCGCCGGGCCCGGCGCCGGACAGCGTGAACCGCCGCACCCAGCCCTTCTCCTGGAGGAAGCCCGCGAACGTACGGCAGGGGATGCGGCCACCGGTGACTTCGAGGACGACCTCCTCGCCGATCCGCCACCGCTCCCCGATCAGGGCCCCGTTGACGTCCAAACCCTGGGTGGTGAGGTTCTCGCCGAAGGAGCCGTTGGCGAACTCGCGGCCCAGGTCGTGCTCCCAGCGGTCCAGGTCCTCGCGGGCGAAGGCGTAGGCGGCCCGGTCGTTGCCGCCGTGGAACCGCAGGTCGCAGACGGTGTCCCCGGCGAGCCCGCTGGTCCCGACACCGGGTGCGCCGGGGGCCTCGACGCGGACCGGCCCGTCGACGGGCCGCTTGTCGATGCCGGTCAGGCCGGAGGCGGCGTCGGTGTAGTCCACGGCCTTCGCGCCGCCCACGTTCACACTCAGCAAGGTCATGCGGGGAACCCTACGGGCACAGATGTCAAAGGAGTGAGCGAATATTCGCGACTTCACCCAAGAGTCGCTTATGCTGGATGCATGATCGAGGCCCGTCATCTCCGCGTCCTGCGCGCTGTCGCCGCCACCGGTTCCTTCTCGGCCGCCGCACGCGAGCTGGGCTGCACCCAGCCCGCCGTGAGCCAGCAGATGAAGGCCCTCGAAGCCTCCGCGGGCACCCCGCTGCTGATCCGCGCCGCCCGCGAGATGCGCCTCACCCAGGCGGGCGAGGTCCTCGTCCGGCACGCCTCCGGCATCCTCGCCGGGCTCACCGCCGCCGAGGAGGAGGTCGCCGCGATCGCCGGGCTCCGCGCGGGCCGGGTCCGGCTGGTCTCCTTCCCCAGCGGCAGCTCCACGCTCGTCCCCACCGCGCTCGCCGCCCTGCGGGCCGCGCACCCCGGCACCCGCGTCTCGCTGGTCGAGGCCGAGCCCCCGCGCTCGGTCGAGATGCTCAGGGAGGGCGACTGCGACGTGGCCCTCGCCTTCCGGTACGGCACGGGCCAGGCCGAGTGGGACGACCTGGTGGTACGGCCGATCCTCGCGGACCGGCTCGTGGGCCTGGTCCCCGAGGGGCACCGGCTGGCCGGGGCCGGTTCCGTGGGCATCGCGGAACTCGCGGACGAGTCGTGGATCGCGGGCTGCCCGCGCTGCCGCCGCCAGCTCGTCGACGTCTGCGAGGAGGCGGGGTTCACCCCCCGCATCGACTTCGCCACCGACGACTACCCGGCGGTGGTGGGCCTGGTCGGCGCCGGTCTGGGCGTCGCCGTCCTGCCGGAGCTGGCCATCGAGTCCGTACGCCCCAAGGGGGCGCGGACCGTGACCGTGGAACCGGCCGTGGAGCGGGAGATCGTGGCCCTCACCCTGCCGGACCTGGCGCAGGTCCCGGCCGTCGCGGCCACCCTCGAAGAACTGACCCGCGCGGCCACGCGCGGCTAGCGGGACCTGCCGCCCGGCCCCCGGCGCCGTACGCACGACGCCGGGCCCCGCGGACCCGCCACACCTGTCTCACCCGCCGCCCCGGCCACACGCGCTCGGCGCCGGGGCCCTGCCACGCGCGCGTACGGCCGCTTCGTGCCGTGCGTGGGGGTGGTGCCCAGGCGGTACGGGCCCGGCCACGCGCGCGTACGGCCGTGCTGGTCCGTAAAAGGGGCCGCCCCGCCCTCGGTGATCCCGGCGTACGCGCGCGTGCGTCGTGCTCTCGGCCCGGAGGATCGGCATCGGTCCTGTCCTCGGGTGCGCGTGCGGCCGTGCCGCGGGGCGACGCCCTCCGGCGCGCCCTCTGGGCCTCGGGTGCGCGGGTGCGCGCGTACGGCTGTGCTCCTCGCCGGGCCTCGCCCGTCGTCCGCCGCTCGGCCCGGGTACGCGCGCGTACCGGGGCCTCCGTGTCGCGTACTCCCTCTGTCTCGGCTTCCCCGTTCCGCGTCCGGTGGCTCGACCGTTCCCGGTCAGGGCCGCCCGGCCAGTTCGAAGAAACGTTCCTTCACATACGCTCCACGATCGGCCGGCCCGATGCGGACGCCGGTGCCGACGTCGATGTCGTTGTCGTCATGGAGGCCAGGGAGGTCACGGACGCGCCGGGCGCGACCGGAGCGGCCGACGACGCCGTCGTCGTGACCAGGCGATTGCGCGCGCGTCCCATGAGTTCTTCGCGTTCGTCCTCGGTGAGGCCGCCCCATACGCCGTAGGGCTCCCGCACGGCGAGTGCGTGGGCCGCGCACTCCGCGCGGACCGGGCACCGCATACAGACCTCTTTCGCCGAGTTCTCACGCGCACTCCGTGCCGCGCCGCGCTCTCCCTCGGGGTGGAAGAACAGGGAGCTGTCGACCCCGCGGCAGGCCGCGAGGAGTTGCCAGTCCCACAGATCGGCGTTGGGTCCGGGAAGGCGGGAGAAATCTGCCATTGCGCTTGTCCCCTTGAAACCGTGTCGAACGGATAGGTGGGCGGGTGGATGGCCGATGGCCGGGCTCCTCGTGTCCCGACAGGTCCGAGTCTGTACACCTACTGTCGAAGTAGATGTAAATATGACTCATTGCGAATCTAGCCACAGACACTACGAAAAGGGAAGAAAATCGGCTAAATGGTGCATAGCTTGCGTCAATGGACGAAAGGGCCGCGCCGCTCTCCTCTGTGCGCGCTCACTCACGTAGAGTGCCGAAGCGTGCCGTCCAACCCGTAACTCTTTCGGGTGACCGTCGTTGAGAGTGCGGAGGCGGTTGAAGGAACAAGCGCTCGGGCAGGTGTCCGAGGGCGTCAATCGCACAGGTGACGATTACGTACAGCCCTGGAGGCTCAAGGTGACGCGCAACAGCTGCGAGAGCCGCGGAGGTCAGGCATGACATCCGTCCTCGTCTGCGACGACTCCCCGCTTGCCCGAGAGGCGCTCCGCCGCGCGGTCGCGACCGTGCCCGGCGTCGAGCGCGTGACCACCGCGGCCAACGGCGAGGAAGTCCTCCGCCGCTGGGGCGCGGACCGCTCGGACCTGATTCTGATGGACGTCCGTATGCCCGGACTGGGCGGTGTGGAAACCGTCCGACGGCTGCTCTCCGCGGACCCCGGCGCCCGCATCATCATGCTCACGGTCGCCGAGGACCTCGACGGCGTCGCCCTCGCGGTCGCCGCGGGCGCCCGCGGATACCTACACAAGGACGCCTCGCGCGCCGAGCTGCGGGCCACCGTCACCCAGGCGCTGGCCGACCCGACCTGGCGGCTCGCCCCCCGCCGCCTCCGCTCGGCCGAGATGGGTGCCGCGCCCACCCTCACCGCGCGCGAGATCCAGGTCCTCGAAGGCATGAGCCACGGCCGGTCCAACGCGGAGATCGGACGCGAGCTCTTCCTCTCCGAGGACACCGTCAAGACCCACGCCCGGCGTCTCTTCAAGAAGCTGGGCGCCTCGGACCGCGCGCACGCCGTAGCCCTCGGATTCCGCTGGGGCCTGGTCCGCTGAATCGCAGGTCACCCGCCATGTCCCCGTCCTCACCCGGTTCCTTCGCGGGGTGGACGGGGCGGGCTTGTGTCACTTCCGCGCCGAATGCCGCATCCTTGAGACGTGGAGTTCCTCGGGGACGAGTCGATCGAGCGGGAGGGGAGGGCGCGGGAGATGAGTTCCGGCGCACCCGCTCATAACGCTTCGGTGCACAACTACGGACGCGGTGCCGCGAACGCGGAGGCGTCGGGGCACCATGGAGCGATGCGCGACGACGACACCGTGGGTTCCCCCGTGCCTGCCGGGCAGGGGGACATCGGCGCGCTCGTCCGCCGCGCGGTCGAAGGCGACGCGCAGGCCACGCACGACCTGCTCGCGCGCGTGCATCCGCTCGCCCTGCGGTACTGCCGCACCCGCCTCAACCGGCTGCCGGGTGACGCCCGGCACTTCGTGGAGGACCTGGCCCAGGAGGTCTGCGTCGCCGTCCTGATGGCGCTGCCGCGCTACAAGGACACCGGCAGGCCCTTCGAGGCGTTCGTCTTCGCCATCGCCGGACACAAGGTCGCCGACCTCCAGCGGGCCGCCATGCGGCACCCGGGGTCCACCGCCGTGCCCTCCGACGAGATGCCCGAGCGCCCCGACGACTCCCTCGGCCCCGAGGAGCGCGCGCTCCTCAGCGACGACGCCGAGTGGGCCAAGAAGCTGCTCGCCAACCTTCCGGAGAACCAGCGCGAACTGCTGGTGCTCCGGGTCGCCGTCGGGCTGACCGCCGAGGAGACCGGGCAGATGCTCGGCATGTCCCCGGGGGCCGTCCGGGTCGCCCAGCACCGTGCCCTCAGCAGGCTGCGGGCGCTCGCGGAGCAGTAGCCGGGGCGTAAGGACCGGCAGAGGAACCCGGCCCTTTCGTCCACGTGGGAACGTCCAAAGCTCGTTGCTGATCTTGATCGTGGAATGAGACGCCGCTTCGGGCCGTTAGCATGGACATCCGCACCGATCAAGGCCATTTGGGGAAGGTGTCATGACTGCACACGTCGACGGAGTGCCCGAGAAATTCGCGACGCTCGGGCTGACCTACGACGACGTCCTGCTGCTGCCGGGCTCGTCCGACATGGCGCCCGACCAGATCGACACCGCCTCGTACATCTCGAAGAACGTGCGGGTGAACATCCCGCTGCTCTCCGCTGCGATGGACAAGGTCACCGAGTCCCGCATGGCGATCGCCATGGCCCGGCAGGGTGGTGTCGGTGTGCTGCACCGCAACCTCTCCATCGCCGACCAGGCCAACCAGGTCGATCTGGTGAAGCGCTCCGAGTCGGGCATGGTCACGGACCCGATCACGGTGCATCCGGACGCCACGCTCGCCGAGGCGGACGCGATCTGCGCCAAGTTCCGCATCAGCGGCGTCCCGGTCACCGACCCGGCCGGCCGGCTCCTCGGCATCGTCACCAACCGTGACATGGCCTTCGAGTCGGACCGTGCCCGCCAGGTGCGCGAGGTCATGACCCCGATGCCGCTGGTCACCGGCAAGGTCGGCATCTCCGGCGTGGACGCGATGGAGCTGCTCCGCCGCCACAAGATCGAGAAGCTGCCGCTGGTCGACGAGACGGGCCTCCTCAAGGGCCTCATCACGGTCAAGGACTTCGTCAAGGCCGAGAAGTACCCGAACGCGGCCAAGGACAAGGAGGGCCGCCTGCTCGTCGGGGCGGCCGTCGGTGTCGCCGGTGACGCGTACGAGCGGGCCCAGGCGCTGATCGAGGCGGGCGTCGACTTCATCGTCGTGGACACCGCCCACGGTCACTCCCGGCTCGTCGGCGACATGGTCGCCAAGATCAAGTCGAACTCGTCCGTCGATGTCATCGGCGGCAACATCGCCACCCGTGACGGCGCCCAGGCGCTGATCGACGCCGGTGTCGACGGCATCAAGGTCGGTGTCGGCCCCGGCTCCATCTGCACCACCCGGGTCGTCGCGGGCATCGGCGTGCCGCAGGTCACCGCGATCTACGAGGCTTCCCTCGCCGCGAAGGCGGCCGGTGTGCCGGTCATCGGCGACGGCGGTCTGCAGTACTCCGGAGACATCGCCAAGGCCCTCGTGGCGGGCGCGGACACCGTGATGCTGGGCTCGCTGCTCGCGGGCTGCGAGGAGTCCCCGGGCGAGCTGCTCTTCATCAACGGCAAGCAGTTCAAGTCGTACCGGGGCATGGGTTCGCTCGGTGCCATGCAGTCCCGTGGCGAGCAGCGTTCCTTCTCGAAGGACCGCTACTTCCAGGAGGGCGTGGCCTCCGACGAGAAGCTGGTGCCCGAGGGCATCGAGGGCCAGGTGCCGTACCGGGGTCCGCTCTCCGCGGTCGTCCACCAGCTGGTCGGCGGACTGCGTCAGTCGATGTTCTACGTCGGCGGTCGCACGGTGCCGGAGCTCCAGACGAACGGCCGGTTCGTCCGCATCACGTCCGCGGGCCTCAAGGAGAGCCACCCGCACGACATCCAGATGACGGTCGAGGCACCGAACTACAGCAGGAAGTAACAGAGCGCGAGCGTGGGGGCGGTTCCGGGAGGTGCCCGGAACCGCCCCTCGCGCGTGTGTCGGGGATACTGGTAGGCGCAGACGTAGAGGGAAAGGCCACACATCGTGACTGAGATCGAGATCGGGCGCGGCAAGCGCGGCCGTAGGGCGTACGCGTTCGACGACATCGCCGTCGTCCCGAGCCGCCGCACCCGGGACCCGAAGGAGGTCTCGATCGCCTGGCAGATCGATGCCTACCGGTTCGAGCTGCCGTTCCTGGCCGCCCCGATGGACTCGGTCGTCTCGCCGCAGACCGCCATCCGCATCGGTGAGCTGGGCGGCGTCGGCGTGCTGAACCTGGAGGGTCTCTGGACCCGGTACGACGACCCGCAGCCGCTGCTCGACGAGATCGCCGGGCTGGACGAGGCGAGCGCGACCCGCCGTCTGCAGGAGATCTACGCGGCTCCGATCAAGGAGGAGCTGATCGGGCAGCGCATCAAGGAGGTGCGCGACTCCGGTGTCGTCACCGCCGCCGCGCTCTCCCCGCAGCGCACCGCCCAGTTCTCCAAGGCGGTCGTCGACGCGGGCGTGGACCTCTTCGTCATCCGGGGTACGACGGTCTCCGCCGAGCACGTGTCCGGCGCGTCCGAGCCGCTGAACCTGAAGCAGTTCATCTACGAGCTGGACGTCCCGGTGATCGTCGGCGGCTGTGCCACGTACACGGCGGCCCTGCACCTGATGCGGACCGGCGCGGCGGGCGTCCTCGTGGGCTTCGGCGGCGGGGCGGCGCACACCACCCGCAACGTGCTGGGCATCCAGGTCCCGATGGCGACCGCGGTCGCCGACGTGGCCGCGGCCCGCCGCGACTACATGGACGAGTCCGGCGGCCGGTACGTGCACGTCATCGCCGACGGCGGCGTGGGCTGGTCCGGCGACCTGCCGAAGGCCATCGCCTGCGGTGCCGACGCGGTCATGATCGGTTCCCCGCTGGCCCGTGCCACGGACGCGCCCGGCAAGGGCCACCACTGGGGCATGGAGGCCGTCCACGAGGACGTGCCGCGCGGCAAGCTGGTCGACCTGGGCATCGTCGGCACCACCGAGGAGATCCTCGCGGGCCCGTCGCACACCCCGGACGGCTCGATGAACTTCTTCGGCGCCCTGCGCCGCGCGATGGCCACCACGGGCTACAGCGAGCTCAAGGAGTTCCAGCGCGTCGAGGTCACGGTCGCGGACGCCCAGCACAAGCGCTGACGGCTTCCGTACCTCCCCGAGGGCCCCGCACCGACCGGTGCGGGGCCCTCGGGCGTTCACAGCCGGTGGGCCGCGCCGGTGGGGGTGGCGCCCCGGGTGTCGAGGAGCAGCTGGGCCTTCACGGAGAGTCCCTGGAGGTCGTACGTGCGGTGGTGCTGGAGCAGGACCGTCAGGTCGGCGTGGGCGGCGGCCTCGTAGAGGGAGTCCGCGCGGGGGACGGGCAGCTCGCGGACGCGCCAGTCGGGGACGTGCGGGTCGTGGTAGCTGACGGCCGCGCCGAGGTCCATCAGACGGCGGGCGATCTCGTCGGCGGGGGAGCCCTGGCGGTCGGGGAGGTCGGGCTTGTAGGTGATGCCGAGGAGGAGGACGCGGGCGCCCCTGGCCGACTTGCCGTGCTCGTTGAGGAGGGTGGCGGCGCGCTGGACGACGTACCGCGGCATCCGTTCGTTGACCTGGCCCGCGAGTTCCACGAGCCGGAGCGGGCGGTGGGCGCCGACGGTGTCGACGGGGGCGCCGTGGCCGCCGACGCCGGGGCCGGGCCGGAAGGCCTGGAAGCCGAAGGGCTTGGTCTCGGCGCAGCGGATGACGTCCCACAGGTCCACGCCGAGTTCGTGGCAGAGCACCGCCATCTCGTTGACGAGGGCGATGTTGACGTGCCGGAAGTTGGTCTCCAGGAGCTTGACGGTCTCGGCCTCGCGGGGGCCGCGCGCGCGTACCACCTTGTCGGTGAGCCGTCCGTAGAAGGCGGCGGCCGATTCGGTGCAGGCGGGGGTGAGGCCGCCGATGACCTTGGGGGTGCCGGCGAAGCCGTGGGTGCGGCTGCCGGGGTCGAGGCGGCCGGGGGAGTACGCGAGGTGGAAGTCGCGTCCGGCGCGGAGGCCGGAGCCCTCTTCGAGGAGGTCGCGGAGCAGGCCCTCGGTGGTGCCCGGCGGGACGGGGGACTCCAGGAGGACGGTGGTGTGGGGGCGCAGCCGGGCGGCGAGCGCGCGGGCGGCGCCGACGACGGCGGCGAGGTCGAGGGCGCGGTCGGGGCCGAGCGGGGTGGGGACGCAGATGACGGCGGTGCGGACCCGGCCGAGTTCGGCGGGGTCGGCGGTCGGTCGGAATCCTCCGGCGAGCATCCGGCGGACCTCGGGGACGGTCAGGGGGCCGTCGGCGGGGGAGCGCCCGGCGGCGAGTTCGGCGACGGGCCGGGGGTCGGTGTCGTAGCCGACGGTGTCGATGCCCGCGGCGGCGGCGGCTCGGGCGAGGGGGAGACCGTGGTGGCCGAGGCCGATGACGGCGAGGTCTGCGGGCATGGGGTGGGCCGTCCTTCCCAGTAGCCGGAGGAGACGCGGGGCGCAAGCCCGGTGGACAGAACGGGGTCGAGCGCAATGTCAGACTAGGAGTAAATATGACCGATATGTTGTATTGAGAGGTCGAAGGGCGCCGAGTGTTATCCACAGGCCGCCGGTGGGACGGTGGCTGAAGTCGCCGGGTCGGGACAGAATCGAGCTGTGAGCCGGACCGCACGGTCCCGGCTCTCGTGCCGGAACGACGGGGGAAACCGGAGAACGGGAAGGCGGCAGCCGTGAGGACAGCGACACTGGGACCCGCCGAGCGCACCGAGGCGCTCGCGGCCATGGCCGAGCGCGAACTGGACGTGCTGGTCGTCGGCGCGGGAGTGGTCGGCGCCGGGACCGCCCTCGACGCGGTGACGAGAGGGCTCTCCACCGGCCTGGTCGAGGCCCGGGACTGGGCCTCCGGCACGTCCAGCCGCTCCAGCAAGCTCATCCACGGCGGACTGCGCTATCTGGAGATGCTGGACTTCACCCTCGTACGGGAGGCGCTGAAGGAGCGCGGGCTCCTCCTGGAGCGCCTCGCCCCGCACCTGGTGAAGCCGGTGCCCTTCCTCTACCCCCTCCAGCACAAGGGCTGGGAGCGGTTCTACGCGGGCTCCGGCGTCGCCCTGTACGACGCGATGTCGCTCTCCTCGGGCCACGGCCGGGGCCTCCCCGTCCACCGGCACCTCTCCCGGCGCGGCGCCCTGCGGGTCGCGCCCTGCCTCCGCAAGGACGCCCTCGTCGGCGCCCTCCAGTACTACGACGCCCAGATGGACGACGCCCGCTTCGTCACCACCCTCGTGCGCACCGCCGCGTCCTACGGCGCCAGGGTCGCCAGCCGGGCCCGGGTCACCGGCTTCCTGCGCGAGGGCGAGCGGGTCGTCGGCGCCCGCGTCCAGGACGTCGAGGCAGGGGTCGCGTACGAGATCAGGGCCAAGCAGATCGTCAACGCGACCGGGGTGTGGACCGACGACACCCAGGCCCTCATCGGCGAGCGCGGCCAGTTCCACGTCCGCGCCTCCAAGGGCATCCACCTCGTCGTGCCCAAGGACCGCATCCACTCGACCACCGGACTCATCCTGCGCACCGAGAAGTCCGTGCTGTTCGTGATCCCCTGGGGCAGACACTGGATCGTCGGCACGACGGACACCGAGTGGGACCTCGACAAGGCCCATCCCGCCGCGTCCAGTGCCGACATCGACTATCTCCTGGAGCATGTGAACGGGGTGCTCTCCACCCCGCTCACCCGGGACGACGTCCAGGGCGTCTACGCGGGACTGCGGCCCCTGCTCGCGGGCGAGTCCGACGCCACGAGCAAGCTCTCGCGCGAGCACACCGTCGCCCACCCGGTGCCGGGCCTCGTCGTCGTGGCGGGCGGCAAGTACACGACGTACCGGGTCATGGCCGAGGACGCCGTGGACGAGGCGGTGCACGGACTCGACCAGCGCGTCGCGCCCTGTGTCACCGAGGACACCCCGCTGCTCGGTGCCGAGGGCTACCGGGCCCTGTGGAACGCACGGGCCAGGATCGCCGCGCGCACCGGCCTCCATGTCGTCCGGGTCGAGCACCTCCTCAACCGCTACGGCTCCCTGACGGAGCAGATCCTCGATCTGATCGCCGGGGACCCCTCGCTCGGCGAACCGCTGTCGGCGGCCGACGACTACCTGCGTGCCGAGATCGTCTACGCCGCCTCGCACGAGGGCGCGCGCCACCTCGACGACGTCCTCACCCGGCGGACCAGGATCTCCATCGAGACCTTCGACCGGGGCACGCGCAGCGCCCGCGAGTGCGCCGGGCTGATGGCGCCCGTCCTCGGCTGGGACGAGCGCCAGATCGAGAAGGAGGTCGAGCACTACGAGAAGCGGGTGGAGGCGGAGCGGGAGTCGCAGCGGCAGCCCGACGACCAGACGGCGGACGCCGCACGGCTCGGAGCACCGGACATCGTGCCGATCTGACGGGACGTCCGGGTCGTCCGGTTCGGGTGGGACCCCGGGGGTGTCCAGGGGCGTCGTCCTACCGGAGTTCGGACCCGGGGGCGCCGCCCGTGCTGAGGTGAGAGACAATGAGCTCTCTTCCAGGGCGGGTTACCGCATCGCGCGGGAAGCGGCAGACGCGGCGAAGATCAGGGATCGCAGAGGGGACGCATGTCGGAGGCGGAGCAGTCGCGGGACACGGCGAAGGACCCCGGGCGGGACGCCGCAGGGGCCGCGACCGACGGCGACCGAGGAGCGGTTCCGGCCGCGCGTGAACCGGAGCGGGACGAGCGGAAGCCGCACGGGGAGGACGACTCCCCCGAGCGGGCCGCCGGGGCCGGTCCTGAGGACGGGACGGGGCCGGGGGACGCCACCGGCTCGGAGAGTGTGACCGGGCGGGAGAGCGCGGGCGGTTCGGGCGGCGAGGACGCCGCCGGGGCTTCCGGAGCCTCTGGGGCTTCCGGGAAGGCCGGTGCCGTCGGTGATCCCCGGGCGTCGGGTGGCTCTGGTGTTTCCCGTGGCTCCGGTGGTTCTGGTGTCTCGCGTGGTCCAGGCGCCTCCCGTGGCTCCGGTGGCGCTGGTGATCCGCGTGCTTCGCGTGACTCCCGTGACGCGGACGCCCTTGGTACGTCTGATGATCCGACCGATCTGGGTGATCCGAGTGATCTGAGCGGTACGGGCGGTACGGGCGGTTCGGAACGCTCGGGTGTCTCCGCCGGTTCGGATGTGAAGGACGGTCAGGAGGCCGCCGCCTCCGGGCGGCTGCGCGGTACCGAGCCCTCCACCGGCCGTGCCGGGTTCGGCGCGGGCGACGGCGACGGCGAGAGCGACCGGGGGCGCCCGGCGGGCACCGCGCGTGCCACCGGCGGCGCCCGGCCGCGCAAGGACCCGGTCGCTGAGGGCCGCCTCCTCGCGGGCCGCTACCGCCTCGGCGCGGTCCTCGGACGCGGCGGCATGGGCACGGTGTGGCGCGCGGTCGACGAGACCCTCGGCCGTACCGTCGCCGTCAAGGAACTCCGTTTCCCCACCAGCATCGACGAGGACGAGAAGCGCCGCCTCATCACGCGGACCCTGCGCGAGGCGAAGGCCATCGCCCGTATCCGCAACAACGGCGCCGTCACCGTGTACGACGTCGTCGACGAGGACGACCGCCCGTGGATCGTCATGGAGCTCATCGAGGGCAAGTCCCTCGCGGACGCCGTGCGCGAGGACGGCACGCTCACGCCCCGGCGCGCCGCCGAGGTCGGCCTCGCCATCCTCGACGTGCTGCGTTCGGCTCACCGCGAGGGCATCCTGCACCGTGACGTGAAGCCGTCCAACGTGCTGATCGCCGAGGACGGCCGGGCCGTCCTCACCGACTTCGGCATCGCCCAGGTGGAGGGCGACCCCTCGATCACCTCCACCGGGATGCTCGTCGGCGCGCCCTCGTACATCTCGCCGGAGCGCGCCCGGGGCCACAAGCCGGGCCCCGCCGCCGACATGTGGTCGCTCGGCGGTCTGATCTACGCGGCGGTCGAGGGCAGCCCGCCGTACGACAAGGGCTCCGCCATCGCCACCCTGACGGCGGTGATGACCGAACCGGTCGACCCCCCGAAGAACGCGGGCCCCGACCTGGAGAAGGTCATCTACGGGCTGCTCGCCAAGGACCCGGCCCAGCGCCTCGACGACGCCGGTGCGCGCGTCCTGCTGCGGGCGGTCCTCGACGCGCCCGACACGACCCCCGAGGTGTCGCCCGAGGTCACCAGGGTCGTACCGCTGCCGCCCCGCCCCGAGCGGGGGCCGGGCGCGCAGGGTCAGGCGGCCGACCGGGACAAGGCGCCCGACGCGACGGCCGACCGGATGCGGGGCGCCCTGAAGTCCGTGCGGAACGCGGCGGTCCCGTCGAAGGCCGACCGGCCGTCGACGGGCGCGCCCGCGACGGTCCCGCCCCCCAGGGCGGCGGTGAACTCCGCGCAGGCGCACGGCACCGGCCGTCCCGCCCCGGCGCGCGCCCCGCTCACCGACGTCGTCCCGCGCCGCACGCTGATCATCATCGTGGCCGTCGTGGTGCTCGCCCTGCTCGGCACGATCCTCGCCGTCTCCCTCGGCGGTGGCGAGGAGGGCGACCAGGGCAAGGGCGGCACCACCGCGTCGGCCGGTGCCTCGGCGGGCGGCGACGGCTCGGACGGCTCCGGCGGCTCCGAAGGCGGCAAGGGCCAGCAGCCCGGCGGCCCCGGCCAGCAGGGCGGCACGCAGCCGGACGGCACCGGCTCCACCAGCACCACCGGAGGGTCGAACGGCACCGGCGGCACCCCGTCGGGGAGCACCGACGGGGGCACGGGCACGCGCCTGCCCGCCGGATACGCCCTGGTCACCAACGCCCGTTTCCACTTCGGCATGGTCATGCCCGCGAACTTCCGGATGCGTGCCATACCGGGATACAGCGGCGGCGCGATATTCAGCGAGAGCGGCGGTTTCCCGCGCGTCCAGGTCGACTTCAACGGCAGCCCGAAGGACGACGCGGCGGCTGCCTGGGAGTTGGCCAAGCTCGGAGTGGCCGCCACCAGCAAGGGGTACAAGCACGTCGGCATCAGGACGGTGTCCTACAAGGGATATCCGACCGTCGCCGACTGGGAGTTCGAGCGGACCCAGCAGGACATGCGGGTCCATGTGCTCAACCGGGGCTTCAAGGTGGACGCCGACCGCGGCTACTCCATCATGGTCAGCTGCAAGGCGGAGGAATGGGACGCCGAGCAGTGCCGGACGCTGCGGGAGACCGCGTTCGGGACGTTCAGCCCCAAGGACTGACCGCTCCCACGTATCGTGAGGGCCGAGGACCGTACGCAGTCGAACAGAGCCGTCGACCGCACGGTCCGTGACCGGAATCGACGGACCCGCCCGATCCCGCACGACCTCGGGGCTCCGGCGGGCCACGGGGGACACAGCGTGCGCGCGGGGGAGGCGTCGTGGACGACTACGCGGGAAGGGTGCTGGCGGACCGCTACCGCCTGCCGCTGCCGCCGGGGGGCGCCGACGCGCCCGCCGACGCGTACGACCTGACCGAGACGCGCGCCTTCGACACCTACAGCGGGCAGGAGGTCCTGGTCCGTCAGGTGCCGCTGCCGGAGTTCGTGGACGCCGAAGTGCTCGACGGCGAGGACGGGTCCGCCGGGGCGCGGGGCGGCGCGGGGCGGGCGACCCGCCGTCCGGCCGAGCCCGTCGTGCGCCGGGCGATCGAGGCGGCCCAGGCCGCCGCGCAGATCCCCGACCACCCCCTGCTCGACCAGGTCTTCGACGTCTTCGCGGAGGCCGGTTCGCTGTGGATAGTGAGCGAGCGCGTCGCCGCCCGCCCGCTGGCCGCGCTCCTCGCCGAACAGCCCCTCAACCCGTACCGCGCCGCCGAGATCGGCGCCGACGTCCTCACCGCCCTGCGCGCCCTGCACGCGCACGGCTGGGTGCACCGGAACATCACCGCCCGGACCGTGCTGGTCTGCGAGGACGGCCGGGTGGTCCTCTCGGGTCTGGCGGTGGGCGCCGCCGAGGAGGCCCTCTGCGGGTACGCGCCGGTCCCCGAGGCGGAACCGGAGCCGTCCGGTTGGCACGCCCCGGAGAGCGCCCCCGACGACCGGCGGCCGACCGCCCCCCGCCACCCGCAGGGGTACGACCCCGAGGATTCCGAGGGCCATGACGATCCCCGGGACTTCCAGGACTCCGGGGACCTCGGAGGATCCGGGGGTTCCGGGCGCTTCGAGAAGTCCGGAGACTTCCAGCCGCCCGGGAGCTTCGACGGGCCCGGGGAGTACGACTCCGGGCTGTACGGCTCCGAGCCGTACGAGGCCGAGGTCTACGAGGAGGGCGGCGGACCGGTCCCGTACGGGGCGGACGGGACGGGGGGCCTCGTGCCCGTTCCGGCACCCGTGGTCCCCGGCGCCCACGTCCCCGTCCCCTACGGGACCCCGGACCTGGACCCGGACCTGGACCCGGAGCTGTCGGACGCGTACGACGATCCCTACGGCGACCCGTACGCCGACGCCGATGCGCGTGTCGAGGCGGCCACCGGGACCGGGCCCCGGGCCCACGCCGACGCCCACGCCGACGCCCACGCCCACGGCGACGTCCACGAAACCCCCCACGGCGCCGGAACCCTCCACGACCCCGACGACACGGACGCCTCCGCGTCCCCCTACGGCACCGCCCCCGGGTCCTACGGCTCCGACCCCTACGGGCGGTCGGCCGGGGCTCCCGCCGAGCGGGGGTCCCCGTCCGTGCCGCCCACCGCGGACGTCCGGGCGGCGAGGGCCGGAGCCATCGCGGCCTACCGCGCCGGAGCGCGGGCCGCCGCCGCGATCGGCGAGACCGGCGCGCTCCCCGTCCAGCGCCCCGCGCCGCAGGACCCGCCCGCCCCGCCCCCGCCGCCCACGGCCCAGGCGGTCGGCTCGCCCGAGCCGCAGTGGTGGGCACGGGTGGCGGACGAGGCGGACGACGAGGACGACGGCGACGACCCGTACGACGACGGCACCCGGCCGGCCGGTCCCCCGGCCGGTCCGCCGCCGCGCGTGATGCTGGCGGGCAACTGGAGCGACGGCCCGCACACCTCCCGGGACGGCTCGGGACCGATCCCCGCCGGCGGTTCCGGCCCCGTGCTGCCCGGATCGGGCCGCCCCGCGCTGCCCGCCGGATACACGGCCGCGACCCCCGACCCCGACCGGCTGCCCGACCCCGACCGCTTCCCGGTCCCCGTCGGCGCCCGGCAGAGCGCGTCCGCCGGGATTCCGGCGGAGACGTACCGGGGCCCCGGCACCCGGCTGGCCGCCGAGCGGGCCCGGCAGACCCGGATCGCGGTCGTCGGGGCGGTCACCGAGCGCTGGGCGCCCGAGCAGGCAGGTCCCGTCCACGAGAACTGGCGCCTCGCCCCGCCGATCGGCCCCTCCACCGACCTGTGGGCCCTCGGCGCGCTCCTCTACCGGGCCGTCCAGGGCCACGCGCCCTACCCGGAGGACAACGCGGCGGAACTGGTCCAGCTGGTCTGCGCCGAACCGCCCGCCTTCGCGGAGGAGTGCGGTCCGCTGCGCCCGGTCGTGGAGTCCCTGCTGCGTCAGGACCCGACCGAGCGGCCCGACTTCGAGGAGCTGCGGGGCTGGCTGCGGTCCCTGGTGCGCTCCGCCCCCGAACCGGAGGCGGGCGCCGGAACCGTACCGCCGCCGCCCTTCGACGAGGCGCGGCTGCCGATCGTGCGCAGACGCGGCGAGCTGGTGCGCCGTCGGCGCGGATTGGGCGCGGGCCGCCACCGTCACAAGCGGGGCAAGGAGCCGCGCCCTCCGGCCCCGCGCGGGGCCGGGCAGCCGCCCGAGTACGAGACCGACCGCGTACCGGCCGGGTACGAGCGGTCAGGACCCGGGTACGAGCAGCCGGAACCCGGGTACGAGCAGCGGGAACCCGGGTACGCCGAGCGCGGGCCCGGCGGTGACCGCGAGGAGTTCGGTCCCGGTGCCGCCGGGGACACGCGCCAGGACTTCCACGACGGCCCCTTCCGGGACCCGCACGACGACTTCGACGACGGCCCCCGCCACGCCCCGGCCCGGCAGGACGTCCACGACGACTTCGACGAGGGGCCGCGTCAGGGCGGGCGCGGGCGGTTCGGCGGGTTCGGTGGCTTCGACGGGGACCAGCACCCCCAGGACTTCGACGAGGAGATCCCGCAGCGGGCGCCCCGTACCGCGCGGTCCTCGGCCGCCCGGCGCCCCCGTTCCGGCACGCCGAAGTCCCTCGGCCGCACCCTCGTGGTCCTCGTCTTCCTCCTGCTCGGCGGGGCGGTCGCGTACGCCGTCCTGGTCATGCCCGGTGACGGGGAGACGCCGAACGGGCCCGCCGCCACCGGCCCCGCCCCGTCCGGCACGGCCCCGGACCCCGGCACCACCCCGCCCACCGGCGGTCCTTCGGCGACGACCGCCCGGCCGACCGCCCCGCGCACCACCCCGCCCCCGGCGGACCCCTCGGCGCCCGCGCTCGCCGCCGGATACTCCTTGCGGCAGGACCCGGAGGGCTTCCGGATCGGGGTGCCGAACGGCTGGCGGCGCAGCCCGATCAACGACGCCGGGCAAGTCCGCTACACCGGACGGGACTTCACGATGATCGTGGTGCCCGGCCGGGACGCCGTCCGGGAGAACGGCTCCGACCCGCTGGAGTACCAGAACACCAGGGAGCGGGAGCTGGATCCGTGGCGGGCGTCGAGCTGGTCGGGGATGGAGAGGACCCGCCGGGTCGACATCGGCAGGACGGCGACGGCCACCGGCAGTTACTGGTGGCTGGACAGCACGGGCCGTCAGGTCTTCGTCCGCAACCTGGCCCTGATCGACGGCGGGCGGTATCACGTCGTGCAGGTCATCGGCCCCTACGCCGACAGCGACAAGGTGTCCGAGATCTTCGACGAGGCCACGAAGGCGTTCCGGCCGGGCCGCTGAGCGGCACCGGGACGGCCACGGATTCCGTGGCCGCCCCGGAACGCCCATCGGCCCCCGGTCACAGTGCTGTTCCTATGACCGCCCCGAGGTTCCGCCGTCCGTACCCCCCTCCGTAACCTGGCATCCGAAGGAACGGGCGGGGGCAAGTGGAACATTCTCAGAGCACAGGCGAGGGACTGCTGCTCGCCGGGCGCTACCGACTGGGCGAGGCCATCGGGCGCGGCGGCATGGGCAAGGTCTGGCGCGCGCACGACGAGGTGCTGCACCGCGTGGTGGCGGTGAAGGAACTGACGGCGGGTCGCTTCGTGGCGGAGGCCGACCGGCTGGTGCTGCACGCCCGGACGCAGAAGGAGGCGAGAGCCGCCGCGCGGATCACGCACCCGGGCGTCGTCACGGTCCATGACGTGCTGGAACACGACGACCGGCCGTGGATCGTGATGCAGTACGTCGACGGGCCGTCGCTCGCCGACGCCGCCAAGGAGGCGGGCACGATCGAGCCGCGCGAGGCGGCCAGGATCGGGCTGCACGTCGTCGGCGCGCTGCGCGCCGCGCACGAGGCGGGGGTGCTGCACCGGGACGTCAAGCCGGGCAACGTCCTCCTCGCGCGCGACGGACGCGTCCTGATCACCGACTTCGGGATCGCGGCCATCGAAGGCGACTCGACGATCACCCGTACGGGTGAACTCGTCGGCTCGATCGACTATCTGGCGCCCGAGCGGGTACGCGGCGGCGATCCGGGGCCCGCCTCGGACCTGTGGTCCCTGGGCGCCACCCTGTACGCGGCCGTGGAGGGCACCTCCCCGTTCCGTCGTACGTCTCCGATCAGCACCATGCAGGCCGTGGTCGGCGAGGAGCCGTCGCGCCCGGTGAAGGCGGGCCCGCTGGCCCCCGTCATCGTGGCCCTGCTGCGCAAGGACCCCGACCAGCGTCCGCGCGCGGACGAGGCCGAGCGGATGCTGCTCGAAGCGATGGAGGGCCGGACGCCGGAGGCGGCACAGGCGTTCGTCCCGACGCAGCGGGTGAACCGGGAGGAACTGGAGCCGACCGTCGACGGCCGGGGCTCCGGTCCGGCGGGCTCCCTGGACCCGTCCGATCTGGTGGAACTGGGTGAGGACGGCGGGGACGGCGGGGACGGCGGGACTCACGGGGCTGGTGGGTCCCATGGGGCCCATGAGACTGATGGGTCTGGTGGGACCCGTAGGCACAGTGGGCTCAGTGGGCCCGGTGGAGCTGACGGGACTCGTACGGCGAGTGGGTCCGGCGTGACCCAGGCGGCCGACGGATCCAGCGGTACGGCCGGATCCAGCGGCACAGCCGGATCCAGCGGTACGGCCGGGTCCCCCGCCGCGAAGGGCACCCCCGGCGCGACCGCCCCGGCCCCCACGAGCCAGTGGCCGCAGCCGCCCCAGGCCCCTTCTCCGTCCCCTTCCGGGCCGGACTCCTGGCCCCCCTCCCACCCCACCGCCGTACCGCCGCCCCCGGCCGGGGGCGGCGGGGGCCGCTGGCGGACCGTCGCCCTGGCCGCCGTGATCGCCGGGCTCGTCGCGGGCGGCGCCGTCTTCGCCACGATGAACCACCTGGGCGGTGACCTCGGCGGCGGAGGCGGCCGGACCACGACCAGCGCGTCCGCCCCCGCGCCCCCGCCGAAGTCCAGCGCCCCCGCCGTCCGCGAGAAGGCGAACGCGGTCCCGGACGGCTGGCACCGCGTCGAGGACCCGGCGGGCTTCAGCCTCGTCGTGCCGGACGGCTGGAAGCGGCAGCTGGAGGGCGACCAGATCGACTACACCCCGGACAACGGGCGGCACCGCATCCGGATCAGCATCGACCGCAACCCCGACTACGAGAACCCGTACATGCACGCGCTCGACCTGGAGCGCGCCCTGCGGCAGCGGATGGACTACACCCGGGTCAAGCTCGTCCAGACGGCCTACCGCGACCAGGTGCGTTCCTGCCTGTGGGAGTTCACCTGGACGGAGAAGAAGAACTTCCCCGGCCCCCGGCACGCCATCGACCAGATCTACTACGCGGACGACGGCACCGAGTACGCGATCTACATGTCCTCGCCCGAGTCCAGCTGGGAGACCACCCGGGAGCAGTTCGACGTGGTCCTCCAGCACTGGCGGGCCCCGGGCGACTGAACGGCCGCGCGGGTACGCGCCGGGCCCGCCCGACGCGTACCCGCCAACGGGTGAAGAATCTCCGGTGCGCCCCTCCGCCAGCCACAACCCCCTGATCAGGGCTTATGTGCCAGTGATCGCTGGCGCGATGGGCGTACCCGGCGAAAACGCGTTACCGACGGGTACCCAAAGAGCGGAACGCGGCCTACGCTCGCCCTCATGACGGACTCGCAGGCCCCCTCCGCCCCCCCGGTTCCCGACGCCTCCGCCCGGCGGACCGGAGCCGCCGCGCCCGCCGGGGCGACCAACCCGGTCGCGCCCGCGCCCTCCGGCGCGCGGACCGCCGCCGACGTCGTGACGCCCGAGGTGGTCGCCCGGCTCACCCGTGGCGTCGTCGGCTCCGGACGGACCGCCAACCACAGCCCCTTCACCGGGGACCGGCTCGCGGAGCTGCCCGAGTCCACCCCCGAGGACGTCGCCGAGGCCTTCACGCGCGCGCGTGCGGCCCAGCCCGGCTGGGCCGCCGTCCCGGTCAGGGCCCGCGCCGCCGTCCTCCTGCGCTTCCACGACCTCGTCCTCCAGCGCCAGTCCGAAGTCCTCGACCTCATCCAGCTGGAGACGGGCAAGGCCCGCCTGCACGCCCACGAGGAGGTGCAGGCGGTGGCCGTCGCCGCCCGCCACTACGGCCGCAAGGCCCCCAGGTACCTCGGCCCCAAGCACCACACCGGCGTCGTCCCGACCCTGACCAAGGTCACCGAGCTGCGCCAGCCGCGCGGTGTCGTCGGCCAGATCGCGCCCTGGAACTACCCCCTGGAGCTGTCCGTCGGCGACGCGCTCCCCGCCTTCGTCGCGGGCAACGCCGTCGTCATGAAGCCCGACACGGAGACCGCGCTCACCGCGCTGTGGGCCCGTGACCTGCTCATCGAGGCCGGGCTGCCCGCCGGGGTCTTCCAGGTCGTCCTCGGCGAGGGCCCGGTCGTCGGCCCCGAGGTCGTCAAGCACGCCGACTACGTCTCCTTCACCGGCTCGACCCGTACCGGCCGCGAGGTCGCCCAGGGCGCCGCCGCCCGCCTCGTCGGCGTCACCCTGGAGCTCGGTGGCAAGAACGCGATGCTCGTCCTGAAGGACGCCGACATCGAGAAGGCCGCCGCCGGTGCCGTCCGCGCCTGCTTCTCCTCCGCGGGCCAGCTCTGCATCTCCATCGAGCGCCTGTACGTCCACGAGTCCGTCGCGGACGCCTTCCTCGACCGCTTCGCCGCCCGCACCAAGGCCATGCGGCTCGGCAACTCCCTCGCGTACGGGGCCGACATGGGCTCCCTCGTCGGCGCCCGGCAGCTGGAGACCGTCACTCAGCACGTCGAGGAGGCCGTCGCCAAGGGCGCCCGGCTCGTCGCGGGCGGCGTCGCGCGCCCCGACATCGGCCCCCTCTTCTACGAGCCGACCATCCTCGACGGCGTCGAAGCCCCGATGGCCGTCTGCGCCGAGGAGACCTTCGGCCCGGTCGTCTCGGTCTACCGCTTCACCGACGAGGACGAGGCCGTCCGCCTGGCGAACGCCACCCCGTACGGCCTGAACTCCTCGGTCTGGACGAAGGACTCCCGCCGGGGCCACGCCGTCGCGGCCCGGCTGCGCACCGGCACCGTCAACATCAACGAGGGGTACGCCCCCGCCTACGGCAGCGTGCAGTCCCCGATGGGCGGCATGAAGGACTCCGGGCTCGGCCGCCGCCACGGTTCCGAGGGCATCCTCAAGTACACCGAGGCCCAGACCGTCGCCCAGCAGCGGCTGATGCCGCTCGCGCCCTCCTTCGGCATGGACGACGAGAAGTACGCCGCGTTCATGAGCACGTCCCTGAAGGTGATGAAGGCCCTGCGCCTGCGCTGACCACCGCCCCGCCCCCTCCGGCGCACGGGCCCGCCCCGGAGCCCGTACGGACCCTGCCCCGGAGCTCGTACGGGCTCGGCCCCTCCCGTGCGAACCCCGCCCTGTCTCGTACGGGCTCCGCCCCTGCCCGTACGAGCCTCGTCCCTTCCCGCACGAGTTCCGCACTTTTCCGTACGAGTTCCGCCCTTTTTCGTCCGAGGAGAGCCATGACCGCGGTACCCCCTGCCCGGAATCAGGAAGAGAGCCGCCCGGACGACGCCGACGACGGGTACGACTACGACGTCCTCGTCGTCGGCTCCGGCTTCGGCGGTTCGGTCACCGCCCTGCGGCTCACCGAGAAGGGCTACCGGGTCGGCGTCCTGGAGGCGGGCCGCCGCTTCACCCGCGCGACCCTGCCGAAGAACTCCTGGGACGTGAAGAACTTCCTGTGGGCCCCCGCCCTCGGTCTCTACGGCATCCAGCGCATCCATCTGCTCGGCAACGTCATGGTGCTGGCGGGCGCGGGCGTCGGCGGCGGCTCCCTCAACTACGCCAACACCCTCTACGTACCGCCGAAACCGTTCTTCGACGACCCGCAGTGGCGGGACATCACGGACTGGCAGGACGAGCTGCGGCCCTACTACGACCAGGCCCAGCGGATGCTCGGCGTCCGGCTCAACCCGACGACGACCCCGTCCGACGTGCACCTGAAGGCCGCCGCCCAGGCCATGGGCATCGGCGACACCTTCCACATGGCCCCGGTCGGCGTCTTCTTCGGCGACGGCTCCGACGCCGACGGCACGGCGAGGGCGGAGCCCGGCGGCGAGGTCCCCGACCCGTACTTCGGCGGCGCGGGCCCCGCCCGGCGCGCCTGCGTCGAGTGCGGCGAATGCATGACCGGCTGCCGCCACGGGGCCAAGAACACCCTCAACGAGAACTACCTCCACCTCGCCGAGAAGGCGGGCGTGACCGTCCACCCCATGACCACGGTCGTCACCGTCACCGAGGACTCCCGGGGCGGCTTCGCCGTGCGGACCCTCCCCACCGACCGGCGGCGCAAGGGCAGGGGCCGGACCTTCACCGCCCGCCGGGTGGTGATCGCGGCGGGGACGTACGGCACCCAGACCCTGCTGCACCGGATGAGGGACACCGGACTGCTGCCCCGGATCTCCCGGCGGCTCGGTGAGCTGACCCGTACCAACTCCGAGGGCCTGGTCGGCGCCCAGACCACCGAGCGGCGCTACCGCGAGCGGCACGGAGGCAGGAAGGCCGACTTCACCCGGGGCGTCGCCATCACCTCCTCGGTCCACCCCGACGCCCACACCCACATCGAGCCGGTGCGGTACGGCCGGGGCTCCAACTCGATGGGCGGCCTGACCGTCCTCCAGGTCCCCTACGGGGCCCACCGGGTCCGCGCCTGGTTCCTCAACATGCTCAGGCACCCCACCCTCGCCGCCCGCTCGCTCTCCAACCGGCACTGGTCCGAGCGGACCATCATCGGCCTGGTCATGCAGTCCCTCGACAACTCCCTGACGACCTACCGCAAGCCCGGCGGCCTCGGGAAGGGCCTGCTCACGGCCCGCCAGGGGCACGGCGCGCCGAACCCGGTGCAGATCCCCGAGGCCACCCGGGCCGCCACCCTCCTGGCCGAGGAGATCAACGGCTTCGCGGGCTCCAACATCGGCGAGTTGATGGGCACCCCGCTCACCGCCCACTTCCTCGGCGGCTGCCCGATCGGCGCCGACCCCGACTCCGGTGTCATCGACCCGTACCACCGGCTCTACGGACATCCCGGGATCTCCGTCGTCGACGGGGCGGCCGTCTCCGCCAACCTCGGCGTCAATCCGTCCCTGACCATCACCGCGCAGGCCGAACGCGCGATGTCCCTCTGGCCGAACAAGGGGGAGGAGGACGTCCGCCCGCGCCAGGGCGAGGCGTACGTCCGGCTCGCGGCGGTCGAACCCAGGTCCCCCGTGGTCCCGCCCGGGGCCTTCGGTGCCCTGCGCCTGCCGTTCCTCGGCATCCCGGCCGTACCGCCGAAGAAGGGCGCGAGGACGAAGAAGACGTGAGGACGAAGAAGGCGTGAGGCCCCTCGGGTCCGGGAGGGACGGGAGGGCCGAGAGCGTCTGAGGGGCCGAAGAGGCGAGAGGACCAAGGAGGGCAGGGAGGGCCGGGAGGGTCTTGCGGAAGGCCCGGGGAGGCCGGGCGAGGCGGGACGGGCCCCGGAAGACAGAAAGGGCGCTGCACCCCCCTCCGAGTGCAGCGCCCTTCCAGTTCTTGGTGGTGCCGCATAGATGACCCGTGGCCACCGGGATTGGTTGTAGCGGTTGCCCATCATCTTCATGTGACGCGCGTCACATCTTGTGGGTGAGGGGGCGTGAGGGTACGAGCAAGGGCCCCGTGGCGCGATTCCGGTCGCGGCACGGGGCCCTTGGCGTCGGCACCGGTGTCAGGGCGGCGCCGGTGCCGAGCTGCACGGCGCCGGGGGGAGCGCCGTGGGGGAGGGAGGGAGGAAAGGGGGAAGGGGAGGAGGGAGGGGACGGATTCGGGGGTCCGGGCGTCCCGGGTCCGGAGATTCGTACAGCGCTTGTGCGGTGTGGTGCGGTGGGGGTGCAGTGCACTGTGGTGTGGTGCCGACGGTCGTGGGGGCCGCCGCCGGCCGGGCCGGTTGCGGCCGACCCCGAGCGTCCTCGGGGCCGACCGCCCTTTTGGGCGACCGGGCCGCTGTCCCCTGCTGCCCGGTCACGAGCGCTGGTGCGAGGTCCCACGGCGTACCAGAGGTACGCCACACGCCCCAGCGAAGCCACGCGTGGTTTCCTGCGGGCCCGCCCCTGGCTGGCACGGACACCCGGACCAACGAAGTCGGCTCCGGGCCGGTCACGCGCCGTACGGGTGAGAGCGGGCCCGAACTCAGATGCGGTCCCTCGCTCACACGCGGACCGCGCCTCCGGGACGCCCCCGGCGCGCCGCACCCTCAGATGCGGCCCCGGCACAGCTCCAGCATCGTCATCGCCAGCGCCGTGCCCGGCTTGCCCAGCGCGTCCCGGTAGTGGCCGAGGACCTCCATCTCGCGCGCCAGGTTCACCCGACGGCCGCCCGAGGAGATCCGGGCCTCCTGGATGACGGCCGAGACCGCCGTCCGTTCCTGGATCAGACCGATGATCCGGTCGTCCAGCGCGTCGATCCGCTCGCGCGCGTCGCCGATCAGCGCCGCCGCCTCGTCCGTACGGGCGCCGGTCTTCTCGGGCGTGGTGGTCTGCGTCATGGTGGGGCTCCTGGGGTGTCGGGCGGGCCCGGCGGTGCCGGACCCGGGCCGCCCCGGAGCGACCAGGCCCGGAAACGACAGAGCGCCCCGGGCCTGTCGGCCCGGGGCGCCTGGGAAGTCGCTTGTCAGTTGCTCAAGCAGCACGACCATGGCAGCCGGTGGGCCGGATGCCATAGGTAAAGACGAAGGTCGTGAGCTCGCGCATGTCCACAGTATGGCCCCTGCCGCGCCCCCGGAGCCCACCGGGTTCGGATGGTGAGACGAAAAGCGTCACCGGCGCGCCGGTAGAATCGACAGATAGCACCCCCCTTCGGGGGACCCCCTCCCATCGCCGGAAGGCCGCCGTAGTGTCATCAGCGACCCCCGCTGCCGCGCCCGACGTCACCAACCCGGACGTAGTCCTCGTTGTCGACTTCGGCGCCCAGTACGCCCAGCTCATCGCCCGCCGCGTCCGTGAGGCCCGGGTCTACAGCGAGATCGTCCCGTCCACCACGCCGGTGGCCGAGATGCTGGCCAAGAACCCGAAGGCGATCATCCTCTCCGGCGGCCCGTCCTCCGTGTACGCGGAGAACGCCCCCCGCCTCGACCGCGCCCTCTTCGAGGCGGGCGTCCCCGTCTTCGGCATGTGCTACGGCTTCCAGCTGATGGCGACCACCCTCGGCGGCACCGTCGACAACACCGGCGCCCGCGAGTACGGCCGCACCCCGCTGCACGTCTCCAAGGCCGGTTCCACCCTCTTCGAGGGCACCCCGGCCGAGCAGTCGGTGTGGATGTCGCACGGCGACGCCTGCTCCGCCGCCCCCGAGGGCTTCACCGTCACCGCGTCCACGGACGTCGTGCCCGTCGCCGCCTTCGAGAACGACGAGAAGAAGCTCTACGGCGTCCAGTACCACCCCGAGGTGCTGCACTCCACGCACGGCCAGCAGATCCTGGAGCACTTCCTGTACCGGGGCGCGGGCATCGAGCCCAGCTGGACCACGGGCAGCGTGATCGACGAGCAGGTCGCGGCCATCCGCGCGCAGGTCGGCACCAAGCGCGCCATCTGCGGTCTCTCCGGCGGCGTCGACTCCGCCGTGGCCGCCGCGCTCGTCCAGAAGGCCATCGGCTCCCAGCTCACCTGCGTCTACGTCGACCACGGCCTGATGCGGAAGAACGAGACCGAGCAGGTCGAGAAGGACTTCGTCGCCGCCACCGGCGTCCAGCTCAAGGTCGTCGACGCGCAGGAGCGCTTCCTCGCCGCCCTCGCCGGGGTCTCCGACCCCGAGACCAAGCGGAAGATCATCGGCCGCGAGTTCATCCGCGTCTTCGAGCAGGCGCAGGCCGAGATCGTCGCCGAGTCGGCGGGCACCGGCGAGGACGTCGCCTTCCTCGTCCAGGGCACGCTCTACCCGGACATCGTCGAGTCCGGCGGCGGCACCGGCACCGCCAACATCAAGTCCCACCACAACGTGGGCGGCCTCCCCGAGGACCTGGAGTTCGAGCTCGTCGAGCCGCTGCGCCAGCTCTTCAAGGACGAGGTCCGCATGGTCGGCCAGGAACTCGGCCTGCCCGAGGAGATCGTCCAGCGCCAGCCCTTCCCCGGCCCCGGCCTCGGCATCCGCATCGTCGGCGAGGTCACCAAGGAGCGCCTGGACCTGCTGCGCGAGGCCGACGCCATCGCCCGCGAGGAGCTCACCGCGGCCGGTCTCGACCGCGAGATCTGGCAGTGCCCGGTCGTCCTGCTCGCCGATGTCCGCTCCGTGGGCGTCCAGGGTGACGGACGCACCTACGGACACCCCATCGTCCTCCGTCCGGTCTCCTCCGAGGACGCCATGACGGCCGACTGGTCGCGCCTGCCGTACGACGTGCTGGCCAAGATCTCCACCCGCATCACCAACGAGGTCGCCGACGTCAACCGGGTCGTCCTCGACATCACCAGCAAGCCGCCGGGCACCATCGAGTGGGAGTAGCCGTCCCCGCTCCCTGAGACCGACGAAGCCGCCGACCCGCGCCCGCCGCGCGGGTCGGCGGCTTCGTCGTGTCCGGGCTCTGGTGACTTGGCGGACCGGGCGTTACCTTCCCGCGCATGAGCGCGATACCCGACCCCGTACCCCTCGAACGGCTCCACTTCGCCATGCCGCCCGTCCACGCGACGGCCGAGGAGGAACGCATCCACCGCAGACAGCGGATCGCGGGCGCGCTGCGGCTCTTCGCCCGCCTCGGGTACGAGGAAGGCGTCTCCGGCCACATCAGCGCCCGCGACCCCGAGCACCCCGACTGCTACTGGGTGAACCCCTTCGGGGCGCCCTTCGACGAGGTGACCGCGAGCGACCTCGTCCTCGTCAACGGCGACGGACAGGTCCTCCGGGGCGGGCGGCACGTGAACCAGGCCGCGTTCACCGTCCACGCCCAGGTCCACCGGGCCCGGCCCGACGTCGTCGCCGTCGCCCACACCCACTCCCTCCACGGACGGGCCCTGGCCGCGCTCGGGGAACTCCTCGACCCGATCACCCAGGAGGCCTGCGCCTTCTACCAGGACCACGCCCTCTACGACGCCTACACCGGAGTCACCGTCGACGCGGAAGAGGGCCGCCGCGTCGCCGTCGCCCTCGGCGCCTTCAAGGCGATCGTCCTCCGCAACCACGGACTCCTCACCGTCGGGACCTCCGTCGACGCCGCCGCCTGGTGGTTCCTCTCCCTCGAACGCGCTGCCCAGATCCAGCTGACCGCCCGCGCGGCCGGGAAACCGGTCCTCATCGACCACCGCGAGGCCGTCGCCACCCGCGAACAGCTCGGCAACGACCTCGTCGCCTGGATCAACTACCAGCCGCTCTGGCGCAAGATCAGCCGAACAGAGCCCGAACTCCTTTCGTGACACGATCGCCTCACCTTTTTGTACGTCGATGATCTGTATGCCAATGATCTGTACGTCAATGAGATGTCGCGGCAATCACTCCCCGGCGGGGCGCGAAGAAGCATCCGCGAGAGCCGCCGGTACGACACAATTCCGTTAAATCAAAAGCTGGTTGACCGCTCGGGGCGCACCCGCACGTGTCGTGAAGTGAGCTCGGGAGTGAGCACCGTGGCGGTTCAAGAGGCGAGACAGTACGGCGGACACGCGACGGCCTGCACGGGCTGCGCCCACTGCGGGCAGGCCGGACACCGGCGCGCCGTCGCGGCCTTCCTCGCCCGCCGCGACGAACTCGCCACCGGCCACGGCGTCCCCGCCGCGGTCGCCCACTCCCCGGTCGCCGCCCGCCAATGGGTCTCCGACGAACTGGCCCAGTCCGCCCGCGCGGTCGGCGCCCACGGCCGCGAGGCCGGACTCGCCTGGCTCGACCGGGTGCACCGCGGCGGCCTCGGTGCCGTCTGGGGAGCCGTCCTCGCGCTTCTCCTCGGCCAGGCACTCACCGCGATCCAGGCGGGCTGGACCGGGGCCCGCACGGCCGGTCTCTGCACCGCCCTGGTCCTCGCCCTCCTCCTCAGCGCCGCCGCCCACGCCCACCGCTCCCGAGGCGGTCTGCTCGCCCCCCTGCTCGGTGAGGACAACCGGCTCTCCACCCCCCAGGCCGTCGCCGCCGTCTGGCTCCTCCTCCTCGGCTACACCCTTCTCTTCCTCACCTTCCTGTCACCCGGTGCGAGTCCCTTCGCCCTGGCCCGTGGCGCGGGCCTCCTGTCCGTCCTCGCCCTGGTGGCGGCCGTCACCGTGACCGCCCGTCTCGTCGTCTCGGCCGGGACCGCCTCCGGCCGCCTCCAGAAGGTCCGCGCCGACCGCCCCCGCGCCGCCGACCTGCTCTGCGACGACGGTGGCCGGGCCGCCCTCGCCGATGTCCAGTACCTCCTCGTCTCCGTCTCCGTCCTCGCCCTCACCGCCGTCGGTCTGGCCCGCGACCCCTCCCGGCTCCCCGAGGTGCCCTGGTCCCTCGTCGTGCTCCTCGGCGTCTCGGCCGCCTGGCACCTCGCCGCCAAGTGCACCGAGGGCGTCCGCCCCACGGTCCACTCAGTGGTCCGGTCCCGGGAGGCCGGTGACCTGGACGCCCCGATCCGTACGGGCGACGACATCGAGATCCGCGGCTGCGGCTTCGTCCCGCCCGGCGCGGGAGCCCCCGACCCGCTGACCCGCCTGGTGGTCCGCATCGGCCCGGTCCACACCCATGTGCCGCTCGTCCCCGTCCCCGGCGGTTTCGCCAACCCCACCGACGCCTCCCTCACCGTCCCCCTCCCCGCCGACGTGGAACCGGGCCGCGTGGAGGTCTCGGTCGTCACGGCGGCGGGCGTCGAGACCAACCGGGTCGTGATCGACGTCGTCGACTGACCCCTCCGGCCCGTCCCCGCGCCCCCACCCCGACCGTGCGAGGAGAATCGATCCGCGAACATTCGTACGGGGTGTGGAGAGGTGACCGACGATGACGGGACAGACGAACCCGGCGGACCCGGCGGACCGGGGCGACCACGAGCCGCCGCCGGGCCGGGGGCCCGACGAGAGCCCGGCCGGACACACGAACCCGCCGGGCCTCGACGGCCCCCCGGGACAGACATCCGGTGCCGTCACCGGGCCCGATGGAGCCGACCGGGGCACTCCGGGGCCTGACACCGGAGGTCCGGGCGAACGACGGCTCGACGACGGCGGTCCGGCGGGCTCCCCGCTTGACGGTGGTGCGACGGGCGACGAACGGCCCGGCGAGGGCGGTCCGGGTGCCTCCGCAGGCCCTGGCGGCCTGGGGGCACTCGGCGCAGCCGACGCTCCGGGAGCGCCCGGGGGGTCCGACGGTCGAGGCTCGTCCCGAGGGGCCGGTGGGCCGGGCTCATCAGGAGGGTCCGACGGCCTCGGGGCGTTCGATGGGTACGGTGATCCAGGAGCGCCCCAGGGGTCCGGTCGTCGGGGCCTGTCCCGGGGGTCCGGTGGTCTGGGCTCATCAGGAGGGCCCGGTGAACCGGGAGCATCCGATGAGTCCGGTGGGCTCGACGGGTGGAAGACGCTCGCCTCCCGCTACGCGCTCCTTCCGCTGCGGCTCTTCCTCGGGATCACCTTTCTCTACGCCGGATTCGACAAGCTCACCGATCCCGCGTTCTTCGGGGACTCCGGTACCGGCTCCATCGGCGAGATGATGCGAGGTGTCCGGGACTCCTCGGCCCTTCCCGCCCTCGTCGACCTCGCTCTCAAGAACCCCACCGGATTCGGCTACGCCATCGCCTTCGGAGAACTCGCCGTCGGGATCGGGACCCTGGTGGGCCTCTTCGCCCGAGTGGCGGCTCTCGGGGGCGCGCTGATCTCGCTGAGCCTCTGGCTGACCGTGAGCTGGCAGGTGCAGCCCTACTACCTCGGCAACGACCTCGCCTATCTGATGGCCTGGCTCCCGCTGCTGCTCGCCGGGGCGTCCGTGCTGTCGCTGGACCGGCTCCTCGCCGTACGCCGTCGTATTCGATAGGCCACCCAGGTCACGAGGCCGGCGACTCCGAGGCCGAGCCCGAGCACCGGGAACGCCACGTACCAGGGGGGCTTCCAGGCCCCCGTCGCGTCCCCCGCGTACACGGCGGCCAGGGCCAGGGCGCTCAGGCCCGCCAGCAGCCGCCCGGGGCGGAACTCATGAAGCAGCACGGGTCACCTCCACCTGTCCGATGCCGACCTCCAGCGAGAGGTCCAGGGTGCCGGCCGGAGTCGTCCCGGCAGGCGGTTCGAGTGTGCGGGTCACCTCGCGGTCCGGCGCGATGTCGATGTCGTCGGCGGGCTCGCCGGGCAGCCGCAGGTCCCCGAGCGCCACTTCGGCGTGCAGCTTCACCACCGTGTCCTTCGGGACGATCACCTTGACCTGCCCCGCGCCCACCCCGACCGAGGTCGAGACGGTCGTGCCCGCCGGGACGGGGAGCCCCGAAAGATCCAGCGTGCCCACCCCGGTCCCGACCTCGTAGTGCGGCTGCACGGCCGTCACCGATGTCGGCCTCCAGGTGTCGCGGACCCACTCGGTGCTGATGTCCGAGGGCAGTGCCGTGGCCAGGGCCAGCAGACACGCCGTGACCACGGTGTGGAAGACCGTGCCGAACCCGGTCCGGCCGAGGAAGCTGCTGACGACCAGACCGACGCCGAACACGGTGAGGGCGGCGATCAGACCGGTCTGCAGGCTGGTGCGGAGCGGCTCGGTGTCCCAGGTGGCCGCCGTCCCGACGACCGCGGCGATCAAGGCCAGCAGATACACGATCCCGCCGATGGACCGCGGGCTTCTGCGCAGCGAAGGCCGTGGACGCCGGGGACCCGACCGGTCGGGTCCCCACTGACCACCGGGCTTCGGCACCTTGCCGTCCACCCGGCCCTCGTCGTCCAGGACGCCGTGCGGGCCCCAGAGGTACCCGATGTCCAGCTTGCCCGTCGAGCCGTCCTTGACGATGGGCTCCTTCCACCAGGACGGGAAATCGGTCAGCGGCGGCGCCTTGGTCTCGGGGGGAGCCTCCGAGACCGCGAGGGCCGCCGCGGCCGACTCCACCCGGCCCTCGGGCTCGATCACTCCGCTCTGCCGGTGCCGGGACCACACCGCCGCCGCGCACACCACGAACGCCAGCAGGAGCGCGGAACCCAGCATCGAGCCGCTGTGCAGCATCGACAGGAAGATTCCGCAGCCCACCAGTGCCATCAGCACCGCGGTCAGCGAAGTCCCGGAGACCCGGCCCGTCAGCAGTCTGCGGCCCTCGTTCTCCTCCTCGCCCGTGAGCGGTATCAGCAGCCAGGCGAAGCCGTAGAAGATCAGGCCGATGCCCCCCGGCACGGCCAGCACGCCGAGCGCGACGCGGAAGATCACCGGGTCGAGGTCGAAGTACCGGCCGAGACCGCCACAGACACCGCCCAGGACCTTGCCGCCGCGCGAGCGCCGCAGCGGGCGGGCGGAATCGGCCTCCGCCGGTGGCGGGGCCTCGTGCTGCGAAGGCGTCGAACTCGTCATGACTCCATGGTGACCGGCCGTGACGTCCAGCGGCACCGGGGACGACCCTGGCCCGACCCTGATATTCGGAGGGGTGTTGTCCCTGAGGTCTTACCGGGGACGATCTCAGGGCGGACCCTGATGTCCGGAGCGCGCCGAACGTGTGACGATCGGTGCATGTCCGCAACCGCTCGTGTCACCGACACCGACGAACCTCCCGTGCGCAAGCTGTACCGCAGCGCCGACGGGCGGTGGCTCGGCGGTGTGGCGCGCGGTCTCGCCGGGCACCTCGGTCTCCCGGTCGTCTGGGTGCGGATCGCCTTCCTGCTCCTCTCCTTCATGGACGGCCTCGGCTTCCTGGTCTACGCGGCCTTCTGGATCGTGGTCCCGCTGGGCGTGGGCGGACGGGCCGCTCCCCGCCCCGTCTTCGAGACCACCCCGGACGGGCGCCGCAGACTCCGCAAGCCGGAGCGGGGACAGATCTTCGCCCTGATAGCGCTCGCGATAGGCGGCGCGGCCCTCATCGGGAACATCAAGGTCGACAACGAGTCCGGGCGGTACGTCTGGCCGGTGATCCTCGTCGGTGTCGGGCTCGCCGTGGTCTGGCGCCAGGCGGACAACGCCCGCCGGGCCAGCTGGACGGAGGGCGGGCGCAGCAGCCGTGCCTTCCAGCTCGCCCGGGGGCTCGTCGGCGTCGGCCTGGTCGGCACCGGCCTCGCGGTCTTCGTGGTGGTGCGGGGTTCGGTCGCCCAGCTCGGGACGGCGCTCACCGCCGCTGTCGCGGTCCTCACCGGCATAGCCCTGCTCGCCGGTCCCTGGCTGGTCCGGATGTCCCAGGACCTGTCGGAGGAGCGGACCATGCGCATCCGGGCCCAGGAGCGTGCCGAGGTCGCGGCGCACGTCCACGACTCGGTGCTGCACACCCTGACCCTGATCCAGCGCAACGCGGAGGACCCGGGAGAGGTGCGGCGCCTGGCCCGCGCCCAGGAGCGGGAGCTGCGGAACTGGCTCTACAAGCCGGAGGGCACCGGCCAGGAGGAGGAGCCCGAGACCCTCGCGGAGGCGGTGAAGAGAGCCGCGGCCGAGGTCGAGGACAAGCACGGGGTGCCGCTGGAGGTCGTCGTCGTGGGTGACTGCCCGCTCGACGACGGACTGGTGGCGCAGGTACAGGCCGCGCGCGAGGCGATGGTGAACGCCGCCAAGTACGGTGGCGAGGGTGGGGCCGTCCAGGTGTACGCCGAGGTGGAGGGCCGCACGGTCTTCGTCTCGGTACGGGACCGGGGACCCGGGTTCGATCTGGACGCGGTGCCCGAGGACAGGATGGGCGTACGAGAATCGATCATCGGCCGGATGCAGCGCAACGGCGGCTCGGCACGGTTGAGATCGGTGCCGGGCGGGGGCACCGAAGTGGAGCTTGAGATGGAGAGGGCGGACGGATGAGCGACGAGACCGGGGCAGAAGGCGGAGCAGAGGCCGGAGCCGACGCGGGAGCGGAGGGCACGGACCGCCGGGTGCGGGTGGTGCTCGTCGACGACCACCGCATGTTCCGTACCGGAGTACAGGCGGAGATCGGCCGCACCGACATCACCGGTGTCGAGGTGGTGGGCGAGGCCGCCGACGTCGACCAGGCGGTCACCGTGATCACGGCGACCCGTCCCGAGGTCGTGCTGCTCGATGTGCACCTGCCCGGTGGTGGCGGTGTGGAGGTGCTGCGGCGCTGCGCGAGCCTGATGGGGGTGGCTGAGGACCCGGTCCGCTTCCTGGCCCTTTCGGTGTCGGACGCGGCGGAGGACGTGATCGGGGTGATCCGGGGCGGTGCCCGTGGCTATGTCACGAAGACGATCACCGGCAAGGACCTGGTCGACTCGATCTTCCGGGTGCAGGAGGGCGACGCCGTGTTCTCGCCCCGGCTCGCGGGCTTCGTCCTGGACGCCTTCGCGTCGACGGACGCGCCGCCGGTGGACGAGGACCTCGACCGGCTCACCCAGCGGGAGCGGGAGGTGCTGCGGCTGATCGCCCGCGGGTACGCGTACAAGGAGATCGGCAAGCAGCTCTTCATCTCGGTGAAGACGGTCGAGTCGCATGTCTCGGCGGTACTGCGCAAGCTCCAGCTCTCCAACCGGCACGAGCTGACCCGCTGGGCGACCGCCCGCCGCCTGGTCTGACGCGCCGGAGAGCGACCCTGGCTCCGGACCGCCCGCGTGGGCCTGGTCCGACCGGACCCGGCCCAGGCCAGACCTGAGGGCTGAGCGGACCCGGGCCGGACGCGCTCCGAGCTGTGCCGGACCCGATCGGGTCGGACCAGGGCCTGGGCCGGGTCCGACCCGATCGTCAGGCCACGCGGGTCGCTCCGGCGAAGGGCATCTCGTCGATGGGGGCCACGCGGACCGGGGCGCCGGGGCGAGGGGCGTGGATCATCTGGCCCCCGCCGATGTAGAGGCCGACGTGGCTGATGCCGGAGTAGAAGAAGATCAGGTCGCCGGGGGCGAGTTCGGAGCGGGAGACGCGGCGGCCGGCGTTGATCTGGGTGTACGTGGTGCGGGGCAGGGAGACGCCGGCGGCGCGCCAGGCGGCCTGGGTGAGGCCGGAGCAGTCGTAGGCCGAGGGGCCCGTCGCGCCCCAGACGTACGGCTTGCCGAGCTGGGCGCGGGCGAAGGAGACGGCCTGGGCGGTCCGTGCGTCGGGGGCGGTGGCCGGGTCGCGGTCGCCGGTCGAGGAGCGGTCGGCGCGGCCGGTTCCGGTGTGGGCGACGGCCGTGGTGCTGCCGGAGCCCGCCTCGGCGGCTTCGTAACGGGCGCGTTCCTCGGCGGTCAGACGGCCCAGGAGGGTACGGGCCTCGGCCAGTCTGCCGAGGACGGCGGCCTTCTGGCGCCGGAGTTCCGTCTCGTTCCGGCGCAGCTCGGTGAGGTGCTGGGCGGACTCGCCGCGGAGCTGCCGGATCGCGCCCAGTTCGCGGCGCACGGCGCTGATGGCGGCGGTCTGCCGGTCGCCCGCCTTCTCGGCGAGGGCGGCCCGCTCCAGGTACTGGTCGGGGTCGGAGGTGAGGGCCAGCCGCACGGCGGGGTCGAGGCCGCCGGTGCGGTACTGGGCGGCGGCCATGGCACCGAGGCTGTCGCGCGCGTCGTTGAGGCGCTGGGTCCTGCGGGCGGCCTCGTCGCGCAGCCGGTCGAAGGCGGCGCGGGCGGCGTCGGCCCGTTCCTTCGCGCCGTTGTACCGCTCGGTCGCGGCTCCGGCGTCCTCGTAGAGCCGGTCGACCCTCTCCTTGACCTGGGCGGTGGTGGGCCGGGGCTCCGCGTGCCCGGAGCCCTCGAAGAGGGTGGTGGTCGCGGCGGAGGCCAGAGCGAGGGTGGCGGCGGTGCGGGCGGCGTGGCCGCCGAGGAAGGAACGCCGGGGCTTTCGGTGCGCTGCCACGAGGGCGGTCACATCCTCTGTCTGCGGATACGGGCCCGCCGGTCTCTGCGGGTACGGGTCCACCGGGCCGACGGCGGGCCGCCACAGGGGGAGACGGTCCGCCGCCGGTTTCCTCGGCGGGGCGGTCGGCAACCGCCGGGCGAACCGGCGGCGGTGGGGAGCCGACCACCTGCTGGAGGACGCTAATCCGGGGACCGTTCCGGCATGGAGGATTGATCACTATTGGCACCAGTTGTCGGATCGGGGGCTGAATGCTTTCGCCGGTGAGGGCGGTACGGGGACATTCCGGTGGCTGCCCGACCGAAGCGCCGGAGTGGGTGGACCCGGCCGGAGGGCGGTGCTAAGGCCCCGGTTAGGCTCCGCCCATGGACGTACTCATCAATGTCTTCGTCGCCCTGCACATCATCGGTATCGCCTCCCTGCTGGGCGGCTTCCTCACCCAGATGAAGGCGATGGGGGCCGGTACGGCCCGCTTCAGCCCCGCGATGCTGCACGGCGCGCTGACCATGCTGATCACGGGCGTCGCCCTCGTCGGCCTGAACCAGGCGGACGACCAGACCGTGAACAACCTCAAGGTCGGCATCAAGCTCGCGGTCCTCGTCGTCATCCTCGGCCTGGTCTACGTCAAGCGGGACGAGGAGAAGGTCGACAAGGGCCTCTTCGCCACCGTCGGCGGGCTGACCACGGCGAACATCCTCATCGCGACCCTCTGGGTCTGATCCCGGCAGCCCCCGTGGGCCCCGGGTCCCGGCCGCCCGCGCGCGAGCGGTCCGGGGCCGGGTTCCGGAGGCGGGCCCCGGATGTCAGTGCGGCGTCCTAGACTCGTGAGGCGATGAGCAGCCTCTTTGACGACAGCTTCCTGGCCGGCCTCCAGAACCACTCCTCGGAGGAGCCGCCGCCCCACCCCGAGGACGACGAGCACCGCGCTCCGGCCACGGAGGAGGTCCCGCACGACCTCTTCGGGGGGCACTTCGACGCGCCCCCGCCCCGGGACGCGTACTACCGGGACGGGCACCCCCGGCCCGTGGTGGACCCCGCCGCCCTCCTGGACGGGCTGAACGAGCAGCAGCGCGCCGCCGTCGTCCACACCGGCACCCCGCTGCTCATCGTGGCGGGCGCGGGCTCCGGGAAGACCCGGGTCCTCACCCACCGCATCGCCCACCTCCTGGGCAGCCGGCACGTCCACCCCGGCCAGATACTGGCGATCACCTTCACCAACAAGGCCGCGGGCGAGATGAAGGAGCGCGTCGAGCAGCTCGTCGGGCCGCGGGCGAACGCGATGTGGGTGATGACCTTCCACAGCGCCTGCGTCCGCATCCTGCGCCGCGAGTCGAAGAGGCTCGGCTTCACCTCCTCCTTCTCGATCTACGACGCCGCCGACTCCAAGCGGCTGATGTCCCTGGTCTGCCGTGACCTGGACCTCGACCCGAAGAAGTTCCCGCCGAAGTCGTTCAGCGCCAAGATCTCGAACCTCAAGAACGAGCTGATCGACGAGGAGAGCTTCGCCGACCAGGCCGTCGACGGCTTCGAGAAGACGCTCGCCGAGGCGTACCGGATGTACCAGGCACGGCTGCGCGAGGCCAACGCCCTGGACTTCGACGACATCATCATGACGACGGTCCATCTGCTCCAGGCGTTCCCGGACGTCGCCGAGCACTACCGCCGCCGCTTCCGCCACGTACTCGTCGACGAGTACCAGGACACCAACCACGCCCAGTACACCCTGGTGCGGGAGCTCGTCGGCACCGGTGACGAGGACCTCGGCCCGGCCGAGCTGTGTGTCGTCGGCGACGCCGACCAGTCCATCTACGCCTTCCGCGGCGCCACCATCCGCAACATCCTCCAGTTCGAGGAGGACTACCCGAACGCGACGACGATCCTCCTGGAGCAGAACTACCGCTCCACCCAGACGATCCTCTCGGCGGCCAACGCCGTCATCGAGCGCAACGAGTCCCGCCGTCCCAAGAACCTGTGGACGAACGCGGGCGCGGGAGCGCAGATCACCGGCTACGTCGCCGACACCGAGCACGACGAGGCCCAGTTCGTCGCCGACGAGATCGACCGGCTCACGGACGCGGGCGAGGCGAAGGCGGGAGACGTCGCCGTCTTCTACCGGACCAACGCCCAGTCCCGCGTCTTCGAAGAGATCTTCATCCGGGTCGGACTGCCCTACAAGGTCGTCGGCGGTGTGCGCTTCTATGAGCGCAAGGAGGTCCGGGACGTCCTCGCGTACCTGCGCGTCCTCGCCAATCCCGAGGACAACGTGCCGATGCGCCGCATCCTCAACGTCCCCAAGCGGGGCATCGGCGAGCGCGCCGAGGCGATGATCGACGCGCTGTCCCTGCGCGAGAAGATCACCTTCCCGCAGGCGCTCAAGCGGGTCGACGAGGCGTACGGCATGGCCGCGCGCTCGGCGAACGCGGTCAAGCGGTTCAACGCGCTCATGGACGAGCTGCGCACCGTCGTCGAGTCCGGCGCTGGCCCGGCGGTCGTCCTGGAGGCGGTCCTGGAGCGCACCGGCTATCTGGCCGAGCTCCAGGCGTCGACGGACCCGCAGGACGAGACCCGTATCGAGAACCTCCAGGAACTGGCCGCCGTGGCGCTGGAGTTCGAGCAGGAGCGCGGCGAGGAGCCCGCGACGCTCGCCGAGTTCCTGGAGAAGGTCGCGCTCGTCGCCGACTCCGACCAGATCCCGGACGACGACGAGGAGGGCCGGGGCGTCATCACGCTGATGACGCTGCACACCGCCAAGGGCCTCGAATTCCCGGTGGTGTTCCTGACGGGCATGGAGGACGGGGTGTTCCCGCACATGCGCGCCCTCGGCCAGGCGAAGGAGCTGGAGGAGGAGCGGCGATTGGCGTACGTGGGCATCACGCGCGCCCGTGAGCGGCTCTACCTGACCCGCTCGTCGATGCGCAGCGCCTGGGGACAGCCCTCGTACAACCCGGCCTCGCGCTTCCTGGAGGAGATCCCGGCGACGCACCTGGAGTGGAAGCGGACGGGGCCGATGGTGAAGCCCGCCGGGCCGACCTCGGGGATCACCTCGTCGCTGTCCTCCTCGCGGACGCGTTCCGGTCCTTCGGGGTTCGCGACCCGGCGGGCCGGGGAGAAGCCGGTGATCTCGCTCCAGGCCGGTGACCGGGTCACGCACGACCAGTTCGGTCTGGGCACGGTGGTGGCGGTGACCGGTGTGGGCGCGGACGCCCAGGCGACGATCGACTTCGGCGACGAGAAGCCGAAGCGGCTGCTGCTGAGGTACGCGCCGGTCGAGAAGCTGTAGCGGGGTCTCCCGCGACGACGGGAGCGGGCCCGGCCGGAAGGCGGGGCACGCTCCCGTCGTCGTGTGGCCGAGGGGGTGCGGTCAGCGGGTCGGGTCGAGCCCGTGGCTGCGCAGCCAGGCCAGCGGGTCGATCGCGTAGCCGCCGCCGGGCCGGACCTCGAAGTGGAGGTGCGGGCCGGTGGAGTTGCCGGTGTCACCGGAGTACGCGATGACGTCCCCGGCCTTGACCTGGCCGGAGCGGAACTTGGGGCTGCTGAGGTGGCAGTACCAGGTCTCGGTGCCGTCGGGGGCGGTGACGATGACCATGTTGCCGTAGGCGCTGTTCAGCTGGGTGCGGACGGTGCCGTCGGTGGCGGCCATCACGGGCGTGCCCTCGCGGACGGGGAAGTCGATGCCGGTGTGCACGGACATCCAGTTGACGCCCGACTGTCCGAAGCGGGCGCTGAGCTGGTGGAGCTTCACCGGCAGCACGAACTTGGGGCGCAGCGCCTCCTTGCGGGCGGCCTCGGCCTCGCGCTTCTTCCGGTCGGCCTCCTGGCGCTGCCGGAGGTCGATGCGCTCCTGGGTGCGGCTGGCGCGGTCGCCGAAGTCGCGGGCGTCGGCGCTGAGCGCGGCGAGCTGGGTGTCGAGCGCGTTGTTGGCGGCGACCTGCTTGACGGAGGCGGGGTCGGAGGCGGCGAGCGCGGTGGTGTTCTCCGTCTTGCCGCCGTCGGCGCCGGAGCCGGTGAGACCGCCGACGGAGGCGGCGGCGATGCCCGCGACGCCCATGACACAGGCGGAGGGGACGGCGACGGTGAGGAGCGCGGAACGCTTGGCGGGGGTACGGCGACGGCCCCGGCTGCCGCCGGAGGGGCGGCGCACGGGGCGGCCCGCGACGGGGGAGCCGGTGCGGAGCTCGGCGGCGTGCGTGTCGCCGTGCGTGCCGTCGACGTCGGACCCGGTGTCCGGCTCGTGATCGCCGTCGTCGTCGAAACCGGCCTGGTGGGCGGCGGTGTCCTCGGCGAACCCGTGGTCGTCGGCGTACTCGGCGTCGTGGCTCCCGGCCTCGAAACCGGTGTCCTCGGAGGGGTCGAGGGGGGCGGGGTCCTCGGTGTGCCCGGCCGCCGCGGTGGCGTAGTCGAACGCGAACTCGGCGGTGTGCTCGGGCCCCGGCGCGTACTGCTGCGGGACGACCGGTTCGGCCTCGGGGGCGGTGTTCCACGCGGTCGCGTCGTAGGCGCCGGTGTCGGTCGTGAAGGCTGGGGCGGCCCACTGGCCGGTGGTGTCGTAGGCCTCGTGGCCGTACGTGCCCTGGGCGGCGTAGGCGCCGGAGTGGAGGTTCTCGTACTGGCCGGTCTGCTGGGCCTCGGTCCAGGCGGAGGCGTCCCACTGACCGGTGGTGTCGTACGAGGCCGAGGCCGAGGCCGAGGCCGTGTCGTACGTGCCGGTGGTCTGCTGCGCGGCGTCGTACGGGGTGGTCGTCGTCGCGTACGTGCCCGTGGTGTCGTAGGTGCCGGTGGTGTCCCACTGGCCCGTGGTGTCCCACTGGCCGGTCGTGTCCCACTGCCCGGTGGTGTCGTGGGTGTGGGCGGTCTGCTGCTGTGCGGTGTCGTACTGACCCGTCGTCGGGTACGTCCCGGTGGTGTCGTACGTGGTGAGGTCCCACTGTCCGCTGTGGTCGGCCTGGCCGGTGGCGTACGAGCCGAAGAGCGGATCGACGCCGAAGCCGTTGGTGGTGTGGGCGTCGTCTCCGACGTACCCGGCGTGGGGGTGCTGGTCGTTCACCAACGTCTCTCTCGCCTCGGCAACAGGACCGGTCCGGGGCGGGCCCGTCGAGGGGTGTCCCGGGGGTAAGCAGTGGCGCGACTGTACCCGGCGGCCTGTGCAACCGACAATCTTCAGATGGGTTCGCTGCCGTAGGAAACGGGCAATCGGCCGTGTTTCGCCAGCTCACGGGGCGAGCTTTGGCCTTGTGTTCGAGAAGCGTTCGAAAAGCGGTTCCCGCGTGTCCGTGATCTTCGCGTGCGCCGAGGGGCGCCCGGCCGGTCGTCCCCGTGCGTCACGCGACGGACGCGGCGCCGGGCCCCTCCTTCCGCGCCTCCGGCCTCTCCCTCCGCGCTTCCGATCCGGCCCTCCGCGCCTCCGGCCCGTCCGTCCGCGCGCCCGGCGCCTCCGGGTCGTTCGCGTCGAGGGCTTCCAGGACCCCGGCGGCGACCGTCGGATGCACGGGCAGCGCCAAGTGCCCGATCCCGCTGACCCGTACGTTGCGCACGAGCAGGTCGGGGTGGTCGAGCCGGGCCGTCTCCACCGGCGACATCAGCTGGTCCAGATCGCTCCAGAAGCTCACGAACCGGGTCCGGCAGCCCGGCGCCGGACCCGCCAGCTCCCGCAGCACCCCGGAACCCGGCCGCATCTGCCGGACCAGCGGATGCGCGTCGGCCAGCGGTGCCACGGTGGTGCCGGAGTGCGGGGTGCCCAGGGTGACCAGGGTCCGCACCCGGGCGTCACCACCGAGGCGTTGCACGTAGTAACGGGCGATGAGACCGCCCAGGCTGTGCCCGACGATGTCGACCTCGGTGGCTCCCGTACGGGTGACGATCTCCTCCACCCGGCGGCCGAGGAGCGCGGCGGCGGCCCGTAGGTCGCGGGTCAGCGGCGAGTGGTTGAGCGACTCGACGCGGTCACGGCCGTGCCGCGTCAACGAGCGGCGCAGCAGGAGGAACACCGAGCGGTTGTCCACGAAACCGTGCAGCAGCACCACCGGGCGCCGGGCGGGGGAGAGCGGCGCCGGAGGCTCCGGGGACGAGCGGCGCTCGGCGGCGATCCCCGTGGGATAGAGGACCAGATGGCCGGTGAGGATCGCGAGTTCGAGGGCGGTGGCCTTCATCAGGGTGGTGACCTCGGCGAACTCCATGGCCGGCCTCCCGAACGGCGCGGGGGCCGGACGGCACGTCGGCGCACCGCGTCTCCGCGCCGCACGGACGACGGCACGGAGACGCGGCGACCTCGTCGCGGCTCCCTTCGCGCCCCGCCCCGCTTGCGGCTGGTGGGCCCAGGAGGAGGGCCCGAAAGCGGGGTGTGACGCGGAGCGAACATGTCCCACGTGTGATTTCCCCCTCGCTCGCCGCCGCGAAACTGCTGCGTGCGGGATGCTGGGGATAACGTTCGTTCACCTCCCCGGCAATCAGGCGCGGGGGTCGCATGTGGAGGCAGTGATGGGTGTGACCGGTCCGATCCGCGTGGTGGTGGCCAAGCCGGGTCTCGACGGCCACGATCGCGGGGCCAAGGTGATCGCGCGGGCACTGCGGGACGCCGGTATGGAGGTCATCTACACCGGGCTCCACCAGACTCCGGAGCAGATCGTCGACACCGCGATCCAGGAGGACGCCGACGCGATCGGCCTCTCGATCCTCTCGGGCGCGCACAACACCCTGTTCGCGAAGGTCCTGGAACTGCTCAAGGACCGTGACGCGGAGGACATCAAGGTCTTCGGCGGCGGCATCATCCCGGAGGCGGACATCCCGCCGCTGAAGGAGAAGGGCGTGGCGGAGATCTTCACGCCGGGCGCCACGACCGCCTCCATCGTCGACTGGGTCAACGCGAACGTCCGCGTGGCCGCGTGAGCCCCTTCCGTGCCGGGTGACCTGCCCGTCCTCCTTTCAGAAGGGCCCTTCCCCGGGGGAGGGCCCTTCGGCGCGTCCGGCGTCCTCGCGGGCCCCGGCCCTTCGCGCCTTTCGAGGTCCACGAGGTCTGCGGGGCTCACGAGAGCCGCAGGATCCATGAGGTCTACGAGCCTGATGAGGTGTACGGGGTGACCGCCGGGCCCGGTGACGGTGACGGTCCTGGGGGTGTGCCCGGCACCGGAGGCGCGTCCGGTGTCCGCGAAAGGCCCGGCTCCGGTACCGGGCCCGGCTCCGGCACCGGTTCCGTGTCCGGCTTCGGTGGAAGGTCCGGCGCGGGCGGCGCCTCCGCGAGTTCGGCGTGCATCGCCGCGCGCAGCCGGAGGGTGGAGACCAGTCGCTGGAACGCCTCGGACCAGTAGCCGCCCGCGCCGGGGGCGACCTCGTCCGTCTCGTCCGGCCGGGCCGTCAGGGCGTCCAGGTGCCGGGCCGACTCCGGGGCGAGACAACGCTCCGCGAGCCCCATCACGCCACTGAAGCTCCACGGGTAACTGCCCGCCTCCCGCGCGATGTCGAGGGCGTCGACCACCGCTTCGCCCAGTGGCGCCGCCCACGGCACGTCGCACACGCCGAGCAGCTGGAACGCCTCCGACAGTCCGTGGGCGGCGATGAACGACGCCACCCAGTCCGCCCGCTCCGCCGGGGGCAGCGTCGACAGCAACTGGGCCCGTTCCGCGAGCGACGACGTGCCCGGTCCCGTCGCGGGAGGCGCCGACGGTGCGCCGAGCAGCGCCCGCGACCAGGCCGCGTCCCGCTGCCGCACGGCGGCCCTGCACCAGGCCGCGTGCAGCTCCGCCTGCCAGTCGTCGCCGACCGGCAGCGCCACGATCGCCTCGGGGCCGCGCCCGCCGAACCGGGGCGGCCAGCAGGACAGCGGGGCCGCCTCCACCAACTGGCCCAGCCACCAGGACCGCTCGCCCCGTCCGGCCGGGGGCGTCGCCACCACACCGTCCCGTCGCATCGCCGCGTCGCACTCGTGCGGGGCCTCGACGACGACCGAGGGTGTCCGCGCCGTCCGGTCGAGCCCCACGCACGAGACGGCCCGGCCCGCCATCCGGCCCGCCAGCGCCGAGCGAGGAAGCGCGGACAGCAGTTCGGCGGCGGTGGCCCGGACGTTGCGGCTCCGGTCGCCGAGGGCCGCCTCCAGGAACTCCTCGTCCGCGTCGGAGAGTCCGCCCCGCAGCGAGTCCAGGAACATCAGCCGGTCCTCCGCCCGCTCGACGGACCAGGTGCCCGCGAGCAGGGCGAGCCCGGCGGCCGGGTCCTCGGCGCGTACGGCGGCCAGCAGGGCGACCCGCTCCGCGAACAGGCCCTCCTCCCACAGGGCCCGTACGCCCTTCTCGTCCCCGGGGTCCGGAAGGAAGCCGCCCGCGCCCGAACCCCGCAGCGCGAACCGCCACTCGGGGTTCTGCCGGGCCAGCCACAGACCGCGTGCCCCGGCCAGCCGGAGCGCCTGCGGCCTCAGGTCCGTGCGGGCGCGCGCCGCGTCGAGCAGGGCGGGCAGGACGGCGGAAGGCGCCTTGAAACCATGCCGGTTGGCGAGTGTCAGCCACTGGGGGAGCAGCTCGGCGAGGTCGGGAACGGCCCCGCGCCGCCCGGAGGGCGAGGGCGCGGCCCGGCCCGCGAGCAACTGTTCCAGCCGCCGTCGGGCCGCCTCGGGCAGTCGGCCGCGCGGGTCGGCGGGCGCGGGCTCCGGCAGCGGCGCGGCGGGACCGGGCCGCAGCCCCGCCCTGCGCCGTACGGTGTGCACCGCGGCGGCGCCGAGGAGCGCGCCCGGCAGCTCCCCGCCGCCGGTCCCGGCGAACCCGCCGGGGGCACGCCGGTCCGTACCGAGCATCGCGGCGGTCACCAACTCCTCCCAGGCCCGGCCCTCGGCATCCGCACCCCCCGCCCCGCCGCCGCCCGAAGCACCCCCGGCCCGGAAGGCCATGGTGTCCGGGCCCGCGATGCCTGGGGAGGGGGCGCTCAGGTCCGTGACGCTCGGGTTCGTGAGGTCCAGGGAGGGGACGTCCCGGTCCGCGAGGTCCGCGCCGCCCGGTCCGCCGGTGGGCGCGGTCATCGGGTCCTCGGCGATCACCGCCCGCGCCCCTTCCACGGCCGTGGCACCCCCTTCCCCCACGCCCGTGGCCTCCGCCCCGTCCTCGGTCCGGGCGTCCCGGTCCGCGCGGTCCGTTCCGTCATCGGGTGCGGCGCCCCTTTCCTCCGCTCCCGGCCCGCTCCTCTCCTCGGCGGGCGAGGTCGTTCCGGTGTTCCGCCCGGGCGGGGGGCTCCGCCGGGCCCCGGGCGTCAGCGCGTTCGCCGTGCCGGTCGTCGGCCGCTCGGGTGTCGTCGTACCCGCCGCACGGGCGGCGGCCGGGGGTGTCGTGTCCGTCTTCATCGGTGCCTCCGGTCGGTGAGGGCGGTGCGGCCCGTGCGGGGTGTCCGGTCGGCGGGGGTCATACGAGGGGGACCGCCTCGTCCGGGGCCTCCGGGGACCAGGCGGTGAGCGGGGTGAAGCCCCGGTGCCCGCACTCCCCGAAGACGGTCAGCGGTACACCGCCCGACAGGGCGACCAGGCGCCAGAGTCCGGGCCGCGACTGGGCGGCGGACGTCAGGGGCAGTGCCTCCCGGCCGTCCGCGTCGGCGAGCTGCCAGCCGTACTCCGCGCGCGTCGGTACGACCCCGCTCAGGGTCACCGGCCAGGAGTCCAGCCACGGGTCGTCCCGCAGCGCCCCGCCGTACGCGGCGAGCGCCGCCCCGACCGGGCCGCCCGGTGGCGGGCCCGCAGACGCGGTGACGGGGACGAAGTGCTCGCCCGGCTCGGCCCTCAGCTGCCCGGAGCCCGTGTGCGGGGTCAGTTCGCCGTCGAGCACCGCGCCCACCGGGAGGGACAGCGCGGGAGCCCGGCCCGCCGCCCCGTACGAGAGCAGGAACACGGTGCGCCCGCCGGTCGTGCCGTACAGCCAGACGCGCCGGGTGGTCAGCCGCGCGTCCCCCGCGTCGTACTGGGCGAGAACCAGCCAATGATCGCGCACCGGGGCCCCCTCGACCGGAGAGGGGAGGCCCACCCGGGTCCGTACCGTGGTGGCGAACGGCGCGGGCAGCCGGTCGGCGCCGAGCCAGGCACGGTCCAGGAGGTGCGTCAGCGCGCACTCCTCCAGGAGCCGCACCGGCCAGCCGGGGCCCGAGCCCGGTATCGCGCCCAGCTCCCGGACCCGGCCCGCGAGGCCCGGTGCCTGGGCGTCGACCATGCGGGCGGCCGTCTCCTCCCACAGTCCGTACCCCGGCTGCCCGGCCGCCGCGAGGCCGCCGCGCAGCAGATCGGCGAGCCGCTGCTCCAGTTCACGGGTGCCCGAGGTGATCCGGGCCGCCCGGCGCGCGGCTCTGCGGCGCGCCGCCTCCGGGTCCGCCGGGCGCCCGGCGGACCTGTCCTCGACCGGGCGGGCCGGGGCCGGGGCCACGGTCCGCCCGCGACGGGTTCCGAGCCATCGCGCGGCCCAGTCGGGCGCGGTGGACTCCCCGGGCGCCGTACCGTCCGAGGCGTGCAGCAGCAGCAGTCCGAGCGCGTGCTCGCAGGGGGACTTCCGGCTCGGGCACCCGCAGTGGAAGGCGGGCCCCGCGGTGTCGACGGCCGTCCGGTGGGTCGTGCCGCCGCTGTCCCGGCACAGGCCCCAGACGGCGCCCCCTCCATGGCCCGATTCCGGCCATGATCCGGCCGCGCCCAGCTCGCTCCCCGCTCTGCGCGTCGCCTGGTCAGGAGCCAGTGCCAGCACCTGCTCCGTGGTCCGCCGCACCCCCATGGCATTCATGTCCCCGACGGTAGAGGCCGCCACTGACAACGGCTCTGGCCTGCTAGTTGGGGCGGGGAAAGGGCCCGGGGCGATTTGACTTTACCCTCCCTTTAAGATTGCCTGCGCGGACCGACCGATCCACCTCTCGCGTCCAGGGGGACCCCCATGAAGCGCACTGCCCGCACCGCCGCCACGGCCTTCGCCGTCACCGGTCTCGCCCTCGGCCTCGGCGCCTGCTCCGCGGTCACGGACAAGGCCGTCGAGCAGGTCGACAAGTCCGTGAAGCAGACCTACGAAGTCACGTACGAGGTCACCGGCAAGGGGATCGAGACCATCGAGTACCACGCCGGTGACGGCACCGCGATGGAGCCGAAGATCGAGTCCGAGAAGAAGCCCACGACGCCGTGGAAGAAGACCGTGAAGCTGACGGGCATCATGCCGCCGGCCGTCATGCCGGTCTCGCTGAACCCCGCCGACCTCACCTGCAAGATCACCTACCAGGGCAAGGTCCTCAAGGAGGCCAAGGCCGAGCAGGCCATGGCGGGCGGCTGCGTCGCCGTCTCGCCCATCGTGGGCTGACCCTCCCGCACCCGCTGGCCCTCCCGCGCCGATGAACCCCTCCAACTGCCCCTGACCAGCGGAGACATCCGATTGTCAGTGGCATGGTGCACGGTGGATCCCACAGCAGGTCGAACGATCTGGAGGGGGATCCATGACCGTGCCCGAAACCGTCGCGCAGCCCGGTTCCGGCGTCGAGACGGACGCCGGACCGGCGCGGCCACAGGCCGCCGCCGAGGTCCTGAGGCCGCACGCCGAGCACGCCTTCGCCGGTGAACTCGCCGCGCTCGCCACCGCCGACGACCGGCCCCGCCCCGCCCGCTGGCGCCTCTCGCCGTGGGCCGTCGCCACCTACCTTCTCGGCGGCACCCTCCCCGACGGGACGGTGATCACGCCCAAGTACGTGGGACCCCGCCGCATCGTCGAGGTCGCCGTCAGCACGCTCGCCACCGACCGGGCCCTGCTGCTGCTCGGCGTGCCCGGCACCGCCAAGACCTGGGTCTCCGAGCACCTCGCCGCCGCCGTCAGCGGCGACTCCACCCTCCTCGTCCAGGGCACCGCGGGCACCCCGGAGGAAGCCGTCCGGTACGGCTGGAACTACGCCCGGCTCCTCGCCCACGGCCCCGACCGGGAAGCCCTCGTGCCCAGCCCCGTCATGCGCGCGATGTCCCTCGGCATGACCGCCCGTATCGAAGAGCTCACCCGTATGCCCGCCGACGTGCAGGACACCCTCATCACCGTCCTGTCCGAGAAGACCCTGCCCGTCCCCGAACTGGGCCAGGAGGTCCAGGCCGTCCCCGGGTTCAACCTGATCGCCACCGCCAACGACCGCGACCGGGGCGTCAACGAGCTCTCCAGCGCGCTCCGCCGCCGCTTCAACACCGTCGTCCTGCCCCTGCCCGCGACCCCCGAGGCCGAGGTCGACATCGTCGCCCGCCGCGTCGAACAGCTCGGGCGCGCCCTCGCCCTGCCCGCCGTCCCGGCCGGGGCCGACGAGATCCGACGGGTCGTCACCGTCTTCCGCGAGCTGCGGGACGGCGTCACCACCGACGGCCGCACAAGGGTCAAGTCCCCCTCGGGCACGCTCTCCACCGCCGAGGCCATCTCCGTCGTCACCGGCGGACTCGCCCTCGCCGCCCACTTCGGGGACGGGATCCTGCGCCCCGCCGACGTCGCCGCGGGCATCCTCGGCGCGGTCGTCCGCGACCCGGCGGCCGACCGGGTCGTCTGGCAGGAGTACCTGGAGACGGTCGTCAGGGAGAGGGACGACTGGAAGGACTTCTACCGCGCCTGCCGCGAGGTGGGCACATGACCCCCACGGCCCCGCCGCCCGCCGCCCGCGCCCCCGGCCGGACCCCGCGCCCGGCCGCCCCGGCCGCCGGACCGCTCCTGCTCGGGGTGCGGCACCACGGCCCCGGTTCGGCGCGCGGTGTGCGCGCCGCCCTGGACGCGGGGAATCCGGCCGCCGTCCTCGTCGAAGGCCCCGCCGAGGCCGACGCCCTCGTGACCCTCGCGGCGGACCCCGCCATGCGCCCCCCGGTCGCCCTCCTCGCCCACGCCGTGGACGACCCCGGACGGGCCGCGTTCTGGCCCCTGGCCGCCTTCTCGCCCGAGTGGGTCGCCATCCGCTGGGCCCTCGACCGGGGCGCCGCCGTCCGCTTCATCGACCTGCCCGCCACCCATACCCTCGCCGCCACCGGCCCCGCCGGGGACGGCCACGGGGACGGGGCGGCCGACGACGGCCCGCGCGTCGACCCGATCGCCGAACTCGCCGGGGCCGCAGGGTACGAGGACCCCGAGCGCTGGTGGGAGGACGTCGTCGAACTGCGCGGCGACGGCGACCCGACCGCCCCCTTCGAAGCGCTCGCCGAGGCCATGGGCGCGCTCCGCGAGACCTACGGACACGGCGGCCAGCCCCGCGACCTCGTCCGCGAGGCGTACATGCGGCTCCGCCTCCGGGCCGCCCGCAAGGAGTTCGGGGACGCCGTCGCCGTCGTCTGCGGCGCCTGGCACGTCCCCGCCCTCGCCCGGCGGACGACCGTCGCCGCCGACCGGGCCCTGCTCAAGGGCCTGCCCAAGGTGCGGACCGAGCTGACCTGGGTCCCCTGGACCCACCGCAGGCTCGCCCGGCGCTCGGGATACGGCGCGGGCATCGACGCCCCCGGCTGGTACGCCCACCTCTTCGGCGCGCCCGACCGGCCCGTCGAACGATGGATGACCGAGGCCGCCCGGCTCCTCAGGGCCGAGGACCACCCCGTCTCCTCCGCCCACGTCATCGAGGCCGTCCGCCTCGCCGAGGCCCTCGCCGCCCTGCGCGGACGACCGCGCCCGGGCCTCGACGAGACCACCGACGCCGTCCGCTCCGTCCTCTGCGAGGGCTCCGACGTGCCCCTCGCCCTCGTACGGGACCGGCTCGTCGTCGGGGACGTGCTCGGCCGGGTCCCCGAAGGCGCCCCCGCCGTCCCCCTCCAGCGCGACCTGACCCGCCGCCAGCGCACCCTGCGCCTGCGGCCCGAGGCCGCCGAGCGGGACCTTGACCTCGACCTCCGCGAGGACACCGACGGCGAGCGCAGCCGACTCCTGCACCGGCTGCGGCTCCTCGGCGTCACCTGGGGCACCCCGGCCGCCGGACGCGCCGGAACCGGCACCTTCCGGGAGGCCTGGCGGCTGCGCTGGGAACCCGAACTGCACGTCCAGGTCGCCGAGGCGGGCGTCTGGGGCACCACCGTCGAGGGCGCCGCCACCGCCCGTGCCCGCTCCCGGGCGCGGGCGGCGACCGGGCTCGCCGACATCACCGCCCTCGCCGAGCAGTGCCTGCTCGCCGGGCTCGCCGACGCGCTGCCCGCCGTGATGCGGGCGCTCGCCGACCGGGCCGCGCTCGACACCGACGTCGCCCGGCTCGCCCAGGCCTTCCCGGCCCTCGCCCGTGCCCTGCGCTACGGGGACGTGCGCGGCACGGACACGGCGGCCCTCGCCGAGGTCGCCACCGGGCTCGTGGAGCGGATCTGCGTCGGTCTGCCGCCCGCCTGCGCCGGACTCGACGCGGACGCGGCCACCGCCATGCGCGAGCGGATCGACGGGGTCCACCAGGCCCTCGGGCTGCTGCCCGCCGCCGGGCGGACGGCCGACCGCTGGGCGGGCGTCCTGCGCCGCCTCGCGGACCGCGACCGCGTACCGGGCGTCCTCCGGGGCCGGGCCGCCCGGCTGCTCCTCGACGAGGGCCGGATCACCGACGAGGAGACGGCCCCGCTCATGAGCCGGGCCCTCTCGCCCGGCACCCCGCCCGCCGACGCCGCCGCCTGGATCGACGGCTTCGTCGGCGGGGCGTCCGGAGGGGGGCTGCTCCTCGTCCACGACGAGCGGCTCCTCGGGCTGGTCGACGACTGGCTCACCAGGGTGCCCGCCGAGGCGTTCACCGGCGTCCTGCCGCTGCTCCGCCGGACGTTCTCGGAGTACGAGCCCGGGGTCCGCCGCACCCTCGGCGAACTGGTCGCGCGCGGGCCGGGCGGCTCCCGGCGCCCCGTGCCGGGCACCCCCGGCTTCGCCCCGGCGCCCGACCGGGAACGGGCGGACGCCGTCCTGCCCCTCCTCCACCTCGTCCTCGGCCGGGAGACCACACCATGACCACACCCACGGACCCCGCCCGAGCAGCCGTCCCGGCCGTCGCCGCGATCCCCTCCGGCACCGGGCCGACCGGCGGGCCGGGCGTCCGGCCGCCCGGCTGCGGGGACGACGAGCGGCTGCGGCGGTGGCGGCTCGTGCTCGGGGGCGGGGAGGCCGAAGGGACCGGGCGGGGGCTCACCGGGACCGACGCCGCCGTGGACGGGGCGCTCGCCGCGCTCTACGGGCGCGGGACCCCCGGCGCCGAGCGCGCCGGACGGGAGCGTTCGGCGGGGCTCGGGGCCTCCGCGCCCTCCGTCGCCCGCTGGCTCGGCGACATCCGTACGTACTTCCCCGGCTCCGTCGTCCAGGTCATGCAGCGCGACGCCATCGACCGGCTCGGCCTCTCCACCCTCCTCCTGGAGCCGGAGACGCTGGCGGCCGTCGAGCCGGACGTCCACCTCGTCGGCACCCTGCTCTCCCTCCACAAGGCCATGCCGGAGACCACCAGGGAGACCGCGCGCGCCGTCGTGCGCCGGGTCGTCGACGACCTGGAGGAGCGCCTCGCCGCCCGCACCCGCGCGACGCTCACCGGGGCCCTCGACCGTTCCGCCCGGATCAGCCGCCCGCGCCACCGGGACATCGACTGGGACCGTACGATCCGCGCCAACCTCAAGAACTACCTGCCCGAGCACCGCACGGTCGTCCCGGAGCGGCTCGTCGGCCACGGGCGCGCCTCCCGGGCGGTCAGGAAGGAGGTCGTCCTCTGCGTCGACCAGTCGGGCTCGATGGCCGCCTCCGTCGTGTACGCCGCCGTCTTCGGCGCGGTGCTGGCGTCGACGCGGTCCCTGGCCACCCGGCTGGTGGTCTTCGACACCTCCGTCGTCGAGCTGACCGATCTGATCGACGATCCGGTGGACGTCCTGTTCGGCACCCGGCTCGGCGGCGGCACCGACATCAACCGCGCGCTCGCCCACTGCCAGTCGAGGATCACCCGCCCCGCCGACACGGTCGTCGTCCTCATCAGCGACCTGTACGAGGGAGGCATCCGTGACGAGATGCTGAAGCGGGTCGCGGCGATGAAGGCCTCGGGCGTGCGGTTCGTCGCGCTGCTCGCCCTCTCCGACGAGGGCACCCCGGCGTACGACCGCGAGCACGCGGCGGCGCTGGCCGCGCTCGGTGTCCCGGCCTTCGCGTGCACTCCCGACCTGTTCCCGGAGGTGATGGCCGCCGCCCTGGAGAACCGCCCGCTGCCGATCCCCGTCGACTGACGGCCATCAGCCACCAGCCACCAGCCACCAGCCACCAGCCACCAGCCACCGGCCACCAGCCACCAGCCACCGGCCACCGGTGTCCGACGACTCACAGCCGACAGCCGACCACTCGCGGCCGACCGGTGACCGGCCACAGCCGACCCGCGCGGCCCCCTGCCCAGGCCCGCAGGCCGCAGCCGCGCCCGATCGCCGATCCCCGACCTCCGGCCCGCTGCCCCGGCCCCCATCCCCGGAGCCCCCCCCGACTCCCGTGGGCCCCCGCGCGGTCCCGGCGGTGACCGCCCGGCCCGGACCCGTACCGTCCGGCCCGTCTGGCCCCGTCCGGATCTCCCGCCTCCCCCGTCCGGGTTCGTCCGTGCCCGTCCGCCGGTGCGGATTCCGTTGTGTCCGGGCCACTCGCACGGGTGTCCTCGGGAGGACTGAGTCCCATGTCACACCCCCTGTCAGGGGCGTCCCACCAGGGGCTCCGGCGTGTCGCGCGGAAGCGGGAGCCCAAGCGCCACCTGCCGTGCGGGGTGTCCGGTCCGGTCCGCCGCCCCCTGCGGAGGGTCCCCCGGTCCCTACGATCTGTGACCCGTATCACCGCTCGGTTGTGATCTGCGATTTAGGGACCTACGTCCCACGGCGATAACCTGCGAGACGGACATGCCGCGTCCACGGCCACCGTGTACGCCTTCCTTGTGACAGCGCAGTCACGTTGCCCTTCGCGGCACGCCCACGCAGACAACGAACCGCGATCATCAGAAAAGGGACGGACGCGCGTGGACCTGTTCGAGTATCAGGCGAGGGACCTCTTCGCCAAGCACGGTGTACCGGTGCTGGCCGGTGAAGTCATCGACACGCCTGAGGCGGCGCGCGAGGCCACCGAGCGTCTTGGCGGCAAGTCGGTCGTCAAGGCGCAGGTGAAGGTCGGCGGCCGTGGCAAGGCCGGCGGCGTCAAGCTGGCCGCCACCCCCGACGAGGCCGTCGCCCGCGCGACGGACATCCTCGGGATGGACATCAAGGGCCACACGGTCCACAAGGTGATGATCGCCGAGCTGTCCCCGGAGATCGAGGCGGAGTACTACGTCTCGTACCTCCTCGACCGCACCAACCGCACCTTCCTCGCCATGGCGTCCGTCGCCGGTGGCATGGACATCGAGGAGGTCGCCGCGACGACCCCCGAGAAGCTCGCGAAGGTGCCCGTCGACTCCAACAAGGGCGTCGACATCGTCAAGGCCCGCGAGATCGTGGCCCAGGCGCAGTTCCCGGCCGAGGTGGCCGAGAAGGTCGCCGAGGTCATGGTGACCCTGTGGGACACCTTCGTCGCCGAGGACGCCCTCCTCGTCGAGGTCAACCCGCTGGTGAAGACCAAGGACGGGCGCGTCCTGGCCCTGGACGGAAAGGTGTCTCTCGACGAGAACGCCGACTTCCGCCAGCCGGAGCACGAGGCCCTGGAGGACAAGGCCGCGGCCAACCCGCTGGAGGCCGCCGCCAAGGCCAAGGGCCTCAACTACGTCAAGCTCGACGGCGAGGTCGGCATCATCGGCAACGGCGCCGGTCTGGTCATGTCGACCCTGGACGTCGTCGCGTACGCCGGTGAGAACCACGGCGGCGTGAAGCCGGCCAACTTCCTCGACATCGGCGGCGGCGCCTCCGCCGAGGTCATGGCGAACGGCCTGGAGATCATCCTGGGCGACCCGGACGTCAAGTCCGTGTTCGTCAACGTCTTCGGTGGCATCACCGCCTGCGACGAGGTCGCCAACGGCATCGTCCAGGCCCTGGAGCTGCTCGCCTCCAAGGGCGAAGAGGTCTCCAAGCCGCTGGTCGTGCGCCTCGACGGCAACAACGCGGAGCTGGGTCGCAAGATCCTGTCGGACGCCAACCACCCGCTGGTGCAGCGCGTGGACACCATGGACGGAGCGGCCGACAAGGCCGCCGAGCTCGCGGCTGCGAAGTAAGGGACGAGGGAACCAGAGCCATGGCTATCTTCCTCAACAAGGACAGCAAGGTCATCGTCCAGGGCATGACCGGTGCCACGGGCATGAAGCACACCAAGCTCATGCTGGGTGACGGCACCAACATCGTCGGTGGCGTGAACCCGCGCAAGGCCGGTACGTCCGTCGACTTCGACGGCACCGAGATCCCCGTCTTCGGCACGGTCGCCGAGGCCATGAAGGAGACCGGCGCCGACGTCTCGGTCCTCTTCGTGCCGCCGGCCTTCGCGAAGGCCGCCGTCGTCGAGGCGATCGACGCGGAGATCCCCCTCGCCGTGGTCATCACCGAGGGCATCGCCGTCCACGACTCGGCCGCGTTCTACGCGTACGCCGTGGAGAAGGGCGGCAAGACCCGCCTCATCGGCCCGAACTGCCCCGGTCTCATCACCCCGGGCCAGTCCAACGCCGGCATCATCCCGGGCGACATCACGAAGCCGGGCCGCATCGGCCTGGTCTCGAAGTCCGGCACGCTGACGTACCAGATGATGTACGAGCTCCGTGACATCGGCTTCTCGTCCGCCGTCGGCATCGGTGGCGACCCGGTCATCGGCACCACGCACATCGACGCCCTGGCGGCCTTCGAGGCCGACCCGGAGACCGACCTGATCGTCATGATCGGTGAGATCGGCGGCGACGCCGAGGAGCGTGCGGCCGACTTCATCAAGGCCAACGTCACCAAGCCGGTCGTCGGCTACGTCGCGGGCTTCACCGCGCCCGAGGGCAAGACCATGGGCCACGCCGGTGCCATCGTCTCCGGCTCCTCCGGCACCGCCCAGGCGAAGAAGGAGGCCCTGGAGGCCGCGGGCGTCCAGGTCGGCAAGACGCCGACCGAGACGGCCAAGCTGGCGCGCGCGATCCTCGCGGGCTGAACCGGCTCACCGCCGACGGCCGGAGGCAGCAGCCGACAGCCGTACGAGAGGGCCCCGCCCCCTGCCCGGTCACCCGGGCGGGGGGCGGGGCCCTCTCACGTCACCCGGCCCGTCCTCCGGGCCCGTCCGGCGTCCGGCGCCGCGTCCGTCCGGGGCTACTCGGCCGCCGGGATCAGGCGTTCCGGGCCCGGGTTCGGTTCGGAGCGCAGGCTGTCGCGCAGTTCCACGTCCTCCGGGCGGAGCTGTTCGGGGCCGCCGCGCACGGGGACGCCGTTGACGGTCTCGCCGGGGACGTTGACCGGGAGGTAGTGGGTCGGGGCGGTCGCCGCGGCGAAGCCCGTGACGCCGATGAGGACCGCCGTCACCCCGAGGACCGCCCTGGTCCAGACGCTGGTCCTGCGGTCGCTGCCGGTGCGGACCGTACGGGCGGGCGGGAGGGTCGCCGTCGGCGCCTCGGCGACCAGCGCGCCGAGGCGCCGGTGCAGCGCCTCGGGCTCGGCCAGCTCGGGGACGCGCTGTCCGAGGACGGTCCTGGCGTGCAGCAGCCGGTTGGCGGCGGCCGGGGTGCTGGCCTCGGTCTCGGCGGCGGTCTCCGGCAGGTCGAGGCCGAGCCCGTCGTACAGCAGAACGGTACGGCGGTACGGCGGCGGCAGTTCGAGGAGCGCGCCGAGCAGGGCCCGCCGGTCCGCCTCCGTGGGCGGGGCGTCGGGGTGCTTGTGGGCGCGGCGCATCCGGTGCCAGGGGGAGAGGGCGTACTCGTACGCCGTCGCCCGCACCCAGCCCACCGGGTCGGGGTCGACCGCGACCTCGGGCCAGTGCTGCCAGGCGTGGTGGAAGGCGTACTCGACGGCCTCGCGGGAGAGACCGCGGCGCCCGGTCAGCAGATGGGTCTGGTGGACGAGCCCGGGGGCGGCGTGCGCGTAGAGCGCGTCGAAGGCCTCCTCGGGCGTGGGGCCCGGCGCGGCGGGTTCCGGTGTCCGTTCCTCCCGCGCCTCCTCGGGGGCCGTCTGTCTCAGGCGCTCCTTCGGCTTGGGGGCGCCCTTGCGGGCGGGGCCCGAGGTGATGGCGGGCGCGGGCGCGGGGGCCTTCGGCGGCCGGGCGGTCCGCTGGGCGGCGGCCCTCGGCCGTACTCCGGCGGAATCGACGGCCTGCGTCCGTACGGGTGACTTGGCCTGCGGCTGCGGGTGCCGCTTCAGGGGGGACCGGTTCGCGGCCCCCGCCTCCGCCGGGGCCCCGGCCCCGTTCGAGCCCCGAGCCCCGGACACGGCTCCGGCGTCGGATACGGCCCCGGCGTCGGGCACGGCTCCGGCGTCGGGCACCGGCCCGGACCCGGTCACGGCCTGAACCCCGTTCGGCTTCTCGTTCGGGTCCCCGTTCGGTTCCCCCCGTGGCTCCCCGCCCGACGGCCCCCCGGCCCCGGACCGCCCGGACCGCTCCGGCGGCGCGGACCCTTCCGGCCGCTCAGGGCCCGACGGCCGTGCCCCCGCCGTCGACGGGCGGTCGGCCCGTGCCCCGCCGCTCGGTGCGCCGAGCAGTCTCGCGTACGCCTCGCGCTTGCGGCCCCGGGGGGACGAGCGTCCCGTCTCCCACGATCTGACCGTGGCCTTCGTGACGCCCACGGCCTCGGCGACCTGCTCCTCGCTCAGCGCGAGGGCCTCACGCAACCTGCGCCGCTCCTTCGGGGTCGGCAGGGTGACGGCGGATGCGGAATCCGCGGGGCTCCGGCTCATCGGTGTCGACCTCCCACAGAGCGGCTGGGGGCGGAAAAGTACATAAACGTATATTGAGCGACACAGCCGAGGTTTGCCTGTTACGCGGCAAAAGCGCGTGTCGTTGGCAGCATGACCCCGTGACCCATGTGACCGAACACCCCCTGGTCCAGGGCGGTCGTTCCACCGTGCTCGCCACCGCCTGCGTCCGGGGCGGGGTCGCCGCCGGACTCGGTCTCGGCGCCCTCGCGGTCCTGGTGGTCGCGGCCTGGATCAGCTCCCCGTACCCGGACGGCGGCGCCGACGGGGCCCTGCGCCTGGCCGCCGGGCTCTGGCTGCTGTCCCACGGCGTCGACCTCGTCCGCACGGACACCCTGAGCGGGCTGCCCGCCCCGCTCGGCGTCGTCCCGCTGCTGCTGTCCGCGCTGCCCGTCTGGCTCGTCCACCGGGCGGCCCGCGACACCCTCGACCGGGGTGCCGAGGGCGCCGGTCCGCGCCTCACCGCCGGTGGCGCGGTGGCCGCCGTCACCGGGGGATATCTGCTGGTCGCGGCCGTGGTGGTGGTCTACGCCGAAGGCGGGAGGCTGCCCGCCGACCTGCTCACCGCCGGGTTCTGGCTGCCCGCCGTGGTGACGGCGGCGGCGGGCGCCGGGGTGTGGACCGCGCTCGGCCGTCCGCTGCCCGGACGGCGGCAGGCGGCGGTCGCCCTGCGGGCCACCGGACTGGGTCTCGTGACCCTGCTGGGCGGCGGCGCGGTCACCGCCGCGGTCTCGCTGGCCTGGCACGCGGGCCGGGCGCAGACGGCGTACGCCGGGCTCACGGGGGAGTGGTCGGGGCGCGCGGCGGTGCTGCTGCTCGTCCTGGCGCTGCTCCCGAACATGGCCGTCTGGGGGGCCGCGTACGGGCTCGGCCCCGGATTCACCCTCGGTACGGGCGCGCTCGCCACCCCGCTGGGCCTCGCAGGGGACCCGGCGCTGCCGCCCTTCCCGCTGCTCGCGGCGCTGCCCACCGAGCCGCGCGGTTCCTGGCCGCACTGGGCGGCCGTGGCGGTGCCGCTGCTCGCGGCCGTGTTCCAGGGCCGCCGGGTGGGCCGGGCGGCCCGGACCTGGCAGGCCCGGGACACGGCCCTCACCGCGCTGGGCGCGGCCTGGGGGTGCGGGGCGGCCGTGGCGGTCCTCGCCTGCGCGGCGGGCGGCCCGCTGGGGAGCGGCAGGCTCTCGGCGTTCGGCCCGGTGTGGTGGCAGGCGGGGGCGGCGGCGGTCCTGTGGGGCGCCTGCGCGGGTGTCCCGACGGCGCTGTGCGTACGGGCCTGGGGCCGTCGCGTCCCCCGTGCGGAACGCCCCCCGAAGCCCGGCCGGGCCTGGACGGCGGCCTTCGGGTCAGGGGGAACGGCCGGTACGGCCCCGGCGCGGGGACGGGCCACGACGGCCGGTACGGCCCCGGTGTCCGGGCCGGGGTCCGGTACGGCTCCGGGGGCCGTCGTGGACCCCGGGGCGGGCCCGGACGTCGGTGCGGGTACGGCGTCCGGTGCGGGTACGGCCCCGGCGGCCGGCCCGGGGCCCCGGGCCCGGCGGAAGTGGCCGTTCGGCCTCGGCGCCCTGTCCGGGCTGCTCGTGGGGTCCGGGACGGCGGCCCAGGGGTCCGGGACGGCGTCCGGACCGGGGACGGCGCCGGGGGCAGTGCCGGGGACGACGGCCGCGCTCGCGCCCGTATCCGGGTCCGGGACGGGCTCCGGCCCCGTATCCGAGCCCGGCACCCCGCCCCCTTCGGCGCGGCCCGAGACAGGGCGCGGCGGGACGGAGGAGGACGGCGGTCCCGGCGGGGCTCCGTACGACTCGTACGACCCCTACAGGGACTCCGGCATCTACAAGGACTCCGGCTTCGAGCCGTACGACTATCTGCCCGCCGCCTGGGAGCCGACCACGCCGACCACACCAGCCGCACCACCCCCGGTGGTCCCGGCAGTCCCGACGGACCCGGCGGATCCCGACGACCCGGCCGGGGGGACCGGCGGGCCCACGTCCTGACGCGCGGGGGAGCCCCGGCCCCCGAAGGCGTTCGCCCTCCGGCTACTCCCTGACGCCGAAGCCCGCGCGCAGCGGCTTCGGGAGCAGGTCGTTGCAGGCCAGCTGGCCCGCGTGGGTCAGGGCGTCGTCACGGCACTCGTAGAAGTCGCGGTAGACGAGCTTCATGGTGAAGCCCACCGCGACGATCATCAGGGCCACGCTCGCCGCCACCAGACCGCTGATCGCGGCGGTCCGCATCGACCGGAGCTGGGTCGCCCGGGAAGGCGCCTGTCCCGGGGCCGGGGGAGCGGGTTCGGCGGGCCCCGGCGCCGACGTCGGTTCGGGGGCGGTGGCCTTCGGCCGGGCGCGCAGGGCGCTGATCGCCCAGTACAGGCCGAGCGCGCCGAGGAGCAGCGCCAGCTCCGGGATCTCGAAGATCGCGAAGAAGAAGGCCCACATGCCCGAGAGGATCGCGTACCGGGCCCGCCGCTGCGCCGGGTCCGTGGGGTCCCAGCGCATTCCCTGACGTCCGCCGCCGGCCTGGCCGCCGCCCTGGCCGGGACCCCCCTGCCCCGGGCCGCCCTGACCGCCGTCCTGGCGCTCGGGCCCCCGGCCGAAGCCGTCGTCCGAGCGGCCGGGCTGGCGGGGGCTCCAGCGGCCGTCGGGCGAGCCCTGGGAACCGGACCCGTCGTCCGAGTCCTCCGGTCGCCGTGGCTGCCACGGCTGGTCCGGCCTGCCCTCGGGCGGCGGCGCGAACGGGTTGTTGTCGTCCGTGGACTGGCGTTCCGGCATGTGCTGAACGTCTTCCCTCTGTCGTCTCGACCACGTCCGCACCGTGGTCTCCGCTGCTGTCTCGTCTACTGGCTGTCTGCCGCGTGTGGGGGCGTCGGCCCTGACGCTACCGCCCTGCCCCGCCCCCGTCCCGCGGGGGCCGTCCGGTGTGCCGGTATCGTTGCGGTCGGTCGAGCCATTCGTAGGGTTCCCCGTATCGAGCGACACGATTCGTTCGTACGACCGCACAAACACCACGGAAAGAGTGACCCAGTGGCTGCCGCCCGCCTCGTCGTCCTGGTCTCCGGTTCCGGTACCAATCTGCAGGCCCTCCTCGACGGCATCGCCGCGGACCCCGAGGGGTACGGCGCGGAGATCGTCGCGGTCGGCGCCGACCGCGACGGCATCGCCGGTCTGGAGCGGGCCGAGCGGGCCGGGCTCCCCACCTTCGTCTGCCGGGTCAAGGACCACGCGAGCCGCGAGGAGTGGGACCGGGCGCTGGCCGAGGCGACCGCCGCGCACGAGCCGGACCTCGTGGTCTCGGCCGGTTTCATGAAGATCGTGGGCAAGGAGTTCCTCGCCCGTTTCGACGGCCGGGTCGTCAACACCCACCCGGCCCTGCTGCCCAGTTTTCCCGGTGCCCACGGGGTGCGCGACGCCCTCGCGTACGGCGCGAAGGTCACCGGGTGCACCGTCCACTTCGTCGACGACGGCGTCGACACCGGCCCGATCATCGCCCAGGGCGTGGTCGAGGTGCGGGAGACGGACGATGAAGCCGCTCTGCACGAGCGCATCAAGGAAGTCGAGCGTTCGCTGCTCGTCGACGTCGTGGGGCGTCTCGCCCGGCACGGCTACCGCATTGAGGGACGAAAGGTTCATGTCGGTGAACACGGACACCGTTAAGCCCATCCGCCGCGCGCTGGTCAGCGTCTACGACAAGACGGGGCTCGAAGAGCTGGCCCGCGGCCTGCACGAGGCCGGTGTCGAGCTCGTCTCCACCGGCTCCACGGCCGGGAGGATCGCCGCCGCCGGGGTGCCGGTCACCAAGGTCGAGGAGCTGACCGGCTTCCCCGAGTGCCTGGACGGCCGGGTCAAGACCCTCCACCCGAAGGTGCACGCGGGCATCCTCGCCGACCTGCGTCTGGAGTCGCACCGCGCGCAGCTCGCCGAGCTGGGCGTGGAGCCCTTCGACCTGGTCGTCGTGAACCTGTACCCGTTCACCGAGACCGTCCGGTCGGGCGCCACCGAGGACGAGTGCGTCGAGCAGATCGACATCGGCGGCCCGTCCATGGTCCGCGCCGCCGCGAAGAACCACCCGTCCGTGGCGATCGTCACCAGCCCGGAGCGGTACGCGGACGTGCTCGCCGCCGTCGGGGCGGGCGGCTTCGACCTGGTGGCCCGCAAGCGCCTGGCCGCCGAGGCGTTCCAGCACACCGCCGCGTACGACACGGCCGTCGCCTCCTGGTTCACCAATGTCTACGCCCCCGAGGCCGACGCGAACGGGCTCCCCGAGTTCATCGGCGAGACCCTGGAGCGCAAGTCCACGCTGCGCTACGGCGAGAACCCGCACCAGGCCGCCGCGCTGTACGTCGACGGGCAGCCGGGCGGGCTCGCCAACGCCGAGCAGCTGCACGGCAAGGAGATGTCCTTCAACAACTACGTGGACACCGAGGCCGCGCGCCGCGCCGCCTTCGACCACGACGAGCCGTGCGTGGCGATCATCAAGCACGCCAACCCGTGCGGCATCGCGGTCGGCGCGGACGTCGCCGAGGCGCACCGCAAGGCCCACGCCTGCGACCCGCTGTCCGCGTTCGGCGGGGTGATCGCCGTCAACCGCGAGGTGTCGGTGGCGATGGCCGAGCAGGTCGCCGAGATCTTCACCGAGGTCATCGCGGCCCCGGCGTACGAGGACGGCGCCGTGGAGGTCCTCGCGCGCAAGAAGAACATCCGCGTCCTGCGGGTCGAGGGCACCCCGGCGCAGCCGGGTGACGTCAAGTTCCTGTCGGGCGGCGCGGTGGTGCAGCACACCGACGTGTTCCAGGCCGAGGGCGACGACCCGGCCCACTGGACGCTCGCCACGGGCGAGGCGCTGTCCGCCGAGGAGCTGGCCGAGCTGGACTTCGCCTGGAAGGCGTGCCGCGCGGTCAAGTCCAACGCGATCCTGCTCGCCAAGGACGGCGCCTCGGTCGGCGTCGGCATGGGCCAGGTCAACCGGGTCGACTCCGCGAAGCTCGCGGTCGAGCGGGCGGGCGAGGAGCGGGCGCGCGGCTCGTACGCCGCCTCCGACGCCTTCTTCCCCTTCCCGGACGGCCTGGAGATCCTCACCCAGGCGGGCGTGAAGGCGGTCGTGCAGCCCGGCGGCTCGGTCCGTGACGAGCAGGTCGTCGAGGCGGCGCGGAAGGCGGGCGTGACGATGTACTTCACGGGCACGCGCCACTTCTTCCACTGATCCGTTGATCCGTCACTGATCCGCGGCTTCTCCGCCGGGCCGCCAAGGATCCGCGGCTTTTCCGCCGGTCCGGACGCGTTCCGCCGATCCGTACGTCTTCCACCGGTCCCTCCGGTGCGGGCCCCGCGCCCGCGCCGGAGGGACCGGCCCTTTGCCGCCCCGAGGTCCCGCCCCCGGCCCCCCGGCCTCCACGTACCGGGTCCGCCGATCGGGTGGACTCTGGTCTAATGGGTTGCTCTTTTGTCGGCCACTGGTAGTGGGGGCGTGGTGTTGGACGTACGGAACAGGTCCGCAGAGGAGACCGTCACCGGTTCTCCCGGCCCGGCCGCCGCCGCCGAGCCGCCTGACGGCCTCGCACCCGCCCCGCTCCGCCCGTACCTGATCCTCGCGGGCGTCCTGTGCGCCCTGTACTTCCTCTACTCGTGGGTCCAGTACGCGCACTTCCGCACCCCCTCCTGGGACCTCGGGATCTTCGGGCAGTCGGTCAGGGCGTACGCCGAGTTCCGGTCGCCGGTCGTGGACATCAAGGGGCCCGGCTTCCAGATACTGGGCGATCACTTCAGCCCGGTCACCGCGCTCCTCGCCCCGCTGTACTGGATCTGGCCCTCGCCGGTCGCCCTCCTCTTCGCACAGGCCGCCCTGTTCGCCGCCTCGGCCGTCGTCGTCGGCCGGACCACCCAGCAGATCCTGGGCAGCCGGGCCACGGGCATCGGGATCACCGTCGCGTACGGGCTGTCCTGGGGGCTCCAGGAGGCGGTCAAGTCCGACTTCCACGAGATCGCCTTCGCCGTCCCGCTGCTCGCCCTGACCTGCCGGGCCCTGCTCCTCGGGCGCTGGACCGCCGCCGTGGCGTGGTCCGTCCCGCTCGTCCTGGTCAAGGAGGACATGGGCCTGACCGTCGCCATGGTCGGCGCGGTCCTCTTCCTGAAGGGGCAGAAGGGGCTCGGCGCGGCCCTCACCGGGTTCGGCACCGCCGCCTTCGCCCTGACGGTCCTCGTCCTCATCCCGGCGGCGAGCCGGGCCGGACAGTACGACTACTGGGCCAAGATAGAGAAGACCGGACAGGGCGCCGACACCTCCTTCGGACAGGTCGTCGGGGACGCCCTCGCCTCCGGCGAGCGCTGGGAGATGCTCTTCTACCTGCTGGCCGTCACCGGCTTCCTCGCCCTGCGCTCCCCGCTGGTCCTGCTCGTCCTGCCCACGCTCGGCTGGCGCTTCCTCTCCCAGGACTCCAACCACTGGGGGATGCACTGGCACTACAGCGCGATCCTGATGCCGGTCGTCTTCCTGGCCCTGGTGGAAGGCGTCCGCTCGGCGCGCACCTCGCCGCGCGCCTGGCTCGCCTCGTACGGGAAGGTGGCCGTCCCGGTCGCCACGGCGGTCGCGCTGGTCCTCGCCGCGAACCTGCCGCTGCGGGAGCTGACCAAGCCGGAGACGTACCGGACGGACGCCCGCGCCGAGCAGGCGCGGGCCGCGGTCGGCGCGGTGCCGGACGGGGTGAGCGTGGAGGCCGACGTGTCGCTCCTCGCCCATCTGACGGCGGAGCACCGCGTCTACTGGGCGGGCTCCTCGGGCGAGGTCGATCCCGATTACCTCGCCTACGACCTGCGCGGCTGGTCCCAGCAGATATCCGACCCGGTGCAGCTCGCTTCGCAACTGCATCCGGGCGCCCGCTACGAGATCGTGCACCGCTCGGAGGGCTTCGCGGTCCTCAAGAAGGTGTGACGGGACACGGAAAGGGCCGGGGCCCGGTTCCTTGTGGAACCGGGCCCCGGCCCTTTCCGTACGGTCCGCGCGGAGACGGACCGGTGCGGTCAGTACTGCTGCTTGTTGCGGTTGAACCAGGCCGAGCCGTCGGACTTCGCGACGAAGACGATGACCAGGACCGAGAGCGCCAGGGTCACGAGGCCGAGCGGCAGCGAGAACACGCCGAACAGCGCGCCGACCGAGCCGTAGACGATGGCGCCGATGCGGACACCGTTGCCGCCGGACTTGAACTTCACGGCCAGCAGGATGGCGATCACGCCGATGATCAGCGAGAAGACGGCCGCGGCGATCATCAGGCCCTGGCCCAGGCTGGCGAACGTCTCGGCGTCGGCGGAGGAGCCGGCCGACTTCTCCAGCTCGCTGCTGAAGGCGGAGGAGAGGGCGATCATCCCGATCGCGCCGATCACGTTCAGTCCGCCCATGATCCAGAGCATCACGCGCGCGGCCTTCACCCCGCCCGGCATCTGCATGGCCGCGCCCGGGAGACCGCCGTTGCCGTACGGCGAGAGCGGCGGGGCGGCCGGGTAGCCGTAGCCCTGCTGCGGCGGCACGCCCTGCGGTGCCTGCTGCGGGTAGCCGTAACCGGGCTGCTGGCCCTGGCCCTGGTCCTGCGGCTGGCCGTAAGGGTTGTTCGGGTCGCCGAAGCTCATCGCGGTTTCCTCCGTGAATTTCTCTGTGCGGGGACGACGCGGCCCGCGCGGAGGACTTTCACGGCATTTCAGTGGATTCCCCCCGGCACTTTCCGCGGTACTTCGCCGATCATCGTCGTGTCTGCGTCGACTTTTTGTCCAGTCGATAGGCGGCGGAGTTGTGCGAGTGCAACCTTCCGTTCCGTCCGAGCGGCCTTCCCCCAGGAGCGAATTGGAACAAGGCGGGGGTCATCCGGGAGGATGTCTCCATGAGCGCCCAGATTCTCGATGGCAAGGCCACCGCAGCCGCGATCAAGTCCGATCTGACCGTCCGTGTGGCGGCCCTCAAGGAACGGGGCATCACGCCCGGACTCGGCACCGTCCTCGTCGGCGACGACGCCGCCAGCCAGAAGTACGTGGCCGGAAAGCACCGGGACTGCGCGGAGGTCGGCCTCTCCTCGATCCAGCGCACCCTGCCCGCCGACGCCACCCAGGAGGAGGTCGAGGCGGTCGTCCGGGAGCTCAACGAGGACCCCGACTGCACCGGCTACATCGTCCAGCTCCCGCTGCCCAAGGGCATCGACGAGAACCGCGTCCTGGAGCTGATGGACCCGGCCAAGGACGCGGACGGCCTGCACCCCACCAACCTCGGCCGTCTGGTGCTCAACGAGCCCGCCCCGCTGCCCTGCACGCCCAACGGCGTCATCACGCTGCTCCGCCGCCACGGCGTCGAGATCGACGGCGCCGAGGTCGTGGTCGTCGGCCGGGGCGTCACCATCGGCCGCTCGATGCCGCTGCTGCTCACCCGCCGTTCCGAGAACGCCACCGTGACCCAGTGCCACACCGGCACCCGGGACCTCTCCGCCCATCTGCGCAACGCCGACATCATCGTCGCCGCCGCCGGTGTGCCGCACCTGATCAAGCCGGAGGACGTGAAGCCGGGCGCCGCCGTCCTCGACGTGGGCGTCTCGCGCAACGCCGAGGGCAAGATCCTCGGCGATGTGCACCCGGGCGTCGCCGAGGTGGCCGGCTGGATCTCCCCGAACCCGGGCGGTGTAGGCCCGATGACCCGCGCCCAGCTTCTCGTCAACGTCGTCGAGGCCGCCGAGCGCGCGGCCACGGCGCTCTGACGTGAGCTCCGGGACCCCGGGGACGTCGGGGAACCCGGACAGGACGGGCGGCACGGACGACACGGGCGACACGGACGGCACCGAAGGGGTGGACGCCACGGAGACACGGAGCACGTCGGGCTCCGGCGGGGGTACGGCCTCCGGCGCGGGGACGGCCTCCGGCGGGGGTACGGCCTCCGGCGCGGGTACGGCTCCCGGCGGGGCGTCGGGTCCCGGCAGGGGCGAGGTCTCCGGTGGCGGGACGGTCACCGCCGCGGGCTCCCCGAAGAGGCGCCGCTCCCTCTTCACCACCAGCACCGCGCGGCCCGAGGGCGGTGGACGGGCCGCCCCCGGCAACGCCCCGGCGCCCGCCCGCCAGTGGCCGCTGCTCACCGTGCTCACGCTCGCCGGGCTCGGGCTGCTGGTGGTGGGCACGGACCTGTTCCCGCAGGCCTTCCGGGTCGGCACGATCCTGATCGGGATCGCCCTCCTGGTGGGCGCGGTGATGCGCTGGGCGCTGCCGTCCGTCGGGATGCTGGCCGTCCGGTCCCGCTTCACGGACCTGATCACGTACGGGGTGATGGGCGGTCTGATCGTGATGCTGGCGCTCATGGTCCAGCCGGAGCCCTGGCTGCGTATCCCCTTCCTGGAGGAGATCCTCCACCTCACCGTCACGTAGTCCGGAGCGCGTGAGGACGGCGCCCGCCCTCTCCCCCGTGGGAGGGCGGGCGCCGCTGTGATCAAGGGTCATGTACGTGCCAATGGACGTTCAAGCTCCGGCGGCGCGCTGTGGCACGGAGGTGACCATTCCGCTACCTCGGCGCCGCACCGGGGCAGCGGGCCCGGCCGTGGACCTGCCATCCTTCGGGGAACGGCAGGCACGAGGGGTACGGGACAAGGGAGACCGCGCATGTCCGGCTGGAAGGCGCTGCCAGGCGAACTCGACCCGGACATACGAGCGTTCACGGAACGGCTCCGCAGGCTGGTGGACCGCAGCGGCCTCGCGGTCACCGCCCTCGCCGACCGCACCGGACACGAACGGTCCGCGTGGGACACGTACTTGGACGCGCTCCTTCCCGTACCCCGGGGCGCCGTCATGGCCCTCGCCGAGGCGACGGGCGACGACCCGGCGGCCCTCACGGCCCAGTGGCGACAGGCGGACCGCGCCTGGGCCGCGCTCGCGGCGGCGGCGGAGCGCGCGGGACGGGACGGCATCAATCCCGGTGCCGGTGCCGGTCCCGGAGACGATCTCGACCGTGCCGACCGTGCCGACCGTGCCGACCGGGCCGTACCGCTCGACGCCGTGGCGTCCGCCGAGGACGTCGAGCGGTACGGCTTCGGCGGGGCGGCCCGTGCCGGGGGAGGCGCGGAGACGGCCCACCGCGACGACGGCGACCGCACCCTGAGCCTCCGGCGCGTGGAGCGGCCCGGTACGGCGCCGGGCGCCGGGCACGACCGCCCGCCCCGGACCCCGGCCGGTCCCGGCCCCGGCCCCGCACCCGGGACCGGCCGGGGCGCCGCCGGAGCCGCACCCGGGACCACCCGGGCCGCCGCCGGAGCCGTCCACGGCGGCTCCGCACCGGCCCCCGGCCCCGCGCCCGGCCCGCGTACCCCTGTCCCTGTCCCTGTCCCTGTCCCTGCCTCGGTCTCGGTCTCGGCCTCCGGCTTCGGCCCCGACCTCGGTTCCCGTGCCTTCGGCTCCGGCTCGGGTCCCGGAGATCCCGCGCCCGGCCCCCGTGCTCCCGTCCCCGGCTCCGGTCCCGTGTCCGGACCGGCCGCCCCCGCTTCCCGGCGCCGTACCGTGCTGCTCTACGCCGCCGGGATCACCGGCCTGGCGCTCGTCGTCACCGCCGCGCTGCTCCTCGTCGACCTCGGCGGCTCCGGCGGTACGGACGACCGGGCGACCGCCCCGCCCCCGACCACGGCGCCGCCCACGACCCGGCCCCCGAGCCTCCCGCCCGGCGTGAAGTGCGTGGGCGCCGACTGCGCGGGCCGGGACCCGGAGGACATGGGGTGCGGCGGCGACCTCGCCGTCACCGTCGCGGGGGCCCGGGTCGGCGACGCCCGGGTCGAGGTCCGCTACAGCCGCGTCTGCGGGGCCGCGTGGGCGCGGATCGCCGGGGCCGCCCCCGGCGACACCGTGACCGTCGCGGCCTCCGGCGCCGAGCGGAGCGCCACCGTCGTGAGCGGCACCGGGGCGGCGGCGACCGGCGCGTACACCCCGATGGTCGCCGTGGGCTCCGGCACGGCCGCGCGCGCCTGCGGCACCCTCGCGGACGGCGGGAAGGGCTGCACCACGACCCCGGACCCGTGACACCGGGCCCGGGGCGGGCCGACCGCAGTGAGGCGGACCACAAGGGGGTGGGGATTCAGCGGGGCCCGGGTCGGATAGCCTGACCGCTGGATATCTCTTCATGTCGAGACACCGATCGATCAAGAGAGCTATCCCGCACCAGGGGCAGGGACCCCCACCGCCAGCTGTCTTACGGAGATCGCCATGACCCGCACTCCCGTGAATGTCACCGTGACCGGCGCGGCCGGCCAGATCGGCTACGCGCTGCTCTTCCGCATCGCCTCCGGCCACCTGCTCGGCGCGGACGTGCCGGTCAAGCTGCGCCTCCTCGAGATCCCGCAGGGCGTGAAGGCCGCCGAGGGCACCGCCATGGAGCTCGACGACTGCGCGTTCCCGCTGCTCAAGGGCATCGACATCTTCGACGACCCGAACCAGGGCTTCGCTGGCGCCAACGTCGCGCTGCTCGTCGGCGCCCGCCCCCGCACCAAGGGCATGGAGCGCGGCGACCTGCTCGCCGCCAACGGCGGCATCTTCAAGCCGCAGGGCAAGGCCATCAACGACCACGCCGCGGACGACATCAAGGTCCTCGTCGTCGGCAACCCGGCCAACACCAACGCCCTGATCGCCCAGTCCGCCGCCCCGGACGTCCCGGCCGAGCGCTTCACCGCGATGACCCGTCTGGACCACAACCGCGCGCTGACGCAGCTGGCCCAGAAGACCGGCTCGTCCGTCGAGGACATCAAGCGCCTCACCATCTGGGGCAACCACTCGGCGACCCAGTACCCGGACATCTTCCACGCGGAGATCGCGGGCAAGAACGCCGCCGAGGTCGTCGGTGACGAGGCGTGGCTGTCCGACACCTTCATCCCGACCGTCGCCAAGCGCGGCGCCGCGATCATCGAGGCCCGTGGCGCGTCCTCCGCCGCCTCCGCCGCGAACGCCGCCATCGACCACGTCCACACCTGGGTCAACGGCACCGCCCCGGGCGACTGGGCCTCCATGGGCATCCCGTCGGACGGCTCGTACGGCGTCCCGGAGGGCCTGATCTCCTCCTTCCCCGTCACCTGCGTCGACGGCAAGTACGAGATCGTCCAGGGCCTGGAGATCAACGACTTCTCCCGTGCCCGCATCGACGCCTCCGTCCAGGAGCTCGCCGAGGAGCGCGACGCGGTGCGCGAGCTCGGCCTGATCTGAGTCCGGTCCGACCGGCCTGATCCGAGTCCGGTACCGACCGGCCCGATCCGGGGCCGGTCCCACCCGGACCCACCTACCCGGCGCCCCCGGGCCGTACGACCGACCGTACGGCCCGGGGGCGCCGTTCTCGTGCCCGCCGGGCTCCCGGCCCCTCCGCCGGTCCCGCCCGCCCGGGTCCCGCGCTCCCACCGGCACGGCCGACCGCGCTCCCGGTCCCTGGTCGGCGCCCCCCTCGCCCGGCTCTCGTATTCCCGCCGACACCGCTCGGCCTCCTCCCCTATGCTGACGCCCCGGTCCGCCGCCAAGGCGGCCGTACCTCACGGCAGTTGCACACCATCGGGGGAGTTTTGCCGCAGTCCTTCCTGCCCGGGGAGCCCGACGAACCACCGAACGCGCCACCGGGCGTCCCACCGCAGATCCCGCCACAGGCCCCACCGCAGGCCACACCACCCGGCTTCCCGTCCGGCTTCTCGCCCGGCATCCCACCCGGCTTCCCGCCCGGCGGTGGCCCGGCGCCCGTCGGCCCGCGCCGCCACCCGTCCACCAGTGAGGCCACCCGGCTGCTCTGCGCGGGCGCCTACCTCGACGACGCGTACCGGGACGCGGTCATCGACGAGCTGTACGTCCACGAGGAGCGCTTCGCCGCCCCCTCCCTGGGCTTCGACGCCGCCCGCGTCCTCGCCCACGCGCTGCGCGCCCGCCGCGTCGAACTCGGCTGGTCCCTCGGCGTCATAGCCCTCTGGATCATCGCGCTGCCGCTCACCAGGGGCCTGATCCTGTTCCTGATCGTGCCGTTCGTGGTGGCCGGTCTGGCCCGCTGGATCCGCGGCCGGTCCGCCGCCGCGCCCCTCTTCCGGGTGGTCCCCGCCTTCCTGCTCCGCTGGTACGGGCGGCTGATGCTGCTCCAGTCCGTGCTGCTGCTCCTCTTCCTCGCCCTCAGCGACCAGGAGGCCGTCTGGGAGGGACTCGACGGCGCCGCCGACACCCTCGCGTTCGTCGGCTTCGGGGTCGGTGCCGTCGCCGGACTGGGGGGCGTCGGACCGGTGGAGGCGTGGCTCACCCTGGCGGTGCCGTGCCTCGTCGCCTGGGCGGTGGCCACGCAGCAGGGCCAGTTCGCCCGCGCGCTCACCGAGGAGCTGTCCCGCGACCGCTTCCCCGACCTGGCCTCCGACCCCGCCGAACGGGCCGAGGGCGTCCGGTTCCGGCGGCTGCGCGACCGCGTCCGGGTCGAGCAGGGCGAACCGCTCGTCATGTACGGCGCCGAGGACCCGTTCTGCGGCGCGGGCGAACCGTACGAACCGTGGTCGCTCTCCGTCGAACTCCGGCCCCGCGAGGACCTCGGGGGCCCGGCCTCCCCGCTCGACAACAGCGCCGTCATGCGGCACGTCGTCCCGCTGGTGGAGGCCCTGCGCGAGCCCTCTCCGCACGGCGCGCCGCACCTCAGGGCGGCCGTCCGGGACCGGCTGCGCGAGCTGGAGATCGACGAGGTCGTCTTCCTGCCGGTCGACGGGCTTCCGGCCCGCACGGCCGCCCCGTACGGCCCCGAGGGCTTCGAGCGGCACCGCTCGGGCTCCGTCGAGGAGGGCGGCGAGGCCCGCCGCCACTTCCTGCGGATCCGGGTCGGCGGCTGGGGCGAGGAGGTCGTCACCACCGTCTTCGTCCGCGTCCACACCCAGGGCGGGATGCTGATGCTGGAGGTCGCGCCGCACGTGCTGCGGCCGGTGAAGCCGCTCTACCGGTACGCCGACCGGATCGCCCACCGCTACCGGCACAACCACCGCTTCGGCCGGGCCGTCTGGGCGCTGGGCCGCACCCCCCGCTCCGGCGGACAGGCGTTCGTCACCGCGGGGCGTTCGCTCGGGCACCTCTGGCGGCTGCTCACCGGCGGCCACGCCCGCGCGCTGCCCGAGGGGCCCCGGATCTCGGTCCGCGAGCTGGGCTCCGACGACCGGGCCTCGCTCTTCCAGGAGATGGACCACAGCCGCTATCTGAAGAGCGTGCAGGACCGGATCGCGAACGGCGTCCTGTGCGCGCTCCGCGAGGCGGGCTACGAGACCGGCGAGTTCGAGCAGCGGATCGTGCACGTCGCCGAGGGCGCCACGTTCATCGAGAACACCCGGGGAAACGTCACCGTCGGCGACCACAACACCGTCACCAACAGGACCTTCACCACCACGAGCACCGGAGGAAACCGTGGCTGAGCAGGAGACCGGAACCGGCGCCGGACGCGCCCACGGGGGCGTCCACGTCACCAACACCGGCGGCAACGTCACCATCGGCGACCACAACACCGTCACCAGCACCGTCCAGGGTGCCGCGCCCCACCGCGACCCGGCGCAGGAGGAACTCCTCCGGGCCGTCCGCAGGCTCCGCGCCGACCTCGAAGGCGTCGTGCCCACCGAGGGGACGGCCGCCCTCGGCACCGAACTCGCCGACACCGAGGACGAGATCGAGGGCACCGGCCGCGCGGGCACCGGACGGCTGACCCGGCTGCGCCGCGCCCTCACGGACGCGGGCGCGGTGACCGGCATCCTCGCTTCGGGGGTGGCCGTCGGCCAGGCGGTCGGCGTGCTGCTCGGTGGCTGAGATGAGCGGATACGGGGGAGGCGGGCGGGACGGCGGGGGCGCCCGCTGGAACGCCGGGACCCAGTCCTGGGAGCGGTACGGCGGCCCGCCGGGTCCCGTGGGAGAAGAGGGGCCCGATGCCGGGAGCGCGGAGGCGCTCGTGGTGCGGGCGCCGGAGCACGCCGTCCCCCCGCCCGTTCCCGGGTACGCCCCGGAGTACGGGCCGGGTCGCGTCCCCGCGTACGTGCCGGAGGAGGGCGGGTGGCGGTCCGCCGGGCCCGCCGACGCCCCGGCGGGGCGCCCGTCCGCGCGGACCGGCCTCGTGGCGGGAGCGGTCGTGGCCGTCCTGGTCGTGGGCTCCGTCGGCGGACGGCTGATCTGGGGCGGTGACGAGGGCGCCCCGGTGGCGGACGGCTCCCAGGTCACCGGCACCGCCACGGTGCCGGACCCGTCGTCGGAGCAGTCCTCCCCGTCCACGGACCCCTTCCCGACGGAGCCGACGGGGACGCCGGGGACGCCGGAGGGAACGGACGGGACGGCGACGCCACCGCCGGGCTACGGGGCCGTCGAGGACCCGAAGGGCTTCACGCTCGCCGTCCCCGGGGGCTGGACCCGCACCGAGTCGGGCCAGAGCGTCTTCTACACCGCGCCGGACGGCACCCGGCTGATCCAGGTCTACGCGGTCACCGAGGGCGGGTCGACCCCGTACGAGGCGCTGCGCGCGACCTCCGAGGACAGCCGCACCAGCAAGCCCGGCTACCAGGAGATCCGGCTGGAGCGGATCACCGGGGACCCGGACGCCCCGGCCGACGCGGCCGAGCTGGTGTACGTGTACACCCGGGACGACGGCAGTCGGCGCAAGGTGGTCGACCGGGCCTTCACGGCCGGGGACGGCACCCAGTACGCGATCCTGGTGGCGGGCCCGGAGGACGAGTGGCCGAACCAGCGCGAAGTCCTGCGGGTGGCACTGGAGTTCTTCGCGCCGGGCCCGTCCTGACGTCCTGACCGCCCTGACCGTCCGGTTCGCCCGGTCCGTCCGGCCCGGGTGACGCGGGCGGGGACCCGAGGGGCCGCCGACTCCGGACGGCGGCCCCGGGCGGTGGCCCCGGGCGTCGACTCCGGACGGCGGCCCGGGCGGCGACTCCGGACGGCGGTCCCGGCCGTCGACTTCGGACGGCGGTCCCGGGGGATCAGATCTCCCCGTCGTCCCGCACCCGCGCCGCCCGTGCCGACAGGTCCTCCTCCGCGCGCCGGAGCAGACCGTCGCCGAAGGTGATCCGGGTCGCGCCCAGACGGCCGAGTTCCGCGAAGGACGGGCCGCCGGGGCGGGCCAGGGCGTTGAGGGGCAGGTCGCCGAGGGCGGCCCGGAGCGCCGGGAGGTCGGCCGCCGGGGCCAGGATCGGATAGACGCAGTCCGCGCCCGCCGCCGCGTAGCGCAGGGCGCGGTCGATCGCGCCCTCCAGCGGCTCGGGCGCCCGGCGGACGTAGGCGTCGACGCGGGCGTTGAGGAAGAGGCCCGGCCCCGCCTCCCGTACCGCCGCGAGCCAGTCGGCGTGCGCCCCGGGGTCCCGGAGGGAACCGTCGGGCCCGGTGTCCTCCAGGTTCATCCCGATGGCGCCCGACTCCCGTACCCGCTCGACGAGTTCGGCGGGGGAGAGCCCGTAACCGCCTTCCAGATCGGCCGTGACGGGCACGGAGACCGCGCGGACGATCCGGGCCACGGCCGCGAACATCTCCGCCGCCGGGGTCCGCCCGTCCTCGTACCCGAGGGCCGAGGCGATCCCGGCGCTGGGCGTGGCGAGCGTCGGGAACCCGGCGGTCTCGAAGGCGCGGGCGCTGACCGCGTCCCAGGGGCCCGGCACCACCAGCGGCCCGGCGGCGGCCCGGTCCCGGTGGAGGGCCCGCAGGTTCCCCTCGTCCGGGGCGCCGGTCACGCCGAGCGCGGCACGTAGTGGCCGGGCACCAGCCGGGTGGTGACGGCGATCCGGTTCCAGGCGTTGATGACGACGATCGCGCCGATGACACGGGCGAGTCCGGTCTCGTCGAAGTGGGCGGCGGCGCGGGCGTAGACGTCGTCGGGGACGGGCCCGTCGGGCAGGGTGGTGACGGCCTCGGTGAGTTCGAGGGCGGCCAGCTCCCGCTCGGTGTAGAAGTGCCGGGACTCCTCCAGGGCGGAGAGCTGCACGATCCGCTGGACGGTCTCGCCGTCGGCGAGGGCGTCCTTGGTGTGCATGTCGATGCAGAAGGCGCAGTGGTTGATCTGCGAGGCGCGGATCTTGATCAGGTGGTACAGCGTCGGGTCGATGTCCTTCGACGCGGCCCCCTCCAGGCGGAGCATGGCACGGTAGAACTCGGGGACGCGCTCGGCGAAGGGCAGCCGGGGAGCGTGCTCGTGGGCGTACTCGGCCTTCCCGGGCGTGGGGGTACCGGCGGTCTCGGTGGTGTCCGTGTGCGAGGTCATGCCTTCACGGTACGGGCCGGGTGGCGCAGGAGTATGGTCCATTTCCATGGCGAACGAGTGGGCCACTTTCGGGGCCGACCTCCATCTGGAGCTACGCGGCCCACGGCTGCGCGCCGGTCTCGTGGACGCCCTGCGGGAGGCCGTCCGGAGCGGGCGCCTGACGGCGGGGACGCGGCTGCCGTCGTCCCGGTCGCTCGCCGCCGATCTGGGGATCGCCCGCAACACGGTGGCCGACGCGTACGCGGAACTCGTCGCCGAGGGCTGGCTGACGGCCCGCCAGGGCTCGGGCACCCGGGTCGCGAGCCGCGCGGAACCCCGCCGCGCGGAGCCCGGACGTACGGCTCCCGGACGTACGGCTTCCGGGAGGGCGGCTTCCGCACGTATGGCTGGTGGACGTCCGGCGGGCGGACGTACGGCGGTCGGAGGCGGGGCGGGCGGAGGTCCGGGAGAGGCCCGGCCGGAAGTCGGAGGCGGGGCGCTCGGAGGCGGAGCGGTCGGAGGCCGGGCGGGCGGAGGTCCGGGGGCGGCCCCGCCCCGCCCAGGCTCCCGTCTCGCCCCGCGCCCGGCCCCGGCGCGGGGGGCCGCCGCCCGTCCCGCCCCGCCGGTCGCGCCCCGGACGCCGGCCCCCTCGTACGACCTGCGGGCGGGGACGCCGGACCTCGCGTCCTTCCCGCGCGCCGAGTGGCTGAAGGCGTACCGGCGGGCCCTCACGGACGCCCCGAACGAGGCCTTCGGGTACGGCGACCCGCGCGGCCGGGCCGAACTCCGCACGGTCCTCGCCGAGTACCTGGCCCGCGCCCGGGGCGTGTACGCCCGGCCCGAACGGATCGTGGTCTGCGCGGGGTTCGTGCACGGGCTGGCGCTGCTGGGGCAGGTGCTGCGGCGCCGGGGCGTACGGGACGTGGCGGTCGAGTCGTACGGCCTCGGGCTCCACGCCGGACTGCTCACCGGCGCGGGCCTGGGGACGCCGGTCCTGCCGTTCGACGAGCGCGGCACCCGGGTCGAGGAACTGGCGGACGGGAAGGCGGGGACGGTCGGGGCGGTGCTCATGACGGCGGCCCACCAGTTCCCGCTGGGCGGCGCGCTGCCACCGGACCGGCGCACGGCGCTGGTCGACTGGGCGCGGTCCTCGGGCGGTCTCGTCCTGGAGGACGACTACGACGGGGAGTTCCGGTACGACCGGCAGCAGGTGGGGGCGCTCCAGGGCCTGGACCCCGAGCGGGTCGTCTATCTCGGCACCGCGAGCAAGTCGCTGGCGCCGGGACTGAGGCTGGCGTGGATGGTGCTGCCGGAGGGCCTGGTGGGCGAGGTGACGGCGGCGAAGGGGACGGACGGGGGCAGCGCCCCGGAGCAGCTCGCCCTGGCCGAGTTCATCCGCTCCGGGGCGTACGACCGGCACGTCCGCAGGACGCGGCTGAACTACCGGCGGCGCCGCGACCGGCTGGTGGCGGCGGTGGCCGCGCACTCGCCGGAGACCCGGGTCAGCGGGATCGCGGCCGGTCTCCACGCGGTCCTGGCCCTCCCGCAGGGCACCGAACAGACGACCCTGCGGGCCGCCGCCTGGCACGGTCTGGCGGTCCAGGGCGTGGGCCAGTTCCGCCGCCCCACGGTCCCCCCGACCCTGGACGGCCTGGTCGTCGGCTACGCGACCTCACCGGACAGCGCGTGGCAGGGCGCGCTTGATGCCCTGATGAGGGTGCTGCCCTGACGGCCCCCACCAGGGGCGGGCCCCGCACCGCCTGCCGCCCTTCCCCGGGCACGGGCCCGGGGGCGACGGTCGCGATCTCGCCCGGGCACCCTGGGAGGGCCACGCCGGGACCGTGTGGTGGGGGCGGGAGATCAGGTGGCGTCCGCATACGGCGGGGCCGCGAGGGTGCCGCCGCGCCGCACCGCCGGGGGCGGAGGGGCCCGGACGTCCTCGGCGTGCGCGGTGCTGAGCCAGACACTCAGGACGTAGGTGCAGTCCTGGTCCGCGAACTCCGCGCGGAACGGCTGACGGGCCCGCAGAGTCTCGCGGGCGTGTCCCTCCGCGTCATTACTGCCGGACCAACTCCGTAATTCTTCGGCGCAGTTGGGGCCGGGTGAAGCCATGCGGTACGTGCGAGGCGGAAGCCACTTCACCCGCGCGGGGTCGGGATCGAGCCGGTCCGCGAGCCGCAGGGCCTCGCCCCGGAGCCAGCGCAGCACGAGCTTGGGGGAGATCGTCTCGAACCGCCCGAGGCTGTACGTCGTGGGCAGCCAGGTCCCGGCGACGGGCCCCACCGCGTACACCTCGGCGACGTAGGCGGGCTGTACCACCGCCGACGTGCCCGTCACGGCTTCCCCGCCGCTCGGCGGGTGGGGTCGAGTAAGGGCGCTGTCACGCCCGCTCCATCGGAACGGGCGTGATGAGCGTGCGGATGTCCGTCCACTCGGCGTTGTCCGGCTCGCGGAGAGACTGACGGGACGCGGGCCACTCGGCGCCCCCGCCGGGCGGGCGAAGTATGAACAGTCCGTGGTCGGTCCGGACGATCTCGCCGTACCGGACCCTGCCGTTACTGGTGTCCACCGCGTACCCATGGCGAACTGGCGTCCATCCGGTGCCGGTCATCCCTCACCGTCCCTCACGTCGTCGTGACAAGACGATTGTCGTCGGGCCGCCACAGCTTGATTAGGGGCATCCTCAGGGGCAAGTCGCTTTCGGAGACGCGTTGTCCACGGAGCGGGGGCAAAGGTAGGGGCAAGATGAAGGCATGAGTGTCGGGGCCTTGATCGCAGACCTACGTAGGGCCCGAGGATGGTCGCAAGGGCGCCTCGCGGGGGAGATCAACGCGGCGTTCCGAACGAACATCGATCGGGAGTACATCAGCCGGTGGGAGCGTTCCAAGGTGGAACCGGGCAGGTTCTACCTCCGCTGCCTGTCCGCCGTCCTGGACGTCCCCTTAGCTGTCCTTGAGAGCGAAATGAAACGTCGTACGTTCCTGTCTGACGTCGCCGCGACCGCGATAGCCCCGGTCGTGGCATCGGATCTCCTGGCCGCGGGCTTCGGCGCACGGCTTCGCGGCGGTCCCACGGTCGAAGACTGGGAAGGCAAGCTGGAGGTCTACGGCACGGAGTACATGAGTCTCGGCGCGGCGGACATCCAACGCCGCATCTCGGGTGAACTGGTGGTGATCCAGCAGCAGCCCGAAGGGCCGCGGCTCTGGTCGGTGAGTGCCCGACTCATGACCCTCTACGCGAAGACCTTCCCCGGGGCCGACGGCGAACGCGCGGTCAACTGGTACCGGTTGGCGGCCGAAGCAGCCGACCGTTCCGGCGACGATCAGACGCGCGTATGGGTGAGGGGGCGTGCGGCCATCGCCCTCGGGTACGAGGGCGCGGCGCTCGGGGTCGCCGATCTTCTGGCGGACCAGGCGATGGCGATCAGTGACGAACCGTCGCTCGGGCTCTTGAACGCGATGATGGGGAAGGCACATGCCGCAGCCATCCGGGGGGATCATCAGACTGCCCGAGACCTGTTGCAGCAGGGACGACGCGTGTTCGACGCGGTACGGCCGTACCCGCAGATCTCCGACTACGCGGTGCCGTGGTGGCGAATGAACGTGTTCATCTCCTTGCTCGCCGCTCGTCTCGGAGACGAGGCGACGGCCGTCAGAGCGCAGGATGAGGCTCGCCGGGAACTCCCCGCGACAGCACCCCGGTTCGCGACACACCTCGACATGCATCATGGGCTGATGCTTGCCCGATCCGGGGACAAGGCGGGAGGGACCGGACACGCCCGCTCGGCACTGGGAGCCCTTCCGTCCGAAAAGCACTCGCTCACGCTGCGGATGCTGATGTCCGAGATCGAGTCGGCATGACAGGCGGGGCCCGGCCCCGCGCCCGAGTCGGGTAGCGGGGCGAGGTCGTTCCGTGCGATTGACCGGCGGGGGCGCCGCCCGGGGCCCTCGGACGCCGCCCCGGAGGCATCTACGCTGTGGCCTCGCGAGGGACGAGGAGGGGGCGCGGTGCTGGGACTGCTCGGTTTCTACGACGAGTTGGACAGCCTGGAGGGGCAGCCGAACGGGTCGATACACGACGCCGTCCGGCCCGTGGGGGAGCCCGACGAGGTGGACCTGGTGGCCTATCTGGACGCCGGGCACGATCTGATGGACGTCCTGGAGACCGCGAGGGACGTCCTTACCGGCAGGGCCCACCGGCACTCCGTGGGGTGCTCCTCCCTCATGACCGACGGCGCGTGGCTGTGGCGCCAGGACTTCCCCCACTACCTGGAGACGTACCACGTCCCGCTGCCCGAGGAGTTCCTCGAACGCGTCCGACGCCTGGACTACCGGATGCCCACCGTCCTCGCCGCGCGGTTCGCGCCGCACTACGACGAGACCATGCCCCTGGTCGGATGGCCCTCGGCCGTTCCGTGGCGATCGACCGAGACCCTGCTCATACCGGAAGCGCGAGAGGTGGTCAGCAAGGCCCGGTTCGACGCGGCGGTCCCGACCGGTCGCGGGGACCGGCCGCAGGGCAGCTGGGACCGTCCGCGCAAGCGCCGCAAGGATTGAGCGTCAGGTGCGCTGCCGGTCGGCCGGGACCAGATCGCGGGTGGCTTCCCATACGCGCTGCCCCTCGCGGACGGCGACGACCCCGCCCCGCAGGGGGATGCCGAGCGCCAACGCCTTCTCGATGTCGGTGCGGGTCCTCCTGCGGGAGCCCCGGAGCCGTGTCACCCGATCGTGCTCCCCGGGGTCGTCCGAGGGGTACGACGGGGCGGGCTCGACCCCGCAGTCCCGGAACGTGGTCCACGGTTCCTCACGGATGTGGGGCATGTTCGAGACTCCCTCGGGGAAGTCGGCTTCCCCGCCGGACCCTTCATGCGCCGAATCACGCGGTGAGGAACAGGGCGCTGCGGGTCCCTGCGTCAGAACGGCGGGTCCTCGCTGTATCCACCTGTCCAGTCGCCTTCCCGGGAGGCGTGTTCGGCCCTCAGGCGGGCATGACGTTCGCGGGCCGCGACGTCGGCTGCGTTCTCCAGGGCGCTGGTGTCGTGGCCCCATGCCGTCAGCGCCTCCAAGACGCGGTCTCGGTTGTGGCGATCAGTGCTGGTGGCCAGCAGACGGCGGGCGTGATCGATCAGCTCGCCCCGACGCTCGGTGAGAAGGGGGTGCTCCGCGAGGGGGATGGCGGCGACGAGAGCCGCGTCACGTGTGTCCGCGCTCTCGTGGCGGAGGAGGGGGTGGACAGCGGAGAAGACCGTCGGTCGCAGGTCCCGGAACGCGCGCATCTCCACGTACTCGTGGAGGAAACGCTCGCCGCGATGGCGCTCGCCGATGGCAACGCACTCGTCGTCCGCGTCGTAGGCGGTGTCCCCGAGCCAGTCCAGCAGTCTCACGAGGGTCGGGCGGCGCGACGGCACGGCAGTGCCGAGGCCGAAGTCACCTGCTGTGATGTCGGGTTGGTCGAGGATGGCCGCGACGTAGAGGGCTACGGGCACGGTGGCCTCGTAGACGGTGTTCTGGTGGGTCACTTCTCCGAGCGCCTTGTCTGCGGCGTCCGCCCTGACGGCCGGGTCGGGATCGAGGAGACCCACCAATGCCGCCGGCAGGGACTCGCCCGTCCCGCGCGCGGTGGCGAGGGATGCCCAGTCCGTACCGTCCAGGATCTGTCGATGACGAGGGAGCCCGTCGAGGTCAGGCTCTCCCGTCTGCCTGCGGTTCTTGGTCACGGGCGGAGGCTATAGCGCCTCCTCTCTGGGCTGGCATGTGCATGGTGTCAGGTGCGGCGACCGAGGTGCCGCACACAAGCTACGAACCAAAGGCCCGGCCCCGCGCCCGAGTCGGGTAGTGGGGCGAGGTCGTTCCATGCCCTTGAGCCCCGGTGGCGGCGTCGGTCGGGTGTCGGTGTCGCGTACCCGTGGCGAACCCAGCGTGGTGGGGCGGGCTCACGGCAGGGTGCGGGTGAGCCAGGCCACCTCGCCGTTCTCCTCCATGGACAGGCGGTCCCGTTCGAAGCCGAGCTTCTCCAGGACGCGCAGCGAGGGCGTGTTCCATGTGCCGACGGTCGACCAGAGCCGCTTCCGTCCGGTCGCGGCGGCGGCGTCGAGCACCGCCGAGGCGGCCTCGGTGGCGTAGCCGTTCCCGTGTACGCGTTGAAACAGCTCGTACGCGATCTCGGGCTCGTCCAGGGTGGCGCGGCCGATGATCAGCCCGCAGTAGCCGATGAAGTCGCCTTCGGCGCGGCGCTGGACGGGCAGCAGGGCGATCCCCGTGGTCGCCGTCGTGCCCAGCAGTTCCGCGATGGACGTCCGGATGCGCTCGACCTCAGGGGTCCCCTTGCCGCGTTCGGCGAGCAGGGCGCAGAACTCCTCCGCGTCCGATACGGCCCACGGCCGCAGCGTCAGCCGTTCGGTCTCCAGATGGAACGGCATCGTCCCGTAAGCGGTCATGCCCTCACTCTGCCCCACCGGTCTTCACCGGTCCTCACCGGCCACAGCGGGAGCATTCGGCGGGGACTGCCTTCGTCATGCCCGGCTTCGTCCAGGGGGACGGGGCTCCGGCGCCCGTTCCGTGCGGACGATCGACGAGTTCGACCCCGGTTGCCTGGCGTCGTCCGGGACCGCCGTGTGATCGTGGGGGCGAGTGCCAGGTATGCCGGAGGAGGGTGAGCGAGTGCGTTTGCGCGATGTCGGGTCCGGCGACGTCGAAGCCTATGTCCGGATGCGGTGCGACCCGGCCATGATGGCTGACCTCGGCGGCCCGCTCCCTCCCGAAGGGATGGCGGCGAAGGTCGAGCGCGATGTCCTGAACGCGGCAGCGGGCACCCAGTGGATCAAGATGATCATTCCCGACGAGACCGAACCGGCGGTCGTGGCGGGAACCGTGACCCTGTGGTCCCACGACGCCGACGGCCGGCGGATGACCGAGATCGGCTGGATGGTGCTGCCGGAGTTCCAGGGGCGCGGTCTCGGCAAGCTGGCCGTCCGCGCGTTGCTCGAACTGGCCCGCGCGGAAGACCGATGGGGAGTCGTGCACGCGTTCCCGGCGGTGGCGAACGCTCCGTCGAACGGCATATGCCGGTCCCTCGGCTTCAGCCACCGAGGCGAGGAAGACGTGACCTTCGCCGACCGGGTCCTGCGGACCAACCACTGGGCCATCGATCCCCGCACCGATCTGAAGTGAGGCCGCGGCACGCCATGACCGTGAGGCCGGGGCATCTCATGACCGTGCGGTAGGGAGACATTTCGGGTGGCGACCCGGCCGCGTGTCCATGAGGACGGTCAGCGAGTGCTGTCCCCGCCTGTGGACCGCTCCTGGCCGAGGGGCGGGCAGTGGTCGGACGGACGCGCTCGCGGAGGGGCGGGAGTTTCCGCGCGTCCGGACATCCGGCGTCCGGCCATGGGTAGTTCTCGCGGTACGGACGCCGTACGGACGCGGCGCGGTCAGCCCACGAGCAACCCGCCGAGGTGCGGAGGCAGATCACCGGAGCGCGGCGCGTCACGTGCGGCCGGAGCCTCCGCCTCGCTCCCCCTCCGGGGCCTCCGCCCCGCCCCCCTCCGGGGCCGGTTCCGGCGCCTCGCCGAACCGGGCCAGCGTCAGGGAGCCCGCGAGGGCCACCGCGAAGCCGAGGAGCGCCGCCCAGGTCCAGCCGTCGCGGGTGCGGTCGCCGAGCCAGGCCACGCCGACGAGCGCGGGCCCGATCGTCTCGCCGATGACCATGCCCGCCGTGGCCGTCGTCACCGCGCCGCGCTGGAGCGCCGAGGTCAGCAGCACGAACGCGGAACCGCCGCCGAGCAGCAGCGCGTACAGGGCGGGGTCGGTCGGGTCGGGGCCGTCGATCAGCCGGACCGCTACCTCCACCACCCCGAAGCCGACGCCCGCTCCCAGACCGAGGACCAGGGCCCGGGGCCGCTGCGGCAGCCGCCCGCCCGCCGCGCCGACCAGCAGCACCCCGAAGGCCGTCGCCAGGAGTCCCCAGCCCAGCGCGTCCGGACCGGCCCGGTGCCCCTCCGGGCCCGAGGCCAGGGCGAGGAGCGCGAGGCCCGCGCAGACCACGGCCACCGCCGTCCACTCCACCCGGCTCAGCCGCACCCGCAGCACCCGGGAGGAGAGGACCGCCGTGACCGCCAGGCTCGCCGCGAGCGCCGCCCCGACCACGTAGATGGGGAGCGTCCGCAGCGCCACGATCTGGAGGACGAAACCCAGTCCGTCCAGGCCGAGCCCGGCGAGGTACCGCCACTGCCGCACCGCCCGCCACAGCAGGGCGACGTCCACCCCGCTCCCGGTTCCCGGCGGTGCGGCGCGGGCCGCCACCGCCTGGAGGACCGAGGCCGCGCCGAAGCAGACGGACGAGGCGAGCGCGCAGATCATCCCGAGGAGCACGGAACGACTCTAAGGGCTGCCCCGTGATCCCCGGCGGGCGTACGGCGTCGGTGACGGGACCTTGGCATCCCGGCGGGTGTACGGCGTCGGTGACGGGCTCTCGCCATTCCTGGCGGGTGTACGTCGTCGGTGACGGGTCCTCGCCATTCCTGGCGGGTGTACGACGTCGGCGATGGGTCCTCGCCACTCCCGGCGTGTGTACGGCGTCGGCGACGGACCCTCGCCATCCCCGGCGGGCGTACGGCACCAGTGACCGGCCCTCGCCGCGTCGGCGGAGGGGCGTCCCGGTGCGGCCCACTGCCGGGACGCCCCTCCGCCTCGCCGCGCACCGCGTCCGCCGCCACCGCACCGCACCGCCTCCGCCACCGCACCGCCTCCGCCGCCGCGCCGATCCGCCGGGCATCACGGGACGGCCCTTGGGCGACGCGGCCGGAAAGCACCGGCCTACACTGTGCGGTCGCGGCAGGCGCGGGCGCGGCGGACGCGGAACCGCGCGGTCGCGGCAGGCGTGGACGCGACGGGCGGCCCGCTCGGTGCGACAGGCGCGACCGGGGGGCCGTGCGCGTGAAGGGGAGGCGTTCGGACATGCGGAGGCTGAGGTCGAGCACCGTGGTGCTCGGCGGGATGGGCGTGCTCGCGTTGACGATCACCGCCTGCGGTTCGGAACCGGACAAGCGGTGCGTGGACCCGCTGTCCCGGGAGGAACTGCCGCGCTACGAGTGCGAGAGCGGCGGCGGCAGCGACGACGACAACGGCTCCACCTCCCGGGGCTCGTACTACTACGGCGGCTCCGTCCGCGACAGCCGGGTGAGCGGCGGCAGCTTCGACCGGACCGCCGTGGACACCGGCGGCTTCGGCTGCTCCGGTTCCAGCGGCGGCTGAGGGGACCCGGCCCGTGGAACGGCACACCATCGAACCCCGCCCCGACTGGCAGCGGATCGTGGAGGAGCAGGGTCTCGTCTATCCGCTGACCCGCCATCCGGACGGTTCGCTCCGCCCGTACTGGGACGAGAGCGCCTACTACTCCTTCACCCTGTCCGAGGTCGAGGCGCTGGAGGAGGTCGTCGAGGAACTGCACGAGATGTGTCTGACGGCCGCCGCCCACATCGTCGAGCGGAACCGTTTCGCCGATCTGGGGATGACCGACCCCCGGCTGATCTCCCTGGTCGCCGAGTCCTGGCGGCGACGGGACGAACTCCCCACCCTCTACGGCCGGTTCGACCTCCGTTACGACGGCTCCGGCCCGGCGAAGATGCTGGAGTACAACGCCGACACCCCGACCTCCCTGGTGGAGGCCGCGAGCCCGCAGTGGTTCTGGATGGAGGAACGGTTCCCCGACGCCGACCAGTGGAACTCCCTCCACGAGCGGCTCGTCGACGCCTGGAAGCGTCAGGCGTCCCTGCTGCCGCCGGGACCGGTCCACTTCGCGCACTCGGACGGCGACGAACTGGGCGAGGACCTGATGACGGTCGCCTATCTGCGCGAGACCGCCCAGCAGGCCGGACTCGCCACCGAGGCGCTCTCCGTGGAGCGCATCGGCTGGGACCGGCTCTCCCGCCGGTTCGTGGACGACCGGCTCCGCTTCATCCGCAGCTGCTTCAAGCTCTACCCGTGGGAGTGGCTGACCACCGACCGCTTCGGCGGGCACGTCCTGGACACCCTCGACAACGGCGGCGGCACCGGCACCACCTGCTGGATCGAGCCCGCCTGGAAGATGCTGCTCTCCAACAAGGCGCTCCTGGCGATCCTGTGGGAGCTGTACCCGGGCCACCCCAACCTGCTCCCCGCCCATCTCGACGGCCCGCGCGACCTCGCGCGGACCACCGGCTGGGCCGCGAAACCGCTGCTCGGCCGCGAGGGCGCGGGCGTCACCCTGCACGAGGCCGGTACGGAGCCCTTCGTACGGCACGGGGAACCCTGCTGCTACCAGGGGCTGGCCCCGCTGCCCGACTTCGACGGCAACCGGGTGGTGCTCGGCGCGTGGATCGTCGGCGACGAGGCGGCGGGGCTCGGGATACGGGAGTCGGCGGGCCCCGTCACCGACGAGTACGCCCGCTTCGTCCCGCACGTGATCCTGTAGCGGCCCCCGACCGCGCGCCCGGGGGCCGTATGGTCGCCCGTCGCCCGTCGCCCCGGGGACGCCGTACGAGGGACGCCGTACGGGGGACGCCGTACGGCCCGGCCCGCCGCTCCGGGTGCCACTCGCTCCGGGCCGCCGCCCGCCCCGCCCCCGCTACTCCGGGACGTACTCGCGCAGCGGCGCGGGCCTCAGGCCCGCCGCCTCGGCCGCGGCCAGGGCGCGCCGCAGGTCCTGCTCCAGGGTCTCGTTGAAGTGCAGCAGGATGATGTCGCCCGCCTTCAGGGTGGGCGTGGGCGGGGTCCACTGGCCCCAGGTCGTGAGGTCGTACGTCCAGGTCACCAGTGCCTTCGCCCCGCAGGCGCGGGCGGCGGTCCGGGTGGTCGCGTCGTACACCCCGTACGGCGGGCGCACCAGCCGGGGCCCGTCGCCGAACTGGGCGAGGTGCTGGTCGCGCGCCCCGCAGAACTCCGCCTTCTGCCCGGCGGCGTCCAGCGTCGTCAGGTCCGGGTGGCTGACCGTGTGGTTCTCGACCCGGGAGGGCCCGTGGTTGAGCAGGGTGTGGAAGTAGCCGGAGTCGTACGAGTAGGCCCCGGGCAGCAGGAACAGCGAGGCGGGCACCCGGCGGTCGAGCAGCAGCTTCGCCGCGGCGGGGTCGTGGAACCAGCCGTCGTCGATGGTGATGAAGACGACCGGGTCGGTGGTGTCGACGTGCGACACCACCGGGACGGGCGCGGGCCAGGCCGCCGGAGCGGCGTGCACGGGTCCCGCGACCGCGCCGACGAGCGCGAGCGGGACGAGGGCGGCGAGCGCGGCACGCACGGCGTGACGCAGACGGAGTCTCGGCATGGCCGCATCATTGGCCTAGACCAACTGTCGTGTCAATGGCCCGAGTTGGCCAGAAAGTCACGCCGTGCGCCACGCCCCGCGCCGGTGGCCCGGCCCCGGCCCCCGGCCGTACGCCGAACCCTCCGTCCCGGTCGGCCGTACGGTCCGCTCCCCCCTCCGTACGACCCCGCCGACGCCCCGCCCCGGCCTCCGGGCCGGGCACGCCCCGCCCACCAGGCACGCCCCGCACCGGGCGCACCCCGGCCCCCGCCCCCGGCCGGGCCCGCCGCACCCACCGTGCGCCGCCCCGGCCGTGAGTCGCCCCCGCCCCCGGTCCTCCTCAGCCCTCCGACAGCACCTCCCGCAACTGCTCCAGACCCCAATCCAGGTCCTCCTTCGAGATGACCAGCGGTGGCGCGATCCGGATCGTCGAGCCATGGGTGTCCTTCACCAGGACGCCCCGCTCCATCAGCCGCTCCGAGATCTCCCGGCCGGTGCCCCGCGACGGCGCGATGTCCACCCCGGCCCACAGTCCGCGCCCGCGCACCGCCTCCACCGCCCCGTCGCCCAGGAGCAGCCCCAGCTCCGCGTGCAGGTGCTCGCCCAGCTCCGCCGCCCGCTCCTGGTACTCGCCGGTCCGCAGCATCGCGATCACCTCCAGGGCCACCGCGCAGGCCAGCGGGTTCCCGCCGAACGTCGACCCGTGCTCGCCCGGCCGGAACACCCCGAGCACCGACCGGTCCGCGACCACCGCGGACACCGGCACCACACCGCCGCCCAGCGCCTTCCCCAGGATGTACACGTCCGGCACCACGCCCTCGTGCTCGCACGCGAACGTCCGGCCCGTCCGGCCCAGACCCGTCTGGATCTCGTCCGCCATGAACAGCACGTTCCGCCGGAGCGTCAGCTCCCGCACCCCCGCCAGATAGCCCGCGGGCGGCACCAGCACCCCCGCCTCGCCCTGGATCGGTTCGAGCAGCACCGCCACCGTGTTCTCGGTGACCGCCGCCTCCATCGCCGTCAGGTCCCCGTACGGCACGATCTCGAACCCCGGCGTGTACGGCCCGAAGTGGTCCCGCGCCTCGTGGTCCGAGGAGAAGCTGATCACCGTCGTCGTCCGGCCGTGGAAGTTGTTCGCCGCGACCACGATCTTCGCGTGCCCGTCCGGCACGCCCTTCACCTCGTACCCCCACTTCCGGGCGGTCTTCACGGCCGTCTCCACGGCCTCCGCGCCCGTGTTCATCGGCAGCACCGCCTCCTTGCCGCAGAGCTCGGCGAGCCCGGCGCAGAAGTCGGCGAAGCGGTCGTGGTGGAAGGCGCGCGAGGTCAGCGTCACCCGGTCGAGCTGGGCCTTCGCCGCGTCGATCAGACGCCGGTTGCCGTGCCCGAAGTTCAGCGCCGAGTAACCGGCCAGCATGTCGAGGTAGCGGCGCCCCTCGACATCGGTCAGCCAGGCGCCGTCCGCCGTCGCGACGACGACCGGCAGGGGATGGTAGTTGTGAGCGCTGTGCGCCTCCGCGGAAGCGATCGCGTCTTGTGTGCCCGACACGGGATCTCCGTTCGTCCTGCGGCCCGGGGGACGACCCCCGACGAGGGGGTGTGGCCCCTGTTTCTATCGTCGCTCGGATGCCGGACGGGGAAACCTCGCGCGCGGCGCGCCCGCTACGCTGAAAACACGCACGGCGACTGGCGTACGGGGAAGCGACCCCGGGGGAGCCGTGCGCGGCAGACCACACGGACGCCGCCCGCCTGGGCGTCACGGGACCGATGTCCCGGTGGCGCCGCGCCCCGCACGCGTCCCCGGGACCCCCGCAGCCCGGAGGACACCACCGTGACCGCTCCGCAGCACCCCGCACTCACCGCCGCCGACCCCGAGCTCGCCGCCCTCGTCGGCGCCGAGGAACGGCTCCAGGCAGAGACCCTCCGTCTCATCCCCAGCGAGAACTACGCCTCCGCCGCCGTCCTCGAAGCCTCCGGCACCGTCCTCCAGAACAAGTACAGCGAGGGCTACCCCGGACGCCGCTACTACGAGGGCCAGCAGAACATCGACCTGATCGAGACCCTCGCCGTCGAACGGGCCAAGGCCCTCTTCGGCGTCGCCCACGCCAACGTCCAGCCCTACTCCGGGTCCCCGGCCAACCTCGCCGTCCACCTGGCCTTCGCCGAGCCCGGCGACACCGTCATGGGCATGGCCCTGCCCATGGGCGGCCACCTCACCCACGGCTGGGGCGTCTCCGTCACCGGCCGCTGGTTCCGCGGCGTCCAGTACGGCGTCCGCCGCGACACCGGGCGCGTCGACCTCGACGAGGTCCGCGACCTCGCCCTGCGCGAACGCCCCAAGGTGATCTTCTGCGGCGGCACCGCGCTGCCCCGCACCGTCGACTTCGCCGCCTTCGGGGAGATCGCCCGCGAGGCGGGCGCCGTCCTCGTCGCCGACATCGCGCACATCGCCGGGCTCGTCGCGGGCGGCGCCCACCCCTCCCCCGTCGGACACGCCGACGTGATCTCCACGACCACCCACAAGACCCTGCGCGGCCCGCGCGGCGCCCTCCTCATGTCCGGCGAGGAGCACGCCAGGGCCCTCGACAAGGCGGTCTTCCCCGGCCTCCAGGGCGGCCCGCACAACCAGACCACCGCCGCCATCGCCGTCGCCCTGCGCGAGGCGTCCGGGCCCGGCTTCCGCGACTACGCCCACGCGGTCGTCGCCAACGCCCGCGCCCTCGCCGGAGCGCTCCTCGCCCGGGGCTTCGACCTGGTCTCCGGCGGCACCGACAACCATCTGATCCTGATCGACCTCACCGGCCGGGACGTCCCCGGCAGGACCGCCGCGCGGGCCCTCGACCGGGCCGGGATCGTCGTGAACCACAACACGGTCCCGTACGACACCCGGAAGCCCTTCGACCCCTCCGGCATCCGCGTCGGCACCCCGGCGCTCACCTCCCGGGGCCTCGGCACGGAGCACATGACCGCCGTCGCCGACTGGATCGACCGCGCGGTCGAGGCCGCCGGGACCGGCGACGAGGAGACCCTCACCGCCGTCCGCGCCGAGGTCGCCGACCTGATGTCCCACCACCCGGCGCCCGGCCTCCCGGTCTGACCGGCCCACCACCGACCCGCGCGGCCAGGCCCGCCACCGACCCGCGCGGCCAGGCCCGCCACCGACCCGCGCGGCCAGGCCCGCCACCGGGCCGCGCGGGCCCGTCCGGGCCCGGCCCGGCACTGTCCCCGCCCCGGCCCGGCACGCTCCCCGCCCCCGTCCGGTCCCGCGAGACCGGTGGGCGCGGCGGGCGCGGCGCGGAGCCAGTCGGGGATCACTTCCCGCACCTGAGAGAATGGCCCGCATGGCCTCTGACAGTCCTCGTGTGCTCTCCGGAATCCAGCCCACCGCCGGCTCGTTCCACCTCGGCAACTACCTCGGCGCCGTCCGCCAGTGGGTCGACCTCCAGGAGACCCACGACGCGTTCTACATGGTCGTCGACCTGCACGCGATCACCGTCCCGCAGGATCCGGCCGCGCTGCGCGCCAACACCCGGCTCGCCGCCGCCCAGCTGCTCGCCGCCGGTCTGGACCCCGAGCGCTGCACCCTCTTCGTCCAGAGCCACGTCCCCGAGCACGCCCAGCTCGGCTGGGTCATGAACTGCCTCACCGGCTTCGGCGAGGCCTCCCGCATGACCCAGTTCAAGGACAAGTCCGCCAAGCAGGGCGCCGACCGCGCCACCGTCGGCCTCTTCACCTACCCGGTCCTCCAGGTCGCGGACATCCTGCTCTACCAGGCCCACCAGGTCCCGGTCGGCGAGGACCAGCGCCAGCACATCGAGCTGACCCGGGACCTCGCGGAGCGCTTCAACGGACGCTTCGGAGAGACGTTCACGATCCCCTCGCCGTACATCCTCAAGGAGACGGCGAAGATCTACGACCTCCAGGACCCGACGATCAAGATGAGCAAGTCGGCGTCCACGCCGAAGGGCCTCATCAACCTCCTGGACGACCCGAAGACCACCGCGAAGAAGGTCAAGAGCGCGGTCACCGACACCGAGACGGTGATCCGGTTCGACCCCGAGCACAAGGCCGGCGTCTCCAACCTCCTCGGCATCCTGTCCACCCTCACCGGGACGGCCGTCGCCGACCTGGAGAAGAGCTACGAGGGCAAGATGTACGGCGCGCTGAAGACGGATCTGGCCGAGGTCATGGTGGACTTCGTCACGCCGTTCCGGACCCGCACCCAGGAATACCTGGACGACCCCGAGACGCTGGACTCGATCCTGGCCAAGGGCGCCGAGAAGGCCCGCGCGGTCGCCGCCGAGACGCTGGCCCAGACGTACGACCGGATCGGTTTCCTGCCCGCCAAGCACTGAGCGGCACCGGAGACCGGGGCCCCTGGCCGAAAGGGTGGTGCAGGCCGCACACTGGCGCTGCACCACCCGGCACGAGCCGACCGACAACGACCGACACCGGAGGAGAACGACGTGGGGACCGTAACGCTCGGCGTTTCGATCGCGGTCCCGGAGCCCTACGGCAGCCTGCTCCAGGAGCGGCGCGCCGGCTTCGGGGACCCGGCCGCGCACGCCATCCCCACGCACGTCACGCTGGTCCCGCCGACCGAGGTCGCGGAGGAGCGGCTGCCGGAGATCGAGGCGCACCTCGCCGGGGTCGCGGCGGACTGCCGGCCCTTCCCGGTCCGGCTGGAGGGCACCGGCACGTTCCGGCCGCTGTCGCCGGTCGTCTTCGTGAAGCTCCGGGAGGGCGTGCCCCTCTGCGACCGGCTCCAGCACCGCATCCGGGACGAGGCGGGGCCGCTGGTGCGCGAGCTCCAGTTCCCGTACCACCCGCACGTCACCGTGGCGCACGGCATCTCCGAGGAGGGGATGGACCGGGCGTTCGCGGAGCTCGCCGGCTTCGAGGCGGCCTGGACCTGCCGTTCCTTCGCGCTGTACGAGCAGGGGCCGGACGGGGTGTGGCGGAAGCTGTACGACTACGAGTTCGGCAGCGGTCGCCCGATCTCCGCCGTCCCGGCGCAGGGCGGCAGCCCCGTCGACACCCCGTCCGCGACCCCGAGGCCCTGACCCGGCGGACGGCCCCGGACGCCCCGGAACCGGCCCGCCCGCCTCCGGAACCGGCCCGTCCGCAGAACCGCCGCACGGCCCGGGACCGGCGGACGTACTCCGACCGCCGCGGCACGGTCCGGACCGGCGCACGGTCCCGGACCGGCGGGCGGTCTCAGACCGGCAGGCGCCGGAAGAGCGGCCGGGGCACGTGCCGGACCGCCGCCATCACCATCCGCAGCACCCCCGGCACCCACACCGTCTCCGAGCGCCGCCGCAGCCCCAGCTCGATCGCGGTCGCGACCGCCTCCGGAGTGGTGGCGAACGGCTCCTCGGCCCGCCCCGCCGTCATCCTCGACCGCACGAACCCGGGCCGTACGACCATCACGCGCACCCCCGTGCCGTGCAGCGCGTCCCCGAGGCCCTGCGCGAAGGCGTCCAGACCCGCCTTCGACGAGCCGTAGATGAAGTCGGCGCGCCGGGCCCGCTCGCCCGCCACCGAGGACAGCACCACCAGCGAACCGTGCCCCTGCGCCTGGAGCGCGCCCGCGCACACCAGGCCCGCCGAGACGGCGCCCGTGTAGTTGGTCAGGGCGACCCGGACCGCCGCGACCGGATCGGACTCGTCCCGCGCCTGGTCGCCGAGGACCCCGAAGGCGAGCAGCACCATGTCGATGTCGCCCTCCGTGAAGATCTTGCCGAGCCGCTCCTCGTGCGACTCGGGGTCGAGCGCGTCGAAGGGCACCGTCCGCACGTCCGCGCCGAGCGCCCGCAGCGACTCCGCGGCGGCGGCCAGCGCGGGGGAGGGCCGTCCGGCCAGCCAGACGGTACGGGTGCGGCGGGCGATCAGCCTGCGGGCGGTCGCGAGACCGATCTCGGACGTGCCGCCGAGGACGAGCAGGGACTGCGGGGCACCGAAGGCGTCCTTCACGGGAACTCCTGGGGGGCTGGTGGTCGCGCCGCCCCGGAGGACGGGGCGACGGCCTCGGAGAGCGAGGCGACAGCCATGGGAGTGACCGTATAGCCGGGCATGTCGGTTATGCCGGTATTGATGGGCGGTTCGTCGAAATGGGTGATGAGAGGAGAGTCGGCTGAGAACACCGGCCGCCACCCGGCCGCCACCCGGCCGCCACCCGGCCGCCACCCGGCCCCGGCCCCGGCCCCGGCCTTGGCCCCGGTCCCGCCTCCGGCCCCGGACGGACCGCGATGGCGCGGGACACCGCCGTACGGAATGACCGCCGTACGGAATGACCGCCGTACGGAATGACTGCCGTCCGGAATGACCGCCGTTCGGAATGTCGCTCGTGGGCCGGTGCGCCCCGGCGGGAGATCCTGGAGCGGCCCCGCCAGGAGTGGGCGCGGACCGGGGGGAGAGGGATGAGGACATGGACTGGCTGACCAAACTCCCCGTCGTCGGACCGTGGGTCGCCCGCTTCCTGCGCACCCACGCCTGGCGCTCGTACGAGACGCTCGACGGGGCGCACTGGAGCAGGCTCGCCGCGGCGATCACCTTCCTCTCGTTCCTGGCCCTCTTCCCGCTGATCACGGTCGCCGCCGCGATCGGCGCCGCGCTGCTGTCGAAGGACCAGCTCGACCGGATCGAACAGAAGCTCACCGACCAGGTCCCCGGCATCTCCGACCAGCTCGACATCGGGGGTCTGGTCGACAACGCGGGCACCGTCGGACTCGTCGCGGGCGCGGTCCTGCTGGTCACCGGCATCAGCTGGATCGGCTCCATGCGGGAGTGCCTGCGCGCGGTGTGGGGCCTCGACGCCGTCGAGGGCAACCCCTTCCTGCTGAAGGCCAAGGACGGGCTGATCCTCATCGGACTCGGCGGGGTCGCCCTCGCCTCGCTCGCCGCGTCCTGGCTGGGCTCCACCGCCGTCGGCTGGACCGCCGACCGGATCGGGATCTCCGGCGGCGGCGCGGGCGGGGTCGCCCTCCAGGCGGCGGCGGTGCTGGTCGGGGTCGTCGCCGACTTCCTGATCCTGCTGTACGTGCTGACGCTGCTGCCCGGGGTGCAGCCGCCCCGCCGCGTCCTGGTGCAGGCGGCGCTGATGGGGGCGGTCGGGTTCGAACTGCTGAAACTGCTGCTCGGCGGCTATATGAAGGGCGTCGCGGCGAAGTCGATGTACGGGGCGTTCGGCGTGCCGGTCGCCCTGCTGCTGTGGATCAACCTCACCGCGAAGCTCCTGCTGTTCTGCGCGGCGTGGACGGCTACGGATTCACGTCGGGGTCCGGCTGCGCACGGCGCCGCCGCCCCGCCGCCCCGGCCAGCGGCCAGCGGCGGTTGACGAGGAAGACACCACCGGCGAGGAGGACGAGGACCCCGCCCGCGATCCCGAGCGCGATCCCCATGCCGCCCGAGTGCTCCGCCGCCGCCGCGCGGACGGTCCCCTCGGGCGCGTTCTTGCCGGGGGCGGGCGCGGCGGGTTCGTCGGGGGCGGTGGTCGCGGTACGGGCGGACCTCGGCGGCACCAGTTCGCCGACCGGGGTCACCTTGCCGGAGGCGGCGAAGCCCCAGTCGAGGAGCCGGGCGGCCTCCCGGTAGACCGCGTGCTGCTCCTTGGAGGAGGGGTTCATGACGGTGACGAGCAGGACCCGGCCGTTGCGCTCGGCGACACCGGTGAAGGTGGCGCCCGCGTGGGTGGTGTTGCCGTTCTTGACCCCGGCGATGCCCTGGTAGGGGGCGACGCTCAGATCGCCGGTGAGCAGCCGGTTGGTGTTCTGGATCTCGAAGGTCTCGCGCTTCTTGCCCGGCTTCTGCTCGCCGGGGAAGGCGGCGCGGGGAGTGGCGGCGTACTCGCGGAAGTCCGCCTTCTGCATCCCGTTGCGGGCGATGAGCGTCAGGTCGTACGCGGAGGAGACCTGGCCGGGGGCGTCGTAGCCGTCCGGGGAGACCACGTGCGTGTCGAGCGCCTGCAGCTCGGCGGCGTGGTCGTTCATCTCCTTCACGGTCTGCCGCACACCGCCGTTCATGCCGGTGAGGACGTGGACGGCGTCGTTGCCGGAGCGCAGGAAGACGCCGAGCCACAGGTCGTGGACGCTGTAGGTCTGCTTCTCCTTGATGCCGACCAGGCTGGAGCCCACGCCCATGCCGGCCAGGTCCTCGGTGGTGACCAGGTGCTTCTGCGTCTTGGGGAACTTGGGCAGGACGGTGTCCGCGAAGAGCATCTTCAGGGTGGACGCGGGGGCCAGCGGCCAGTGCGCGTTGTGCGAGGCGAGGATGTCGCCGTTCTCCGCGTCGGCGACGACCCACGAGCGCCCGGACAGCTCCTTGGGCAGCACGGGCGCGCCGGGGCCCAGCCTCACCTGCGTCCCGGGGACGCCGAGCAGGGCGCCGCCGAGCGAGGACATCGCGGCGGGGGGCCTGGGCTGCTTGTCCTTGGCGTCCTTCGGCTCCGCGTGCGCGGGCACGGCGGTGACGAGGGGCAGGAGCAGAGCGGCGGCGACCGCCAGAGCGGTCTTCTTCGATGCGGACACGGTCGAGAACGTACAGGTACGCGAGAACGATCCGAACCCCGGCTGGCGGTTCGCCCACCCCCGTCCACCCGGACGCGACCCACCGGAGGCCCCCGGCGATACTGGCACCATGAAGCTCAGCCGTCGCGTCTCCTGGTTCCTGCTCGCGTTCGGCGTGTGGAGCTGGTTCATCTGGATCACTTTCGTCAAGAACCTCTGGAGTGACGGGAGCGGTCTCGCCTTCGACGACGCGGGCGATCCGACCGCCTACTTCTGGGTTCATCTGCTGCTCGCCGTCACGTCCTTTGTCCTGGGGACGGTGATCGGGGTGCTCGGGTTGCGTGGGGTGCGTGCCGTGCGCCGCGAGAACGGCTGACACACCGCGCGAGCGGTGAGAAGAGGGGGTTACGGGGCGTGGTCGTCTTCCTGCTGGTCCTGATCGTGGTGGTCGCGCTGCTCGTGGCGGTCCACCGGTACGTGTGGCAGCGCCTGGTGCGCGACGTCACGGAGCCCGGCGGGCTGCCGCGCCGCCTGGGCACCGCCGCCGCCGTGGTGCTCCCGCTGCTCTTCGTCGCGGCCATGGCGAGCTCCCGGCTCGGAGCGCCGTTCCCGCTCCAGCAGGCCGTCGCCTGGCCGGGCTACCTGTGGCCCGCGCTGCTCCTGTACGTGACGCTCGCCCTGCTCGTCGGCGAGGCCGTCCGCCCCGTCCTGCGCGGCTGGCTGGCCCGCCGGGCCGCCCGGACGGCGGGACCGTCCCCGGCACCCGTACCGGAGCCCCTGCCCGAGCCGGTCCCCGTGTCCGTACCGGGGGGCGGGTCCGCGCCGGAGCCGCCGTCCGCCGCTCCCGCCGGGCCGGGCGAGCCCGCCCCCGCCGGGGAGGAGGCGCCCGCCGAGGTGTCCCGGCGGCTCTTCGTCTCCCGGGTCGTCGGCGGGACCGCCGCCGCCGTCGCGGTCGGGACCGTGGGGTACGGCACGTACGGCGTGCTGCGCGGCCCCCGGATCAAGCGGGTCACCGTCCCGCTCGCCAAGGTGCCGCGCGCCGCCCACGGCTACCGGATCGCGGTCGTCTCCGACGTCCACCTCGGGCCGATCCTGGGCCGGGCCCACACCCAGCGCATCGTGGACGCCGTCAACTCCGCCCAGCCCGATCTGATCGCCGTCGTCGGCGACCTCGTCGACGGCACGGTCGCGGACCTGGGGTCCGCCGCCGAGCCGCTCGCCCGGCTCCGCGCCCGCCACGGCTCCTTCTTCGTCACCGGCAACCACGAGTACTTCTCCGGCGCCGACGCCTGGGTCGACCACGTCCGCGAGCTGGGCCTGCGCCCGCTGCGCAACGAGCGGCTGGAGATCGCGGCCGGTTTCGACCTGGCGGGCGTCGACGACATCGCCGGGGAGAGCCAGGGGCAGGGCCCGGACTTCGCGAAGGCGCTCGGCGACCGCGACCGGGCCCGCGCCGCCGTGCTCCTGGCGCACCAGCCGGTCGTCGTCCATGACGCCGTGCGCCACGGGGTGGACCTCCAGCTCTCCGGCCACACCCACGGCGGCCAGCTCTGGCCCGGCAATTTCATCGCCGAACTGGCCAATCCGACGGTGGCGGGACTCGAACGCTACGGCGACACGCAGCTGTACGTGTCCCGGGGCGCCGGTGCCTGGGGGCCGCCGGTCCGGGTCGGCGCGCCCTCGGACATCACGATCGTCCAACTCGCCTCGAAACAGGCCTAATCGGGGCAGGGTCACTCCCTGCGCAGAGACCGATACGTGCTGCTCATCGACTTAAATTCGCATTTCCCGGACATATACCTGTGGTGTGAATGTTCTCACTTTGAGATGTGAAAACGGTGTGATGGGATGACTGCATCGCGACGTTCTGGGGGCCGTCGCAGCTGGGGTGGACGAATAAAGGAAGCACGGCAATGCGGTCGACGGTCCGTCTGCGGATCCTCATCACTTGTGGAGTACTGGTGGCCGCCGGAGTGGGGGGCTGGCAACTCCTGCCCTCCGACGGCGGCAGCACCGAACCGATCAGCGTCGGCACGACCGACGAGGTCACTTCACTGGACCCGGCCGGCGCGTACGACGCCGGTTCCTGGGCCATGTACAGCAACGTTTTCCAGTCTCTGATGACGTTCAAGCCGGGTTTCACCACGCCGGTCCCGGACGCGGCGGAGAGCTGCAAGTTCGTGGGCACCAAGCTCACGACGTACCAGTGCACGCTCCGCGACGACCTCTCGTTCGCCAGCGGACGCAAGATCACCGCCGAGGACGTCAAGTACTCCTTCGAGCGGATGCTGCGGATCAAGACGGACGTCGGTCCGCAGCCGCTCTTCCCGACGCTGAAGACCGTCACGGCCGAGGGCCGTACCGTCACCTTCCACCTGAGCGGCCGGGACGCCACGTTCCCGCTGAAGGTGGCGACGGGCGCCGGTTCGATCGTCGACAAGGACCGGTACCCGGCGGCGAAGCTGCGCACGGGCACCGAGGTCGACGGCTCGGGCCCGTACGTCCTCAAGGAGTACAAGGAGGGCGAGTCCGCGCTCCTGGAGCCCAACCCGAAGTACAAGGGCGCCATCACCAAGACCGGCGGCCCGGTCCTGGTGAAGTACTACGTCCAGTCCGAGGGCCTCGCCGACGCCTGGAAGGCGAAGGAGGTCCAGGTGACGCACCGGCAGCTCCCGCCGGACTTCCTGTCCTCGCTCGACACCCAGGACGGCACCCGCGTCACCGAGGCGGAGAGCGCGGAGATCCGCAACATCAACTTCAACGTCGCGCCCGGCCGCCCGATGGCCGACAAGGCCGTACGGCGGGCCGTCGCCGCCGTCCTGGACCGCCCGGCGATCACCACGGGCGCGTACAAGGGCACGGTGGAGCCGCTGTACTCGCTCATCCCGCAGGGCTTCGTCGGGCACAGCACCGCGTTCTACGACGTCTACCCGGAGCCGAGCGCCGCGACGGCGAAGAAGATCCTGAAGAACGCCGGGGTCCAGACCCCGGTGAAGTTCACCTTCGGCTTCCGCAAGGACGCCACCTACGCCGCCGAGACCGCCGAGATCAAGCGGCAGTTGGAGGAGAGCGGTCTCTTCGAGGTGAAGACCGTCGAGGCGAAGTGGACCGACTTCCAGAAGGCGTACGCGAACGGCGCCTACGACGTCTACACCGTCGGCTGGCTCCCCGACTTCCCGGACTCCGACAGCTTCACCGCGCCGCTCGTCGGCACCGAGAACACCCTGCACAACGGGTTCTCCAGCAAGCGGATCGACCGCCTGATCTCCTCGACGCAGCAGTACAGCGACCGTGCGCGGGCGACCGCCGACTTCAAGGCGATCCAGAGCGAGGTCGCGAGCGATGTGCCGCTGGTGCCGCTGTGGCAGAAGAAGGACTACGTCCTCTCCACGGACTCGGTCGCCGGTTCGCAGTACCTGACCGACGGCACCGGCATCTGGCGCCTCTGGGAACTCAGCTGGATCTAGCGGTTCCGGGCCGTCCCCTCCGGATCCCGCCGCACGGGCGGATCCGCGGGACGGCCCCGCCGCACGGACGGGCGGCCCGGTCACCTCGTGGACCGGGCCGCCCGTCCGTGCGTGACGCCCCGGGGCGCGTGACGCTCCGGGGCGCTCGTGGTGCCGCTCAGGCGGTGCCCTCGGTGGTGCCGGTCTCCTCGAAGGGGCCGCCGGGGACCATGGCGCCGAAGAGGCCGCCGATCAGCTCTTCGACGTCGAGCGTGGTGGCTCCGGTCGGGGCGACGGGCGTGACGCCGGTGCTCGTCCTGAGGCTGAGCCCGAACTTCTTGACCTTCGCGTTCTCCGTGAGCGCGGCGAGGTCGACGTACACCTCGGTCAGGGCGCCGTTCTTGAGGGTGAAGTCGGCCGACGCCTTGGCGTCGGGGACGTCCTTGAGGTCCTTCTCGGTGGGCAGTTCCACGCCTGCGGGCAGGTCCTTGACCAACGGGCGGATCCCGGCGAGGAGTTCCTTCAGCAGGGTGCGGGCGGGGGCGGTGGCGGTGATGCGCTCGGCGCCGTCCTCGCCCCCCGCGGTGGTGAACTGGACCTCACGGGCGATGACCTCGCGCACCGAGTCCAGGAGCTTCTTCTGCGTGCCGGCGTCCAGGGACGGCGCGGCGGACGGTGCGGCCGACGGCGCCGCGCCGGGCTCCTGGGCGAGCTCCCGCCCCGCCTTCTCCAGTTCGTCGGTACGGAACTTCACCCACTGGCCTTCGAGGACCTTCTTCAGGCCCGCCGCCTCCGGGGGCAGTTCGTCGGCGGACGGCACGGGACCCGCCATGGCCTGGGAGAGGGCCTTGATGTCGGAGCGGAGATAGGTGAAGTCGCCGACGGCGCGGTACTCGAAGAGGTCGCCGGAGGGGGTGCTGACCTTCATGGCGGCGCCGGTCAGGTCCTTCTGGCCGGACTCGGTGATCGGCTTCCTGGACTCGACGGTGACGCTGATCTTCGCGCCGCTCAGCAGCTTCGCGACCTCGTCGGGGATCTCCTCGCCGGGCTGCGGCTTCGACGCCGCGTCGAGCTGCTTGAGCGTCGCGACGTCGGCGTCCAGGTCCAGCTCGAAGGAGAGGGACTTCTCCTTGCCCAGCTTCTCGAACGCCTGGTCGAGCTTCTGTCCGGCGGACATCTGCTCCACCGTGCCGCAGGCGGCGGTGCCCGCCAGGACCGCGCCGACGACTGCGGTGGCGGTGAGGGTCTTGCGTATGGCGGTGATGATGAACTCCTCGTGGACACGGCCACGGTCTGTGCGCGGCCGGTGCTGACAGTCGGTCACAACGAGCCGGACGGTGTTGTCCGGTGGGGCTTCCCGGCGGCCCGGACGGACGCGCCGTGCCCGCGCCCCCGACGCGGACGGGCCGAGGGGCCCGGTCCCGGGGGCGGGTCGCCGGAAGCCCTGGCGAAGTGAGCTCCGGTCGGGGCGGCGAGGCCGCCCCTGCCCGAACTCTTTCACGAAGGGGAGCGCCGGGGCACTGCGAATAATCGGCAACGAATCGCCCCGGATCTTGCCGGGCCCGGCTTCCGGCCCGGCCCGCCCCGGGTGCGGGGGAGCCGCCCGCCCCGGCCTCCTCGGACGGCTCCGGGACGTCGTGGACGGCTCCGGGACGTCTACGGGGCCTTCGGGCGGTCCCGCTTCGCGGCGGGCTTGCCCGAGGCCGCCATTCCGGCCGCCGTGGGCATGAAGTCGGAGAGCAGCTCGTGGGTCTCCTTGACCAGCGGGCGCAGCACCCGGAAGCGGGAGAGCGAGATCGCGCGGGCGGTGACCGGAGCGAGCCGCTCCACCAGACGGCGGCTGTTGGCGGCGTTCTCGGACCGGTCGTACACCCAGAAGAGCACCAGGCCCATCTGCTGGAGCCAGAGCAACCGGGGGAGGGCCTCGGCGAGTTCCGGGTCCACCTTCACGGAGGCGCCGGAGATGACCCGCCGGTGCACTTCGATCGCCGCCTCGCGGGGCCCCTCGGACTCCGGCGAGAAGGGGCTGAGCGGGCTGTCCGGGTCGGCGGCGTTCTTGAAGAACTGGGAAGCGAACTCGTGGTACGGCCCGGCGATGTCGAGCCAGCCGAGGTAGACGCCCCGGATGCGGGCGGTGAGGTCCTTCTCACCGCCCGACAGGAGCGGTTCGACGGCCGCCTGGTGCTCCTCGGCGATCAGGTCGTAGAACCCCTGGACCAGGTGTTCCTTGGAGGAGAAGTAGTAGTAGGCGTTCCCCACGGAGACCCCGGCCTCCTGGGCGATGGCCCGCATCGTCGTCTTGTCGTACCCGCGTTCCTTGAACAGCCGGAGCGCGGTCTCCAGGATGAGCGTTCGGGTCTGCTCGCTCTTGGGGGCCTTCTTGTCTTCCTTCTCGTCCTTCACATGACCGAGCCTAGCCGGGTGGCCCGGTCGCTCCGCAGTGCCCGTCGCCGCAGGGGCCGTCGGTCCCGGCGGGCCCGCCCCCGGGGCCCTTCAGGGCCTCCCGCCACTTCGCCGCCGCGAGCACGGTCAGCCGGGCGAAGGGTTGTCCGGCGGGGGTGGCGAGCCAGTGGGCCCGGGGCCGGTGGTCGGCGAGCGCCCAGAGGCAGACGATCCAGGCGGCGGTCTCCCGGTAGACCTGGCCCCGGTCCGCGACCACGGTGATCTCCCGCAGGGTGGCGGTGTGGTCGAGGTCGGGGAAGCGGCGCCGGGCCTCCCGGGAGCCCGCCGGGACGAGATCGAGCGGGACGAGCTGCCGCTGTCCCAGCAGCCAGTGCCTGAGGTGGACGCAGAGCGGGCAGTCGGCGTCGTACAGCACGGTCAGCCGCCCCACGGGGGTGGACACGGGGCTCAGCCCTGGGGTGCGGGCGGCGTCCACGGCCCGGTCTTCGGGGTGGCGGTCCAGCCCTGCGGGCCGACCGGCGGCACCTGCTCGCGCTCCATGACGCCCCGGCGGCGGATCTTGTTGAGCACGTACACGTTCCCGAGGTGCATGACGCCGAGGACGAGCAGGACGACCCCGAGCTTCACGGAGAGCGCCTCGAAGAGCGCGCGGGCGTCGGAGACGGTGTCGTCCTGGCTCAGGTAGAGGGCGACGAAGCCGAAGTTCACGAGGTAGAAGCCCACCACGAGGAGGTGGTTGACCGCTTCGGCGAGCTTCTCGTTCCCGTGCAGGACGTCCTCAAGGAAGAGCCTTCCGTTACGGCTGAGAGTGCGGGCGACCCAGATGGTCAGGGCCACGGCGATCAGCAGATAGACGATGTACGCGACGACAGTGAGGTCCATGCCCCACCCTCCTTTGAACGCGTTCAAAAGCTGGCGGTCCTGACGGTAGACCTCTCTTTGAACATGTTCAAGTCGGATCGGAAAGCGGGGTGGACCCCTGCCCGGCCGCCCCCTAGGGTCGGGCAGGTGACGCTCTCTCATGACGTGGCCGGACAAGGCCCCACCACCGTCCTCCTGCTGCACGCCGGGGTCACCGACCGCCGCATGTGGGACGCGCAGTTCACCGCGCTCGCCACGGCCGGACACCGGGCCGTCCGCTGCGATCTGCGGGGCTTCGGTGACACCCCCGTCGACGCCCCGCACACCCACGCCGAGGACGTCCGCGAGCTCCTCGACCACCTCGGCGCCGACCGCGCCGTCGTCGTCGGCGCCTCCTTCGGCGGCCAGGTCGCCCTGGAGTTCGCCGCCCGCCACCCCGGCCGGGTCTCCGCCCTCGCCCTCCTCGCCACCGGAGTGCCCGGCTTCGAACCCGGGAAGGACCTGGCGGCCTGGGGCGACCACGAGGACGCGCTCCTGGAGGCGGGCGACCTCGACGCCGCCGTCGAACTCAACGTCACCACCTGGCTCGGCCCGGACGCCGGACCCGGGGCCCGCGCCCTCGTCCGCGCGGCGCAGCGCCACGCCTTCGAGGTCCAGCTCGCCGCCCCCGAGGAGTTCTGGCCCGCCGACCCCGGGGTCACCCGCGCCGAACTCGCCGCGATCGAGGTCCCCGTGCTGCTCGCCGTCGGCGCCCACGACCTCCCCGACTTCAGGGCCGTCACCGCCGACCTCGCCGGACTGCTCCCCGCCGCCCGCCGTCTCGACCTCGACTGGGCGGGCCACCTCCCCGCCCTGGAACGCCCCGACGAGACCGCCCGCCTCCTCGTCGCCTTCGTGGAGGAGACGACCGGGGTGTGACGCGGGGGCCGGGCGTGACGTGGGGGGCCGGGGCGTGGCAGGGAGGGCCGGGGAGGGCCGCTGACGGATCACCTCCGGGACCTCAAGCCCCGGGAGGGCCCGTCAGGCGCCACGGGCTCCCCGGGGGCGCTCAGCCGGGCCCCACGGGCCCCACGACTCCCCGGGCAGGCTTCCCGGGCCCGTGATCCCCGCCATGGGCCCGACCGTGGAGGACGCCGCCGACAGGGCCCCGGGGTCCGCGCCACCCCACCGTAGGAAAAGCGGACACAACGGTGCACGACGTACGATCGGGGCATGGAGTCGACGGAAGCGACCGAGCCCCCGGGCGGGCGGCGCGACTGGACCGACGGGTACGTGGACCGCTGGCGCGGGGTCCTGCCGGATCTGGACCCCGTCGTCGAGGGGGCCGTCACCCGGATGAAGAAGCTCTCCGTCCATCTGCGCCGGGTCAGGGAACAGGCCCTGGTCGACTTCGGTCTGGAGCGGTACGAGTTCGACACCCTGCACCGGATCGCGGGGCACGGCGGCAGCGCCGCCCCCTCCGAGCTGGCCGAGGACCTCGATCTGGCCCCCGCCTCCGTCGCCGCCCGCCTCGACGCCCTGGAGGAGCGCGGTCTCGTCCGCCGGGTCGGCGCCGCCACCGAGCGGCGCCGGGTCGTCGTCGAGCTGACGGAGGCCGGGCGGGAGACCTGGCGCGGCGCGACCGGTGTCCTGGGTCAGGAGGAGGTCCGGCTGCTCGGGGTCCTCGCCCCCGGCGACCGCGCCGTCCTCAACGACCTGCTCCGGCGCGTCATGATCGGGGCGGAGTCCCCGGAAGCCCCCCGCTGACCACGCCCCTGACACGGACCCGGCCCCGCCCCTGACGCGGACCCCGATGCCGCCCCTGACGCGGACCCCGACGCCGACCCGCGTACGGGATCAGACGCTCAGGGACCGGGCGTAGTTGAGCTGCCCCATCACCCAGGGGAAGGTGTCCGGGCCGCGCGCCGGGATCATCGTCGAGTGGTGGCGCCCGCCGCTGGTCACCGTGACCTGGATGAAGCCGGTCGTGGACTTCTCCTTCATCAGCAGGAACAGCAGGCCGAGCAGGCAGAAGATGAAGAAGACGACGGCGAGGACGATCGCGACCGTCGGCATCTTCTCCTCGGTCCGCGACATGTCCATCGCGTTCCACACCGCGCCCTTGAGGGGCATCGGCCCGGCGGGCGTGATGATCTGGTCGCCGACGACGGTGATGTCGCCCAGGCTCAGCAGCGGCGCCCCGCCCATCGGGTACGGCGGGGGCACCGGCATCATCCCGCCGTGCGCGGGCGGCTGGTACGCGGGCGTCTGCGGGTATCCCTGGCCCGGCGTTCCCGCCTGCCGGCCCGGACCCCACTCGTAGTCCTCCGGCTTGTAAGGGTTCGGCTCGCTCATCAGTCCCCGTCCTCCGCGCAGTCCCGTACGGGTTCCCCTCCGGGCCCGTAGGGGAACCCGTACGGAAAAAGCCCGCTCCCGTACGCCGCAGCGTACAGAAGCGGGCCGTCCGGCCGAAGTCCCGGTCAGAAGCGACGCGTGATCAGCGCGCGCTTCACTTCCTGGATGGCCTTGGTGACCTCGATGCCACGGGGGCAGGCGTCCGTGCAGTTGAACGTGGTGCGGCAGCGCCACACGCCGTCCTTGTCGTTCAGGATCTCCAGGCGCTGCTCACCGGCCTCGTCGCGCGAGTCGAAGATGAAGCGGTGCGCGTTCACGATCGCCGCCGGGCCGAAGTACTGGCCGTCGTTCCAGAACACCGGGCACGAGGACGTGCACGCGGCGCACAGGATGCACTTGGTGGTGTCGTCGAAGCGCTCGCGGTCCTCGGCGGACTGCAGGCGCTCGCGCGTCGGCTCGTTGCCCTTGGTGACCAGGAACGGCATGACGTCCCGGTACGCCTGGAAGAAGGGCTCCATGTCGACGATGAGGTCCTTCATCACGGTGAGGCCCTTGATGGCCTCGACCGTGATGGGCTTCTCCGGGTTGATGTCCTTGATCAGCGTCTTGCAGGCGAGCCTGTTCTTGCCGTTGATCCGCATCGCGTCCGAGCCGCAGATGCCGTGCGCGCACGAGCGGCGGAAGGTCAGCGTGCCGTCGAGGTCCCACTTGATCTTGTGGAGGGCGTCGAGGACCCGCTCCTTGGGGTCGATGTCGATCTGGAAGTCCTCCCAGACCGACGCGTCCGACACCTCGGGGTTGAAGCGGCGGATCCGCATGGTGACCGTGATGTAGGGGGAGGCGGCGGACTCCGCCTCGACCTTGTCCAGTACGGGGGTAGCCATCAGTACTTACGCTCCATCGGCTGGTAGCGGGTCTGGACGACCGGCTTGTAGTCGAGACGCACGGTCTCGGAGCCGTCCTCGCCGACCTCGCGGTACGCCATCGTGTGGCGCATGAAGTTGACGTCGTCGCGGTTCGGGTAGTCCTCGCGGTAGTGACCGCCGCGGGACTCCTTGCGGGCCAGCGCGGACACCGCCATGACCTCGGCCAGTTCGAGCAGGTTGCCCAGCTCGATGGCCTCCAGGAGGTCCGTGTTGAAGCGCTTGCCCTTGTCCTGGATCGAGACGTTCTCGTAGCGCTCGCGCAGCTCGGCGATCTTGTCGACGGCCGTCTTGATGGTCTGCTCCGTGCGGAACACCATCACGTTGGCGTCCATCGTCTCCTGGAGCTCGCGGCGCAGGTCGGCGACCCGCTCGCTGCCCGTGGAGTCGCGCAGCTTCGCGATCTGCGCGACGACGAGGGACTCCGGGTCCTCCGGCAGCTCGACGAAGTCGTGCCGGGTGGAGTACTCGGCGGCGGCGATGCCGGAGCGCTTGCCGAAGACGTTGATGTCGAGCAGCGAGTTCGTGCCGAGGCGGTTGGCGCCGTGCACGGAGACGCAGGCGACCTCGCCGGCCGCGTACAGGCCAGGGACGACCGTGGTGTTGTCCGAGAGGACCTCGCCCTGGACGTTGGTCGGGATGCCGCCCATGGCGTAGTGCGCGGTGGGCTGGATCGGGATCGGGTCCGTGTACGGCTCGATGCCGAGGTACGTACGGGCGAACTCGGTGATGTCCGGGAGCTTGGCGTCGAGCTGCTCCGGCGGGAGGTGCGTCAGGTCCAGGTAGACGTGGTCGCCCTCGGGACCGCAGCCGCGGCCCTCGCGGATCTCCGTGTAGATGGAGCGGGAGACGACGTCACGGGACGCGAGGTCCTTCATGACCGGCGCGTACTTCTCCATGAAGCGCTCGCCGTCCTTGTTGCGGAGGATGCCGCCCTCACCGCGGGCGCCCTCCGTCAGCAGGATGCCCATGCGCCAGATGCCCGTCGGGTGGAACTGGAAGAACTCCATGTCCTCCAGGGGCAGCCCGCGGCGGTAGCAGGCGGCCTGGCCGTCACCGGTCAGGGTGTGGGCGTTGGAGGTCACCTTGAAGAACTTGCCGGTGCCGCCGGAGGCGTAGATGACCGCCTTGGCCTGGAAGATGTGCAGCTCGCCGGTGGCCAGCTCGTAGGCCACGACGCCCGCGGAGTGCTTGACCCCGTCGACCTCGGTGATCAGCTGGTCCAGGACGTAGAACTCGTTGAAGAACTCCACGCCCTCCTTGACGCAGTTCTGGTACAGCGTCTGGAGGATCATGTGGCCGGTGCGGTCCGCGGCGTAGCAGGACCGGCGGACCGGGGCCTCGCCGTGGTTGCGGGAGTGGCCGCCGAAGCGGCGCTGGTCGATGGTGCCGTTCGGGGTGCGGTTGAACGGCAGGCCCATCTTCTCCAGGTCGAGGACGGCGTCGATGGCCTCCTTCGCCAGGATCTCGGCGGCGTCCTGGTCGACCAGGTAGTCACCGCCCTTGACCGTGTCGAAGGTGTGCCACTCCCAGTTGTCCTCCTCCACGTTCGCCAGCGCGGCGGCCATGCCGCCCTGCGCGGCGCCCGTGTGGGAGCGGGTGGGGTAGAGCTTCGTCAGGACGGCGGTGCGGCTGCGCTTCGTCGACTCGATGGCGGCGCGCATACCCGCGCCACCGGCGCCGACGATGACGGTGTCGTACTTGTGGATCTTCATGGCGTGGTTACCTCAGCCCCGTGCCTAGCGGATGTTCGGGTCGAAGGTGAAGATCACCAGCGTGCCCAGAAGAATGGTGAACACCGTGGCGGTGTACAGCAGGCCCTTGAGCCACAGGCGCGTGTTGGCCCGCTCCGCGTAGTCGTTGATGACGGTACGGAGGCCGTTGGCGCCGTGCAGCATGGCGAGCCAGAGCATCAGCAGGTCCCAGACCTGCCAGAACGGGGACGCCCAGCGGCCCGCCACGAAGGCGAAGCCGATCTTGGAGACGCCGCCGTCCAGGAAGAGCTGGATCAGCAGGTGGCCGAGGACCAGGACGACGAGGACGACGCCCGAGAGGCGCATGAAGAGCCACGCGGCCATCTCGAAGTTGCCACGGGTCGCGCGCGGGGTCTTGCCGGTGCGCTTGCGGGGGGCCTCGATGTACGGCGCGGGGTTGTCCACGTCGTAGTGGGGACCGCCCTCGACGGGCCCGATCGCGGCTGAGGTGGTGTCAGCGGACATGTCTGGCGTCAGCTCCCGAACAGTTCACGTACGGCGTGGCCGAGGACGGGGTACAGGGAGCCCGCCATCAGCACGACCCAGATGCCCACGACGGTCCAGAGCATCTGCTTCTGGTAGCGCGGGCCCTTGGACCAGAAGTCCACGGCGATGACACGGAGACCGTTCAGCGCGTGGAAGAGGATGGCTGCGACGAGACCGTACTCGAGGAGAGCGACGATCGGCGTCTTGTAGGTCGCGACGACCTCGTCGTACGCCTCGGGGGAGACGCGGACGAGAGCGGTGTCCAGCACGTGTACGAACAGGAAGAAGAAGATGAGGACGCCGGTGACTCGATGAGCCACCCAGGACCACATTCCTTCCCGGCCGCGGTACAGCGTTCCAGCCGGCACGGAAAAACCCTCCGGGAGCGGGGATCAGGGCCGGCCGGCTTCTCTGTCGGTCTGGCCCGGCCGGGTACGGTCCACCGGCCCCGGTCATCGTAGCGACGACTTGTCGGTTCGCTCGCGCGGGGTCCGTATGTGTGATCAAACAGGCACGGACGGGCTACCGGGAGGGCCCGAATCACCGCTTTGCGGGGGATTCAGCGCACGGAGTGCCGGTAGCCGGACTCCCCGGCGAGACGGAAGGCCAGCCGGGCGCGGGCGAGCCCGCGCAGTTCGTCGGCCGCGACGACCCGCTCCTCCTCCGGTTCGTTGCCGAGACGTGACCGGATGCCCGCGAGGACCTGGTCGAGGCGCTCCCCTGGCCCCACCCCGGCGAGACTGATCACGAACGCGTGTCCGAACCTGCTCTCGTACGCGGCGTGGGCGGCCCGCAGCGCGGTCCGGGCCGCGAGCGGGGCGTCCGGGCGCGGCGGGACCGGGGACTCGGCGGCCAGGGCCTCGTCCAGATCCGCCCGGGACAGGTCGTACCCGGCCTCCTCCGCGGCGGCGAGCAGGGCGTCCCGGGTGGGGTACGGGCGGTGCGCGCTCACCCGTTCGGCCCAGCGGCGGCTGTGGCAGCAGGAGAGGAGCAGGGCGACCGCCTCGACGGCCGGGGCGGAGTTGAAACGGGCCAGGCCGTACGGGGAGGGGCCGCCGTGCTGGACGGGCAGGGCGGGGCGGTCAGGGGTGTCCGTGGAGCCCGCGTTCCGGCAGGGGGCATGGGTGTCGCTGGTCAGCGTGGGCTCCGGTAATCCGGGACGGGTGGGGTGGACGTGACTCAACGTTATCGACGGGACGGGGGAAGTGTCCGACGAATGCGCGAATTTCACTCGGAAGGGAGAGTTTCGGGACAGGCGATGGACGTTCGGATTCCGGTCCGTCCCCCGATTGGCCCGACCGCCCCCCGTACGGGAGGATTCCGATGATGCGGTACTCCATACGAGGGCCCCACCGGGGCCCCGCGTTCCTGGCGGCCACGGTGACGCTGGTCACCGTGACGGCCTGCTCGAACGGCTCCCCGTCCGGGACCCCGTCCACCCCCGTCGCCGCCGCCTCCTCCGGCCCCGGCGCCACCGCGCCCACCAGCCCGACGCCGACCCCCACCCGGACCCATCCGCTCTCCGTCGCCCCCCGCACCGTGCCCGCCGTCCGCGCGCACGAGCCCGCCAGGGGACCCGGCTGGCGGCCCGCCCCCACCACCGGGGTCGTCCTCGCCGCGAACGCCGGGGGCCTCGCCGACGAGGGGAAGCTGATCGCCGGGGAACTCGGCATCCCCTACCGGGGCGCCGTCGCCCCCGGCCCCGGGGACGTGGAGCTGGCCCTCGGAGCGGGCGGCGCCCCCGAGTCGTACACCCTCACCGTCCGCGACGGACGGGTCCGGATCAGCGGGCCCGACGAGGCGGGCGTCTTCTACGGCACCCGCACCCTCAAGCAGTCCGTCCGCGCCACCGGCGCCGTGCCCGAGGGCACCGTCACCGACCGGCCCGCCAAACCACAGCGCGGACTCAACCTCGACACCGCCCGCAAGCACTTCACGGCCGGCTGGATCGAGGACCGCATCCGGGAGATGGGCGACCTCAAGCTCAACCAGCTCGGGCTGCACTTCTCCGACGACCAGGGCTTCCGCATCGAGTCGGACAGCCACCCCGAGATCGTCTCCGCCCAGCACCTCACCAAGGCCGAGGTCCGCCGCATCCTGGCCCTCGCCGCCGAGCGGCACGTCACCGTCGTCCCCGAGATCGACTCCCCGGGACACCTCGGCGCCGTCATCGACGCCCACCCCGGACTCCAGCTCCGCTCCGCGACCGGCCGCGCCCCGCGCGGGGCCGTGGACATCTCGGACCCGGAAGCGGCGCGGATCGTCGACGACCTGCTGCGCGAGTACACCCGGCTGTTCCCCGGGGCGTACTGGCACCTCGGCGCCGACGAGTACGTCGCCCTGATGGCGAAGGACCCCGAGGCCAGCTATCCGCAGCTGGCCCGCGCGGCCCGCGCCCGGTACGGGCCGGACGCCCGCGTGCAGGACCTGGCCACCGGCTGGCTCAACGACCGGGCCGCCGTGGTCCGCCCCACCGGCAAGACCCTCAAGGCGTGGAACGACGGCTTCTTCGCGGGCGGGGTCACCACCGCCGCCCCGGACATCGAGGCCGAGTACTGGACGGGCAAGGAGTACGGGGCCCGGAACCCCGCCGCCTATCTGAGCGCGGGCCGGAAGGTCGTCAACCTCAACGACGAGTACCTCTACTACGTCCTGGGCCAGCCCAACGACTTCACCTATCCCACCGGCCGCCGCATCTACGAGCAGTGGACCCCGCTCGTGCTCCGCGGCACCTCGCCCGTCCCCGTCTCCTACGACCCCCAGATCCTCGGCGCCCGCTTCGCCGTCTGGTGCGACCTGTCCGGCGCCCAGACCCCGGCGCAGGTCGCGGACGGCATCCGGCTGCCCCTGACGGCGCTCGCGCAGAAGGTCTGGGACCCGGCGCGGCCGGACATGACCTGGGACCAGTTCCGGTCACTTGCGGCGAAGGTGCGCGGCTGACCTGCGGCTTCTTCATCTACACGGTGGTAGTTTCCTCCGGCGGCGGCCGGTCGGCCGCCCCGGCACCCGGGGGAGGGCGCCGCTTCGTCCCAGGGGGAAACCGCTCTCGTGCTCCGCAATCCCACCGGTCTCGCGCACGCCGTGACGGCGCTGCTCGGCGCCACGGTCGTCATCGACCTCTTCAGCCTGTTCACCACCTCCGAACTGCAGTCGGCGGTCACCGGCCGTTCGGCGGACGACCTGTCGCCGCTGGTGTTCGCGACGGGACTCGTCGGCGTCGCGGCGCTGTTGCAGATCCTGGCGCTCGTCGCGACCGCGACCCTCTTCGTCATCTGGTTCCACCGGCTGCGCCAGAACGCGGGCGTGTGGGCGGGGGACATCCAGCGCCGGACCCCCGGCTGGGCGATCGGCGCCTGGTTCATCCCCTTCGCCAACCTGTGGATCCCGCGCGGGATCGCCGAGGACATCTGGCGGGCGAGCCGCGCCGAGCCCACCGGCGCCGACCGCCCGCGCGAACTGCTGCTGCTCAACGGCTGGTGGGCGGCCTTCGTGATCGACGCGGTCGTCGGCCGGGTGGCGAGCAGGACCTACGAGAGGGCGGACGGGCTGGAGGAGCACGCGTCCGCCGTGTACTGGCTCTACCTCTCCGACGCCCTGAGCATCGTCGCCGCCGTCCTCGCGATCTTCTTCGTGCGCCGTCTGACCTCTATGCAGCACGCCAAGGCCACTGGCATGATTCCGGCCGCAGACTGACGCAAAAGCGCCGCCCGGCGCGGGTGCGGAAGTTCTGCGTCCGTAACGGTTGGCGAGGAGGCGTCCATGACGTCGGTGGTGTCCGTGGCAGGCCGGAGCCTGCGGGAACTGATCGACCGGGCTGACGAGCGGGCCCTCGCCGCGGCCGGTCTCGCCTGCCTCGACCGCTGTCTGCCCCTGTTCGCCGACGGGGGCGACGCCCTGCGCCCGGTGTGGGCGGCCGTCGCCCGGGGCGACGGCCGGGCCTGGGCCGAGGCCGTCGCCGGCGCCAGGACGGCGCTTGCCCCCGCCGCCGGGTCCGGCACAGGTCCGGCTTCCGGTACGGCGGACGCCGAGGCCGTGCGCGGGATGCTCGCCGCCGCCCCCGAGAGCTGGACGGCCGACGCGCTGCGCGCCTGGGCCGACGGATGTTCCGCCACGGCCCTGACCCTGCACGGGCGGTACGACGCGGGCGCCGCGCCCGACGGGCTCGTCGAGCGCTGCCGGGCCGGGGACGCGGCCGGTGCGGGCCCGCTGCTCGCGGGCGAACTCCGCCGTCAGCAGGCCGTCCTCGAAGCCAGCGCCCACGGCCCGACCGGACTGCGCCGGGCCAGGGAACTCTCGGTCGAGGGCGGCCGGGTGCTGCGCGCGGTGGTCTCCCGCCGGGCCCGCACGGCGTGAGCCCCCGCACGGTCTGAGGAGGCGGACGGCGTGGGCCCCGTACGGGCTGAGGCGGCGGACGGCGTGGCGCCCCGCACGGGCGGAGGCCCGCGTAAGGAGTGAGGCCCCGCCGTCCGCTGGGACTTGTCCAGGACTTGGTCCGGGACTCCGTCTAGGACTTGTCTAGGACTCGTCCGGTGCGTCGGCCGTCGCGGAGGCGATCGTCGCGGAGATCTCCCGTTCCGCCGTCTCCTTGTCGAGGCCGAGCCCGGTCAGGACGCCCGCGCCGTCCTCGTGTTCCAGGAGCGCGAGCAGGATGTGCTCGGTGCCGACGTAGTGGTGGCCGAGGCGCAGGGCTTCGCGGAAGGTCAGTTCGAGGACCTTCTTCGCCGCCGCGTCGTACGGGACGAGCGCGGGCGCGTCGGCGACGGCCGGGGGCAGGGTCGCCGTGACGGCCGTACGGATCTGCTCCGGGGTCACGCCCCGGGAGCCGATCCAGAGCGCCGCGAGCCCCTCGGGCTCGGCCAGCAGTCCGAGGGCCAGATGGGCGGGGAGGATCTCGTCGTTCCCGGCGGCGGTGGCCTCGTTCTGGGAGGCCATCACCACGTTCCGGGCCCGGGGCGTGAAGCGGCCGAAGCCCGCGTTGGGGTCCAGCTTCTCGGCGTCGGGTTCCTTGGGCACGAACCGCTTCTGGGCGGCCTGCCGGGTGACCCCCATGCTGCGGCCGATGTCGGTCCAGGAGGCACCGGAGCGCCTGGCCTGGTCCACGAAGTGGCCGATGAGGTGGTCGGCGACATCGCCGAGGTGGTCCGCCGCGATGACGGCACCGGAGAGCTGGTCCAGCGCGTCGGGATGGACCTTCTTGATGGCGTCGATGAGTTCGTCGAGACGGACGGGGACGTTCGGGCCGACTGGATTCGTCATGAGCGCAACCCTAGGTTGACACCCAGGAGAGTGTCAACCTTCGGTTGACATCGAAAAGGCGTGCGTGCTGAGCCCGGCTGTGGAAGGGCGTGGACCTGGCCGCTTCTTCGGGCGCCGCCTCGGGAGCGGCTGGGCGGCGGCCTCCCGGCCCTCGTGTTTCACCAGGTCGACGAGGTCGAGGGCGGGCCGGTGGCGGGGGAATCCGGGCCCGGGCAAAAGGAGACGACCGGGGCCGCCACCCCCCACAGGAGAGGCCCCGGTCGTCAGCCACGGAGTCGCGGTGCGGCTCCGTATTCCTTTCAGCGCCGGGGTCGCGGTTTCTGTCACACCGCACTTCCCGGGGCAAAGGTTGCAAGTTGAACAAAGAGCCCGGAGTGCGTGGACGCGGCGCCGCGCCACGACGTAGCGTGCAGGTGCGCGAGGCGCAGTGGCGGCGGTGACCGGCCGCCACGACGCGACCGACGGAACAGGGTTTGGGGAGTGCTGGGGGACGACGCGGAGCTGACGGCCGCGGTGCTCGCTGCGCGGGACGGGGACGAGAACGCCTTCCGTACCGTGTACCGCGCCGTGCATCCACGGTTGCTCGGCTACATACGTACGCTCGTCGGTGACGCCGACGCCGAGGACGTCGCCTCGGAGTCCTGGCTCCAGATCGCCCGCGACCTCGACCGCTTCGACGGCGACGCCGACCGCTTCCGGGGCTGGGCGGCCCGCATCGCCCGCAACCGGGCCCTCGACCACATACGGATGCGCGGCAGGCGCCCCGCCACAGGCGCCGACGAGGCCGAACTCACCGAGAAGCCCGCCGCGTCCGACACCGCGGGCGAAGCCCTGGAGGCGCTGGCCACCGGCCACACCATGCACCTGATCGCCCAGCTTCCGCAGGACCAGGCCGAGGCCGTCGTGCTGCGCGTCGTGGTCGGCCTCGACGCCAAGACCGCCGCCGACACCCTGGGCAAACGCCCCGGCGCCGTGCGCACCGCCGCCCACCGGGGCCTCAAGAGGCTCGCCGAACTCCTCGGTGCCGACCCGGAGACGACCGGCCCCGGCGCCGCCGCCGGGCCCGTCGTCCCGCTGGACGGTGTCCCTCCGCAACGCGGCCGTGTGCCGGGGGCCGTGTCCCCCGGCGGTGTGACGCGATCGCGTCCGCGTACGCAGAAGGACATGTGATGGCCGACGAGCGGTATCAGTGGCTCGACCAGGAGGCCGCGGAGCGACTGCTCGGCGGTGCGCCGGTCGGCGCCCCCGACGGCCCCGCCCGGGTCCGGGCCGCCCGCCTCGCCGACGCTCTCGACACCGTCCGCACCCCGGCCGCGGACGCCGAACTCCCCGGCGAGGCAGCCGCGTTGGCCGCCTTCCGGGAAGCCTCTGCCGGACGCGCCGCCACGGCGGCCCGAGCGCCGGGCGCGGACCCCGGGGCCACCGCCGACCTCGGCCGGGTGCGCCTCGCGCCCGCCGTCGCCCCGGCGCGCCGCTGGGGCCGGTCCGTGCGGTACGGGCTCGCCGCCGCTGCCGCCGCCGTCGCGGTCGGCGGGGTCGCCGTCGCCGCCGGATCGGGGATGCTGCCGCTGCGGGGCCCGGCGCCCGCCAGTTCGGTCACGGCGGGCGAGAGCGTCGACCCCCTCCTCTCCGAGCATCCCTCCCCGCGCGCGGACCCCGGGACGCCTTCGGCGCGACCGGGCGGCGCCGACCGCTCGCCCGGCGGGTCCCCCTCGGCGGGTCCCGGCACCGGCACCCCTGACGGCCGGGTCCGGGGCGGCGCCACGGAACCGGGCGGCGGCGAGGACCCCGGCGGTACGGGCCCGGGGAAGGTCCGGGAAGGGAAGGCCGCCCGCGAGAAGGCGGCCAGGGCCTGCCGGGCGTACCGCGCGGGGAAGCTCGACGCCCCGGGCCGGAAACGGCTCCTCGGCGCGCTGAACGGCGGCGAGACCCTCGGCCGTTACTGCGACCGCGTCCTCGGTGCCGCCCCCGACGAGCACGGGGAGGACGGCGACGAGGACGAGGGCGACCGGCCCCGGACCGGCGCCCCCGGAAAGGGCGACGGCGGGAACGACGACGGGCGGGACGACGGGAACCCGGGCAAGGGCAAAGGCCAGGGGAAGGGCAAGGGCAAGGGCCCGGGGAAGAGCGACGGGACCGTCCGGAGCAAGGGCGACCGAGGGAACGGCGACCGAGGGAACGGCGGCGGCCAGGACCGCACCGACACCGGGCACGGACACGGATACGAACACGGATACGGATACGGCTCCGCCCCCCGCTCCGGAGACGACAGCGTGAGGGGCCGTACGGACGGCACCGGGCCGGGCGACGCGAAGACCCTGGCGCGGGGCGAGCCGGACGACATCGCGCAGGCCCCCGCGCGGGGCATCGCGCGGGACGCCGGGAGAGCCGCCGGTGACGTGGTGAAGGCCGCAGCTGACCTGGTGAAGGCCGCCGGTGACATCGCGGAGGCCGCCGGTGCCGCCGGGAGCGCCGCCGGGCAGCGTGCCCGCGCCCCCTTCCCGTACGGGCCGTGGGCCGTGCCCTCCCGCCCGGGGGCCCCGTCCGGCACGGTCCCGTGCCCCGGGGCGCCGGGCCCCGGCACCGGGGTCGTCGCGCTTCTCCGGACGCCGGTGTAACACTTTCGGACCCGCCGACGCAGTACGTAATGCCGACTGGTCATCGGCCGCGCGGCGAGCCGGGGTTCCCCCCGTACCTTCGGCTCCGCGCAACGGCGCGGGTGGGTCACGTTCCCCCGGTCCCACCCGCGCCCCTTCCCCCTCCCGGGGCGAGCGGCCCGCCGCAGCCCTCCCCCCGAAGACCTTCGTGAAGCCCCGCGCGCACCGCCCGGGAGCCCTCGCCGGAGCCCCGCCGCCGCCCTCGTCGAAGGTCACCGCGTGGTGTTCCCCCGCGCCGGAACTCCCGCCGCTACAGTCCGACGCGAGAGCCCGTACCGCTGGGTAACAAGCTGTCGGGCGAGGGACGAGCTGCCGGGAGGCACACCAATGGCGCGCGAGTCGGAGTCGGGACTGCCCATCGAGCCGGTGTACGGGCCGGAGGCGCTGGCCGGGTGGGACCCGGCGGAGAGGCTGGGCGAGCCCGGCGCGTACCCCTTCACCCGGGGGGTGTACCCGTCGATGTACACCGGCCGCCCCTGGACGATGCGGCAGTACGCCGGGTTCGGCACCGCCGCGGAGTCCAACGCGCGGTACAAGCAGCTGATCGCCAACGGCACGACGGGCCTCTCCGTGGCCTTCGACCTGCCGACCCAGATGGGACACGACTCGGACGCCCCGATCGCCTCGGGCGAGGTCGGCAAGGTCGGCGTCGCCGTCGACTCGATCGAGGACATGCGGGTGCTGTTCGACGGCATCCCGCTGGACGAGGTGTCCACGTCGATGACGATCAACGCCCCCGGCGCCCTCCTGCTGCTGCTCTACCAGCTCGTCGGCGAGGAGCAGGGCGTCCCGGCCGAGAAGCTGACCGGCACCATCCAGAACGACGTGCTCAAGGAGTACATCGCCCGGGGCACGTACATCTTCCCGCCGAAGCCCTCCCTGCGGCTGACCGCCGACATCTTCCGGTACTGCCGGGCCGAGATCCCCCGCTGGAACACCATCTCGATCTCCGGCTACCACATGGCGGAGGCGGGCGCCTCGCCCGCGCAGGAGATCGCCTTCACCCTCGCCGACGGCATCGAGTACGTCCGGACGGCGGTGGCCGCCGGGATGGACGTGGACGACTTCGCGCCCCGGCTCTCCTTCTTCTTCGTGGCCCGGACGACGCTCCTGGAGGAGGTCGCCAAGTTCCGCGCCGCCCGCAGGATCTGGGCGCGGGTGATGCGGGAGGAGTTCGGCGCCCGGGACCCCAAGTCGCTGACGCTCCGCTTCCACACCCAGACCGCCGGGGTGCAGCTCACCGCCCAGCAGCCCGAGGTCAATCTGGTGCGCGTCGCGGTGCAGGGGCTCGCCGCCGTCCTCGGGGGCACCCAGTCCCTCCACACCAACTCCTTCGACGAGGCCATCGCGCTGCCGACGGACAAGTCGGCCCGTCTCGCCCTGCGCACCCAGCAGGTCCTCGCGTACGAGACCGATGTGACCGCCACGGTCGACCCCTTCGCGGGCTCCTACGTCGTCGAGAGCATGACCGACGACGTCGAGACGGCTGCCGTGGCGCTGATGGACCGGGTCGAGGCCATGGGCGGCGCGGTCAGCGCCATCGAACGCGGCTTCCAGAAGGGCGAGATCGAGCGTTCGGCGTACCGGATCGCGCGGGAGACCGACAGCGGCGAGCGGGTCGTCGTCGGCGTCAACCGCTTCACCGTCGACGTGGAGGAGCCCTACGAGCCGCTGCGGGTCGACCCGGCGATCGAGGCGCGGCAGGCCGAGCGGCTCGCGGCGCTGCGGGCCGGGCGGGACCAGGAGGCGGTGGACACGGCGCTCGGGGAGCTGAAGCGGGCGGCGGCGGGCACGGAGAACGTCCTGTACCCGATGAAGGACGCGCTCAGGGCCCGCGCCACCGTCGGCGAGGTCTGCGGCGCGCTCCGGGAGGTCTGGGGCACGTACGTCCCCCACGAGGTCTTCTGACTCCGCCTCCGGCCCCTTCCGGAAATGATCAAGACGCAGGTCACAGCGGAGTGTCGTGCGTGTGTGCGACACTCCCGCCATGTTGGGTGTCACCGATCTGCCGACCTATCTCGCCGGGCTCGTCCTCATCATTCTGCTGCCCGGCCCGAACTCCCTGTACGTGCTGTCCGTCGCCGCCCGCAAGGGCACCCGGACCGGGTACAAGGCCGCCGCCGGGGTGTTCACCGGCGACACCGTCCTCATGACCCTCGCCGCCCTCGGCGCGGCCTCCCTGCTCCAGACCACCCCGCTCCTCTTCACCGTCGTGAAGTACGCGGGCGCGGGCTATCTGGCCTGGATGGCGTACGGGATGCTGCGCTCCGCCCTCGCCCTGTGGCGGTCCCGGGGCGAGGACGCCGCCGACGGGGCGGACGCGCGGGAGACGGGCCGCGAGGAGCACCCCTACCGGCGGGCCCTCGTCATCAGCCTCTTCAACCCCAAGGCGATCCTCTTCCTGATCTCCTTCTTCGTCCAGTTCGTCGACCCGTCGTACGCCTATCCGGCGCTGTCCTTCCTGATCCTCGGCTCCCTGCTCCAGATCGGCAGCTTCCTCTATCTGACGACCCTGATATTCGGCGGCACCCGGCTCGCCGCCGCCTTCCGGCGCCGCAGGCGGCTCTCCGCCGGGGCGACCTCGGCGGCCGGCGCGCTCTTCCTCGGGTTCGCCGTGAAGCTCTCGCTCAGCAGCGCCGCTTGACCCTCACACCGTGTGAGGGCGTTCCGTAGGGGTCGTCATGTTCACCATCGGAGACTTCGCCCGGCACGGGCGGGTGTCGGTCCGGATGCTGCGCCACTACGACGCCATCGGACTGCTGCGCCCGGCCCGGGTCGACCCGCACACGGGCTACCGCTTCTACACGGCGGACCAGCTCGCCCTGCTCAACCGCGTCATCGCGCTCAAGGACCTCGGCTTCACCCTCGAACAGGTGGGGGCCATCCTCGACGAGCGGATCGCCGCGGACGAGCTGCGGGGCATGTTGCGTCTGCGCAGGGCCGAGCTGGAAGCGGCCCTCGCCGAGGCACGGGCACGGCTCGCCCAGGTCGGCGCGAGGCTCCTGGCCATCGAGAGCGAGGGACGCATGTCCGTCCAGGACGTCGTCGTCAAGAAGATCCCCGCCGTGCGCGTCGCCGAACTGAGCGCCGTCGCCGCGAGCTTCGGCCCGCAGGACATCGGGCCGGTGATCGGCCCCCTGTACGAGGAGCTGTGCGGCCGTCTCGAAGCGGCCGGGATCACCGGCTCGGGGCCGGGCATCGCGGTCTACGAGGACACCGGCGAGGGCGACGGCTCGGTCCTGGTGCGCGCGGCCGTGACGGTGCCCGAGGGCACGTCCGTGCCGGGCGTCGAGGTGCGCGTCCTGCCGGGCGTCGAGGCGGCGGCGACCGTCGTCCACCGGGGCCCGATGGACGACGTCCTGCCGACCGCGCAGACCCTGGCCCGCTGGATCGGGACCAACGGCCACACGTCCCTGGGCTACGCCCGCGAGCTGTACCTGGAGTGCCCCGAGGACCGGTCCCGCTGGGTGACGGAACTCCAGGAACCGATCGCCCGCGCCTGACGGCCGGGCCCGAGCCCCTGGAAGCCCCGCCCCCTCACCCCCGCAGGGCCTTCCGCAGGCGCAGTGCCTGCCGGGCCAGGCGGCGGACCTGGGGGTGGCGGGGGATCGGGAGGCCGCCGGGGAGGCCGAGGACGGTCAGGCGGCGGCGGGTGAAGTGGTGCCGGGTGCGCTCGGCGAGCGGGCCCGACAGATGCCGTACGGCGGACGCGCGCAGCTCCGGTCTGATCCTCGGCTGCATCGCGAAGCCGACGGCCGCGACCAGGTCGTTCAGCCGCTCCGTACCGAGGGGGGCGCCGTCGTCCCCGCCGTCCGTCTCCAGCGGCGGGACGACCGCGTCCACGACCGTCAGCGGCACCCGGTTGCTGTTCTGGAACGGGACCAGCCGCTCCAGGAGCGTCCGCGTCCCGACCCGGGCGACCGGCAGCCCGTAGAAGGTCATGGCGGTGAGCAGCGCGGTCGAGAAGCAGCCGACGACCAGCGCGGGCCGCAGCTCGCGGTAGAGGACCTCCGCGAGAACGGGCCGGTGCTCCACCGTCAGCTCGGCGCCCAGCTCCGCCGCCGCCCGCACCAGCGCCTCCGACCAGGAGTCGGGGGCCGTCGGGTGCGGTTTGAAGACGAGCTTCCGATGGCCCCGGGCCACCGCGCCCCGCACCATCCGCAGGTGCAGCTCCTCCTCCTCGGCGGCGCTCAGCAGCCCCAGGGCCGCGAGGTACTGGCCGAGGAGCAGCGCGGGCCCGTCGGCCCGGCCCGTCGGGGCGGGGGGCCCCGACAGCTCGGCGACGCACCGGAGGAACGCCTCCGTCGGTACGGGTTCCGGCACCGCCCCGAACTCGGCGAGCAGCAGCGGGTCGAGCCCGGGGACGAGGTCCAGATGGAGCAGGCGTCCGATGCGTCCGCCGATCAGCGGGTCGATCTTGTTGCGGGTCGGCCCGTAGCTCATCAGACCGTCCGCGTAGACGGTGAGGGGCGCGTCCGGCAGGAGTTGCGCGAGCGCGAGCGCGGGCGTCACCTGGATCGATTCGAGCACCAGCTCGACCCGGTCGTCGCCGAGCCGCCAGAGCGCGCGCAGATACCGCTGGAGCATCGGCAGGTCCCCGGGTCTGGGGGTCCAGCCGGCCGGATGGAGCGGGGAGATCGTCTCGTTCCAGGAGAGGACGGAGTCGAACCGGCCGCGCAGCCGCTCGAAGCCCTCGGCCTCGTCGAGCGGCGGGGTGGTCTCGGGGACGGCCGCGTTGTTGGCGACGAGCAGGACGCGCCGGTGGGCCGGACCGAAGCGGTCGCTGTCGAGGGCGGCGGCGAGCGTCACGGCCCCGTACAGGGTGGAGGCACAGAAGATCTGGGTGGTCCGGCGCGCCCTCATGCCGCCACCTCCGGAGCGCCCGCGCCCGTTCCCGTGCCGGGTGCGGGGGGTGGGGCCGGTCGCCGTCGGCGCAGCCTGCGGAGCAGCGCGGCCCGGTCGCCGCCCATCGAGGCCAGCGCCTCGTCGAGCACGTCCTGCGGCATCCGCCGCAGCGCGCCCGCGCTCATCGACTTCAGCGTCCGGGCCACCTCGGGCTCGAACCGGCCGAGGGAGCCGAGGTGATGGGAGATCACCGCGCAATACGTGCGCACGGCCTTCGGGAGAAGCAGTTCCGCGTCCTTGTCCTCCGCCGTCTCCGCGATCACCTGGTCGAAGGCGCGGATGAAATCCAATTGCCGTACGTCCCCGATCTGGGTGAGCGAGGTCGCCACCCCGCGCCGGTAGAACACGCCGAGTTCCCCGATCGCCGCGAACGATTCCGCCTCGCGGTGCAGCCGCCAGATCCACGGCCGGTCCTCCGCCGTCCGCAGCCCGTGCGGGAAGTGCAGCAGCCCCCGGTCGAGGAGCCGCCGGTGGTAGATCCCGGCCCAGGCGTACGGATAGTCCACGGAGGTCGTCCGGTGCGCGGGCAGGATCGCGTCCCGGGGGTCCAGGACCTCGGCCCGGCGGGGGACCGGCGCCCGGCGGACCGCGCGGTTGCGGCCGGTGACCGTGACGTGGTCGGTCCGCAGGAAGTCGCAGCCCAGCTCCTCGGCGGCGGCGACCAGCCGCCCGTAGTAGCCGGGCGCCAGCCAGTCGTCGCCGTCCAGGAAGGTGACGTACTGGCCCCGGGCGGCGTCCAGACCGGTGTTCCTGGCGGTGGCCAGGCCCTCGTTCCGCTCGTGTCCGATCAGGACGGCACCCGGGATCTCGCGCGCGGCCCGTTCGAGGAGCCGGAGGGTCCCGTCCGAGGAGCGGTCGTCGACCAGCAGGAACTCGAAGTCCTCCCGGGCGTTGGCCCGCAGGCTCGTGAGGGTGTCGGGGGCGTATGTCTGCACGTTGAAGAACGGCACGACGACGGAGAGCTTGACCACCCGGCCGACGCTAGGCGCCGCCCCGGCATTCCCACCGACCGCCGGGAAACCACCCGGTGAACACCAGGAGACGGACCGCTTAACCGCCTTTCCAGGAAAGGGGGAAGCGGTCCCGTAAAGCCCGGAAGGCGGCCCGTTTCAACGGGCGGAGAGGCGCTGTTCACCGTTTGTTGCCGCCCAGTTGGGCCGGAAAGCGAAATGCCCTTCTAGCGTCCTCGACGTGCCAGCAAGTACCAGAGAAGCGGTGCGGACCGCCGTACTCGCGGATTCCGACACCCGGTGGAAATGGGGCGCCCTCACGGCGCGCCGGATCACCCCGGAGAGCGTCGAGCCCACCGGATTCGTCCTGCGCGGACGCGCCACCCCCACCGCCCGCCAGCTCACCGAGACCGGGGTGTCCGACACCGCCCCGCGCGAGGTGACGGGCGCGGAGTTCCTCCGCGAGGTGCGGGACGCGGAGGCGCGCGGCGAGGGGTACGACGTGGTGGTCCTCGCCCTCGTCGGCGGCGCCGTACGGGCCCTCCTCCAGGGCCTCGCGGACCTCGGCCTCGCCCGGCGTCCGGTGATCGTCACCGGCTATGTCGGCGTCGTCTACGAGAAGCTCACCGACGGGCTGCTGCTCCGGCACGGCGCCGATGTGGTCCTCGCCAACTCCCGTCACGACGCGGAGCGTTTCCGTGCCGTCTACGAGGGCGTGGGCGCCTCCGCCGAACCGGTCGTGGAGGCCGCGCTGCCCTTCCTCGGCGGCGCCCCCCACACCCCCGAGGCGGGCCGCGACACCCTGGTCTTCGCCGCCCAGCCGTCCGTGCCCGCCACCCGCGCCGAACGCGCCTACGTACTGCGCCGCCTCGTCGGGCACGCCCGCCTCCACCCGGACCGCGAGGTCCTCCTCAAGCTCCGCTCCAAGCCGGGCGAACACACCACGCACCTGGAGGAGTTCCCGTTCCAGAAGCTGGTCCGCGAACTCGACGCGCCCGCCAACTTCCGCCTGGTGTACGGGCACATGGGCGAGGTCCTCGACCGCACCGACCTGCTGGTCACGGTCTCCTCCACGGCCGCCCTCGAAGCGCTCCACCGGCGCGTCCCCACCGCGGTCCTCACCGACCTCGGGGTCCGCGAGGCGCTCGGCAACCACCACTTCGTCGGCTCCGGCCTGCTGACCTCCTTCGACCTGCTCGACCGGGGCCTGGTCCCGGCCCCCGACGAGACCTGGCTGGCCCGGCAGGGCGTGGCCGCCGACACCCCGTACGAAGCCGCCTTCGACGCCGCCCGCGAGCGGGTCGCCGCCCTCCTGGCGCTGCCCGCGCTGCCCCCGGTCACCCCCTACTACACGGCGGAGACCGCCCCCGGCTACCTGCCCGGTGTCCTCGCCCGCCACCGCCTGGACGTCACCGCGCCCGAGCCCCGCGAGAGCGGGCTGCGCCGGGTCGTCCGGGAGGCGGCGCGGGGCGCCTACCGGCAGGGCGTGCAACGCGTCGCCCCCGTCATCCGCCGCCTGGGAGAACTCTGATGAGCGCCACCACGCCCCCGGCCGAGCAGCCGCCCCGGGCCGCCACCGCGTCCCAGCGACCCGCCGCCCGGGTCTCCGCCGCGTCGGCCGAGCAGCCGTCCCCGGCCCGGATCGCGTCCCGGCACGCCGCCGCCCCGGCCTCCGCCGCGTCCCACCGGCCCGCCGCCCCGGCCGAGCAGCCGTCCCCGGCCCCCACCGCAGCCCACCGGCCCGCCGCCCCGGCAGGCCCGCCGTCCCCGGCCCGGACCGCGTCCCACCTGCCCACCCCGGCGGCCGAAGGCCACCTGCCCACCCCGGCGGCCGACGAGCACCGGTCCGCCACCACCGGCGGACAGCGGCCCGCCACCACCACCGTCGGACAGCGGTCCGCCACCGCGCCCCCCACCGTCCTCGCCGTCATCCCCGCGCGGGGCGGTTCCAAGGGCGTCCCCGCCAAGAACCTCGCCCCCGTCGCCGGAGTGCCCCTGGTGGCCCGCGCCGTCCGCGCCTGCCTCGGCGCCCGGCCCGTCACCCATGTCGTCGTCTCCACCGACGACCCCGGCATCGCCGCCGCCGCCCGCGACGCCGGGGCCGAGGCGGTGCGCCGCCCCGCCGGGATCGCGGGCGACACCGCCACCAGCGAAGCCGCCGTCCTGCACGCCATGGACGCCTTCGAGGCCACCCACGGACGCCCGGCCGACGTGGTCCTCCTCGTCCAGTGCACCAGCCCCTTCCTCACCCCCGCCGAAGTCGCCGAGACCGCCGACCGCGTCACCTCCGGCGCCGCCGACACCGCCTTCACCGCCGCCCCGGCCCACGGCTTCCTGTGGCGCGACACCGTCGAGGACGGCGCCACCGGCGTCAACCACGACAAGGCCCACCGCCCCCGCCGCCAGGACCGGCAGGCCGAGTACCTGGAGACCGGCGCCGTCTACGCCATGGCCGCGCCCGGCTTCCGCACCCACCGGCACCGCTTCTTCGGCCGCACCGCCCTCGTCGTCACCGACCCCGCCCGGGTCCTGGAGATCGACGACCCGCACGACCTGGCCCGCGCCCGCGCCCTCGCGCCGCTGCTCGACGTCCCGGCCACCCCCGGCTTCGCCGACGTCGACGCCGTCGTGCTCGACTTCGACGGCACCCAGACCGACGACCGGGTCCATCTGGACGCCGAGGGACGCGAGTTCGTCTCCGCGCACCGGGGCGACGGCCTCGGCATCGCCGCCCTGCGCCGCGCCGGACTGCCCGTCCTCATCCTCTCCACCGAGCAGAACGCCGTCGTCGCCGCCCGCGCCCGCAAGCTCAAGATCCCCGTCCTGCACGGCATCGACCGCAAGGACCGGGCCCTCAAGGAGTGGTGCGACGCCGAGGGCATCGACCCGCGACGCGTCCTCTACGCCGGGAACGACGTCAACGACCTGCCCTGCTTCCGCCTCGTCGGCTGGCCCGTCGCGGTGAGCAGCGCCCATGACTCCGTACGGGCCGCGGCCCGCGCGGTCACCGTCACCCCGGGCGGCTCCGGAGCGATCCGCGAGATCGCCGCCTGGCTCCTCGGACCCGAACTCGACACCCCCGAACTCGACACCCCCGAACTCGACACCCCCGAACTCGACACCCCCGAACCCTAAGGAAGAGCACCATGAGCACCCGTCTGCGCACCCTCGGCGAGAAGACCGCCGGTCCGGGCCGTCCCGTCTACGTCACCGGCGAGATCGGCATCAACCACAACGGCGACCTCGACAACGCCCTCGCCCTCATCGACATCGCCGCCGAGGCGGGCTGCGACGCCGTCAAGTTCCAGAAGCGCACCCCGGAGATCTGCACCCCGCGCGACCAGTGGGACATCGAGCGCGACACCCCCTGGGGCCGGATGACGTACATCGACTACCGCCACCGCGTCGAGTTCGACGAGGCCCAGTACCGCGCCATCGACGAGCACTGCCGCGAGCGCGGCATCGACTGGTTCGCCTCCCCGTGGGACACCGAGGCCGTCGCCTTCCTGGAGAAGTTCGACGTCCCCGCCCACAAGGTCGCCTCCGCCTCCCTCACCGACGACGAGCTGCTGCGCGAACTGCGCGCCACCGGCCGCACCGTCATCCTCTCCACCGGCATGTCCACCCCGGCCCAGATCCGCCACGCGGTCGAGGTCCTCGGCAGCGCCAACATCCTGCTCTGCCACGCCACCTCCACCTACCCGGCCAAGGCCGAGGAGCTGAACCTGCGCGTCATCCAGACGCTCCAGGAGGAGTACCCCAACGTCCCGATCGGCTACTCCGGCCACGAGACCGGCCTCCAGACCACCCTCGCGGCCGTCGCCCTCGGCGCCGCCTTCGTCGAGCGCCACATCACCCTCGACCGCGCCATGTGGGGCTCCGACCAGGCCGCCTCCGTCGAGCCGGGGGGCCTCCAGCGCCTGGTCCGCGACATCCGCGCCATCGAGGCGGCCCTCGGCGACGGCGTCAAGAAGGTCTACGAGTCGGAGCTCGGCCCGATGAAGAAGCTCCGCCGGGTCCAGGGCCTCGTCGCCGCATGACCGGGCAGCTGGCGTTCGTCGAGAGCCCGGTCCAGCTCCTCAACGTCCTGGAATGGGCGCACACCCGGGCCGTGGCCACGGGCGCGTCCACCGCCGCGCAGGCCGGTCCTCCCCCCGGGGAGCCCGGCCCCGCGCCCGCCGTACGGGCCCCGCGCCCGACGGACGCCACCACCCCCGGGACGGCGCCCGCCGCCGCGCCCGGACCCACGGTCGTCGTGCTCTCGCCGACCGACCCCATGTCGCGGGGCCAGCTGCGCCGGATGGCCCAGCTGGCCCGCGACGAGGGCCTCACCGTCCACTGGCAGGAGGCCAGGGGAGGCAGGGGCGCGCTGGCCCGCACCCTGCGGGAGCTGGCCGGTCCGCTGCGCGCGGCGGAGCGGGTGATCATCGGCGACCCGTTCTCCCGGTACGTCCAGCTGCTCCTGACGCTCTTCGCCCCCCGGCACCTGACGGTCGTCGACGACGGCACCGCCACCATGGAGTTCGCCGCCCAGCTCGGCCGGGGCGAACGCCTGGTGCGCTGGCACCGCAAGGGCAGCCTGGGCCCGCGCGAGCTGCTCCTGGCTCCGGTGACCTCGCTGGCCCGGCGGCGCCTCGCCCCCGCCGGGAGCCGTACGGTCGAGATCTTCACCTCGCTGCCCGTGGAGGCCCCGGAGGGCGTCACGGTCACCGGGAACTCCTTCGCCTGGACCCGGTCCCGGTTCGGGCCGCCGCTGCTGACCGGCGGCGCGGACCTGGTGGGCACCTCGCTGGTCGAGACGGGGGTGGTGGACGCGGTCCACTACGACCGGGTGGTGGGCGAACTCGCCCGCGCGCACGGCGCCACCCGCTACTTCGCGCACCGCAGGGAGAGCGCGGAGAAACTGCACCGGATCGCGGTCGGTACGGGCCTCCAGGTGGTCCGGCCCGATCTGCCGCTGGAGCTGATCGCCCGCCGGGGACCCATCGGCCGTACGGTCGTCAGCTTCCCGTCCACGGTCGTGCACACCCTGCCGCTGGCCCTCGCGGGGACCGGGGTGAAGGTCGCCGTCTGCGAGATAGCGCCCGAATGGCTGCGGGAGACCGCCTCGCCGCGCGCGCGGGGCTTCCTGTCCGGGGTGGCGGGGACGGCGGCCCAGGAGGTCGACCGGCTCACCTCACGGGCGACGGGCCCGGCCGACCGGCTCGAATTCGGCTGAGCATACCCACAAGGAGTGACCTTCATACCTGCCGAACCGAGAATCTTTCCCCTAAGGGGCTGAACTTTTCGTGATCAACGGGCAGTTGACCCGTCCGGAGGCCTACCCTTCAAAGGGTGAACCAGTTGAAGTCCCGTGAGCCAGGCTCCGTCACCCTGCCCGGAACGCTGTCCGAGGACCTGCGCGTCGAACTGATCGCGTTCCGCAGGGACTTGCACATGCACCCCGAGCTGGGGAACCAGGAGTTCCGTACGACCGCCGCCCTCAAGGCGCGCCTCGAAGCGGCCGGTCTGGCGCCGAAGGTGCTGCCGGGCGGTACCGGGCTCATCTGTGACATCGGCACCCCGGACCGCGACCGGCCCATGCTCGCGATCCGCGCCGACCTCGACGCCCTGCCCATCCCGGACGTCAAGACGGTCGCCTACCGCTCGACCGTGCCCGACCGCGCGCACGCCTGCGGACACGACGTGCACACCACCACCGTCCTCGGCGCCGGACTGGTCCTCGCCGGGCTCGACCGGCAGGGCCTCCTCCCGGCGGCCGTACGGCTCCTCTTCCAGCCCGCCGAGGAGATCCTCCCGGGCGGCGCCGCCGACGCGGTCGAGGCGGGGGTCCTGGACGGGGTCGGCCGGATCATCGCGGTCCACTGCGACCCCCGGGTCGACGCGGGGCGGATCGGGCTGCGGCCCGGTCCCATCACCTCCGCCTGCGACCGGCTCGAAGTGACCCTGGACGGTCCCGGCGGCCACACCGCCCGCCCGCACCTCACCACCGACCTCGTCACCGCCGCCGCCCGGGTCGCCACCGACGTCCCCGCCGTCCTGGCCCGCCGGGTGGACGCCCGCTCCGGCCTCTCGGTCACCTGGGGCCGGATCGAGGCGGGCCACGCCTGCAACGTCATCCCGCAGCACGCCGAGCTGTCCGGCACCGTCCGCTGCCTCGACCTGCCCACCTGGCGGGACGCGCCCGACCAGATCCACGCGGCCATCGACGAGGTCGCGGCCCTGCACCGGGCGAAGTCCACCGTCACCTACGTCCGGGGCGTCCCCCCGGTCGTCAACGACCCGGCCGTCACCGAACTGCTCCGCGACGCGATGACCGCCCGGTGCGGTCCGTACGCGATCGAGGACACCGAGCAGAGCCTCGGCGGCGAGGACTTCTCCTGGTACCTGGAGCACGTCCCCGGCGCCATGGCCCGCCTCGGCGTCCGCACCCCCGGCGACACCCGGGTCCGCGACCTGCACGCGGGGGACTTCGACGTGGACGAGAGCTGCATCGGGACGGCCGTGGAACTCTTCACGGCGGCGGCGCTGCTCGACGCGACCCCGGGATCCTGACCCCACCGCCCCGCGCCGCCCCCCGCCGCCCCACCGCTTCCACCGCTCCCGCGCCCCCGGCGGCTCTCGCCGGGGGCGCGGTCGCGGGGCCGGGCTTCACCGCCATCGGGCCCGTACGGCCCCGGCCCCCGGCCCGTACAGCCCGGGTCTGGCCCGTACACCCCCGGCCCCGACCCGTACACCCCCTCCCACCGGCGCGTACGCCCCCGCCCCGCGCCCCCTAGGCCGTCCGGACCAACCCGTGGCGTGTTTCCCCCGGCGGCCCGACCGGGTCGTCCCACCGGGCGATATAACCGGCTGTGCCGGGCCGAACGCCCCCGGTGGCCTTTCCCTGGCCGGTTCGCGACGATCCGATAACGACTCATGAACGGGTCTTTAACTGACATCTACGCGCGTTACGATCGCCGCGAAACCAGCGCCGGAAGAGGCGCTTTCGGTCAGTCTCGAAGGGACCATCCTCTTGCGCCGGATCACCAGGATCACGACCGTGGGCATCGCCTCTGCCGCGCTCGCCCTCACCGCCACCGCCTGCGGCAAGTCTTCGTCGGACGCCGGTTCGTCCCCGAGCTCCTCCTCGAAGGCCGGCAAGGCCGCCATCGCGTACGACATCGGCGGCCGTGGCGACCAGTCCTTCAACGACGCCGCCTACGCGGGTCTGAAGAAGGCCGAGGACGAGCTGGGCGTCAAGGGCGCCGAGGCCGAGCCGTCGGCCGGCGAGGGCGACGCCGACAAGGTGCAGCGCCTCACCTCGCTGGCCCGCGCCGGGAACAACCCGGTCATCGGTGTCGGCTTCGCCTACGCCCCGGCCATCGAGAAGGTCGCCAAGCAGTTCCCGAAGACCACCTTCGGCATCATCGACGACACCTCGGTCACCGGCGCGAACATCGCCAACCTCGTCTTCAACGAGGAGCAGGGCTCCTACCTGGCCGGCGTCGCCGCCGCCAAGGCGTCCAAGACCGGCACGGTCGGCTTCATCGGCGGCGTCGAGGTTCCGCTGATCAAGAAGTTCGAGGCGGGCTTCGCCCAGGGCGTCAAGGACACCAACCCCAAGGCGAAGGTGCTCACCCAGTACCTGACCCAGCCGCCGAACTTCGACGGCTTCGCCAAGCCCGACCTGGGCAAGGCCGCCGCGCAGGGCCAGCTCGACAAGGGCGCCGACGTGATCTACGCCGCCGCCGGTCTGGCCGGTTCCGGCTCCATCGAGGCCGCCGCGAACGCGGGCAAGTGGGCCATCGGCGTCGACTCCGACCAGTACAACCAGGCGGGTCTGGCCAAGTACAAGGACCACATCCTGACCTCGGTCACCAAGGACGTCTCGGACTCGGTCTTCAACCTGGTCAAGTCCGTCAAGGACGGCAAGCCGGAGTCCGGTGAGGTCCGCTACGGCCTCGCCACGGACGGCGTCGGCCTGGCCGACTCCAACCCGGCGTACACCAAGATGACCGATGTCACCGCCGCCGTGGAGAAGGCGAAGAAGGACATCGTCGACGGCAAGATCACGGTCAAGACCGCTCCGTAAGGACGCAGGTCACGACCTTGAGCCCGAGGGCCCGGCCCCAGTGGCACGCCACTGGATCCGGGCCCCGGTCCCATTCCCGTACGGATTTTCACTTTTCGGCAGCGCTACGCGTGTAGATGTCTCCCTGGCACGATAACTTCGCCCCGCCCTGCCCTCCCGCTCCCACTCCTTCCGGCCAAGGAGAGTGCGTCATCAACGCGTCCAGCCCCCCCGCCGTGGAACTTCACGGCATCACCAAGCGATTCCCCGGCGTCATCGCCAACAAGGACATCGCCATCACGGTCCGCAAGGGCACCGTGCACGCCCTCATCGGCGAGAACGGCGCCGGCAAGTCGACCCTCATGAAGATCCTCTACGGTATGCAGAAGCCGGACGAGGGCACCATCGCCGTCGACGGCGAGCAGGTCGCCTTCTCCAGCCCCGGTGACGCCATCGCGCGCGGCATCGGCATGGTGCACCAGCACTTCATGCTCGCCGACAACCTCACCGTCCTGGAGAACGTGGTCCTCGGCGGCGAGAAGCTGTACGGCATCGGAGCCAAGGCGCGGAAGCGGATCAGGGAGATCTCCGACGCGTACGGCCTCGGGGTCCGCCCCGACGCCCTCGTCGAGGACCTCGGCGTCGCCGACCGGCAGCGCGTGGAGATCCTCAAGGTCCTCTTCCGGGGCGCGAAGATCCTCATCCTCGACGAGCCCACCGCCGTCCTCGTCCCGCAGGAGGTCGACGCGCTCTTCGACAACCTGCGCGAGCTCAAGGCGGAGGGCCTCACGGTCATCTTCATCTCGCACAAGCTGGGCGAGGTCCTGAAGGTCGCCGACGACATCACCGTCATCCGGCGCGGCACCACCGTCGGCACCGCCGACCCGAAGACCGCCACCACCAAGCAGCTCGCCGAGCTGATGGTCGGCAGCGAACTGCCCTCCCCGGAGACCCGCGAGTCGACCGTCACCGACGTGCCGATGCTTCAGGTCAAGAACCTGACGCTGATCGAGAACGGCGGCACCGGCGCCCCGCTGACCACCGCCGCCCCCGCCGACCCGGCGCGGACCCTCGAGGTGCACGAGGAGGTCGCCGCGGGCCGCAAGCTCCTCGACGACATCTCCCTCACCATCCACAAGGGCGAGATCCTGGGCATCGCGGGTGTCGAGGGCAACGGCCAGACCGAGCTGATCGAAGCCCTCATGGGCATGGCGACCCCCGACGCGGGTTCCATCAGCCTCGACGGCACCGACATCTCCAAGGTCTCCGTGCGCAAGCGCCGCGAGGGCGGCATCGGCTACATCCCCGAGGACCGGCACCGCCACGGCCTGCTCCTGGAGTCCCCGCTCTGGGAGAACCGCATCCTCGGCCACGTCACCGAGGCGCCCAACTCCCGGCGCGGCATCCTCGACCTCAAGGCCGCCCGCCAGGACACCGAGCGGATCGTGCGCGAGTACGACGTGCGCACCCCCGGCATCGACGTCACCGCCGCCTCGCTGTCCGGCGGCAACCAGCAGAAGCTGATCGTCGGCCGCGAGATGAGCCACGGCCCCAAGTTCCTGATCGCCGCCCACCCCACCCGTGGTGTGGACGTCGGCGCGCAGGCGCAGATCTGGGACGCGATCCGGGACGCCCGCCGCGAGGGCCTCGCGGTGCTGCTGATCTCCGCGGACCTCGACGAGCTGATCGGTCTCTCCGACACGCTCCGGGTCATGTACCGCGGCAGGCTCGTCGCGGACGCGGACCCCGCCACCATCACGCCCGAGGAGCTGGGCTCCGCCATGACCGGTGCGGCCTCCGGCCACCTCGAAGGCACCGAAGAGCAGTCCGAGCAGTCCGAAGACGGTGACGCCCGATGATGAAAATCGACAAGGACAAGCTGATCATCGGGGCCGCCGGCCCGGTGCTCGCGCTGGTCTCCTCGTTCGTCCTCACCATGCTGGTGCTGCTCGCGACGGGCCTCGACCCGATCGAGCCGATCCAGCTGATGATCGACAACGCCGGGTACTCGGACATCCAGGTCCTGATCGTCAACCAGACCGGGATCTACTACCTGGCAGCCCTGGCCGTCGCCATCGGCTTCCGGATGAACCTCTTCAACATCGGCGTCGACGGCCAGTACCGTCTCGCCGCGATGGTCTCGGCCGTCGTCGGCGCCTCGGTCTCGCTGCCCGGCCCGCTGCACATCCTGCTCATCGTGCTCGTCGCGGCGCTCACCGGAGCCTTCTGGGCCGGTATCGCCGGTCTCCTCAAGACCACCCGCGGCGTCTCCGAGGTCGTCTCGACGATCATGCTGAACGCCATCGCGACCTCCCTGATCGCCTGGCTGATCCTGCCGAAGAACCTGGGCGTCCAGCCCGCCGGCTCCAACGACCTCACGACCGGCAAGATCGCCGAGTCCGGCTGGTTCCCCGGCATCGACATGGGCCAGGGCAACGGCGAGATCTACGGCTTCACCTTCGTCGCCCTCGCGCTCGGCGTCGTCTACTGGTTCGTCCTCAACCGCACCCGCTTCGGCTTCGACCTGCGTGCCACCGGCGCCAGCGAGTCCGCCGCGCAGGCCAGCGGCGTCGACGCCAAGAAGATGATCCTCACCTCGATGCTGCTCTCGGGCGGTCTCGCCGGTCTCTCCGGGATGCCGACCCTGCTCGGCGACACCCACACGTACAGCCTGTCGTTCCCGGTCGGCGTCGGCTTCACCGCCATCACGATCGCCCTCCTCGGCCGCAACCACCCGGTCGGCATCTTCTTCGCGGCTCTGCTCTTCGCGTTCCTCGACAAGGCGTCCTCGTCGCTGGACGTCGAGGGCTACCCGAAGGAGATCACGCAGATCATGCAGGGCATCATCGTGATCGCCGTGGTCGTCTCCTACGAACTCGTCCGCCGTTACGGCCTCCGTCTCCAGCAGCAGAAGGTCGGCGAGGAGCTCGCCGCAGGCGGCGCCATCAAGACCGACAAGGAGGTCTCGGCATGAGCACCGGCACAGCCACCAAGCCGAGCACCGCGCCCAAGGGCGCCGGGCGCCGCAAGCTCACCCTGCCGTGGATCATGCTGATCGCCGCGGCCGGCCTCGTCCTCTTCTCCCTGGTCCGGGTCATCTCCGGCGCCGACGACCTGACCTCCGTCGGCCAGGTCTCCGGAGCGCTCCAGCTCGCCGTCCCGATCGGTCTCGCCGGACTCGGCGGTCTGTGGGCCGAGCGCGCGGGTGTCGTCAACATCGGTCTCGAAGGCATGATGATCCTGGGCACCTGGTTCGGTGCCTGGGCCGGATACCAGTGGGGCCCCTGGGTGGGCGTCCTCTTCGGTCTCCTCGGCGGAGCGCTCGGCGGTCTGCTGCACGCGATCATCACCGTCACGTTCAACGTGAACCACATCGTCTCCGGTGTCGCGATCAACATCCTCGCGGTCGGCTTCACCCAGTACCTGTCGAACTTCACGTTCGGCGAGGCCGAGGGCGGCTCCTCCAAGCAGTCCCCGCGCATCGACGAGATCACCCAGATCACGGTCCCAGGACTGTCCGACTGGCTGGTGGACCTCCAGGGCAAGCACTGGTTCCTGATCTCCGACATCGCCGGGATCCTCGGCGGTCTGGTCACCAACCTGTCGCTGCTGACCGTCGTCGCGCTGCTGCTGATCCCGGGCACCTGGTGGGTCCTGTGGCGCACCGCCTTCGGCCTGCGGCTGCGCTCCTGCGGTGAGAACCCGGTCGCGGCCGAGTCCCTCGGCGTGAACGTCTACAAGTACAAGTACATCGCCGTCACCGCCTCCGGCGCCCTCGCCGGTCTCGGCGGAGCGTTCCTCGCGATCGTCGCCACCGGCATCTACCAGGAGGGCCAGACCGGCGGCCGTGGCTACATCGGCCTCGCCGCGATGATCTTCGGCAACTGGATGCCCGGCGGCATGGCGCTCGGCGCCGGACTCTTCGGCTTCACCGACAGCCTCAAGCTGCGCGGCGGCGCCGAGAACGTGCACGCGCTGCTGCTGCTGGTCGCGGTCCTGCTCGTCCTCGCCGCGGTGTGGCAGCTGTACCGGAAGAAGTACGTGGCCGGCGTGATCTCCGCCGTCTTCTCCGCCGCCTTCTTCCTCTGGTACGCGTTCACCGACCAGGTCCCGAGCCAGTTCGTCGACGCCGCCCCGTACATCACCACCCTGCTCGTGCTGGCCCTGTCGGCCCAGCGCCTGCGGATGCCCAAGGCGGACGGTCTGCCCTACCGGAAGGGCCAGGGCAAGTGACGGACACCCTGGCCGAGGCCGACTGGGAGGCCCTGCGGGCCACGGCCCGCGCGGCCATGGCCCGCGCCTACGCCCCGTACTCGGGGTTCCCGGTGGGCGCGGCGGCCCGGGTCGACGACGGACGGACGGTCTCCGGCTGCAACGTGGAGAACGCCTCGTTCGGCCTCGGTCTGTGCGCCGAGTGCGGGCTGGTGTCCGCGCTCCAGGCGTCCGGCGGCGGACGGCTGACCCACTTCGTCTGCGTGGACGGCCGGGGCGAGCCCCTGGTGCCGTGCGGCCGGTGCAGGCAGCTCCTGCACGAGTTCGGCGGCCCCGGTCTCGTCCTGGAGACCCCGGCGGGGTTCGTCACGCTGGCCGAGATGCTCCCGCAGGCGTTCGGCCCGGAGCACCTGTCGAAGTAGTACCTCGGAGCGGCCCTTCCGGCACGATGGGAAGGGCCGCTCCTCCTTTCCCCCTTCTATGCGCGTAGAAAGAGGCACCACCATGGACGTCATCTCCGTCATCCGCACCAAGCGGGACAAGGGCGAGCTGAGCCCCGAGCAGATCGACTGGGTCATCGACGCGTACACCCGTGGCACGGTCGCCGACGAGCAGATGTCCGCCCTGGCCATGGCCATCCTGCTGAACGGCATGAACCGCGCGGAGATCGCCCGCTGGACCGCCGCGATGATCGCCAGCGGCGAGCGCATGAACTTCGACGCGCTCTCCCGCCCCACCGCCGACAAGCACTCCACCGGCGGCGTCGGCGACAAGATCACCCTCCCGCTCGCCCCGCTCGTCGCCGCCTGCGGCGCGGCCGTCCCGCAGCTCTCCGGCCGCGGTCTCGGCCACACCGGCGGCACCCTGGACAAGCTGGAGTCCATCCCCGGCTGGCGGGCCCTGCTCTCCAACGAGGAGATGCTGCACGTCCTGGACACCACCGGCGCGGTCATCTGCGCGGCGGGCGACGGCCTGGCCCCCGCCGACAAGAAGCTGTACGCGCTCCGCGACGTCACCGGCACCGTGGAGGCCATCCCGCTGATCGCCTCCTCGATCATGTCGAAGAAGATCGCCGAGGGCACCGGCTCCCTGGTCCTCGACGTCAAGGTCGGCACCGGCGCCTTCATGAAGAACATCGAGGACGCCCGCGAGCTGGCCTCGACGATGGTCGGCCTCGGCACCGACAGCGGGGTGCGGACGGTGGCGCTGCTCACCGACATGTCCACCCCGCTCGGCCTCACCGCGGGCAACGCCCTGGAGGTCCGCGAGTCGGTCGAGGTCCTGGCGGGCGGCGGCCCGGCGGACGTCGTGGAGCTGACGATCGCGCTCGCCCGCGAGATGCTCGACGCGGCCGGGATCAAGGGCGCCGACCCGGCGAAGGCACTCGCCGACGGCTCCGCGATGGACGTCTGGCGCCGGATGATCGCGGCCCAGGGCGGCGACCCGGACGCGGCCCTCCCGGTCGCCCGTGAGCAGCACGTGCTGACCGCCCCGTCCTCGGGCGTCCTGACCCGTCTCGACGCGTACGACATCGGCATCGCCGCCTGGCGCCTGGGCGCGGGCCGGGCCCGCAAGGAGGACCCGGTGCAGGCGGGCGCGGGTGTCGAGCTGCACGCGAAGCCGGGCGACACGGTGACGGCGGGGCAGCCGCTGCTCACCCTGCACACGGACACCCCGGAGAAGTTCGACTACGCCCTGAAGTCCCTGGACGCGGCCTGGGACATCGCGGCCGAGGGCACCGGTTTCACCCCGAACCCGATCGTCCTGGACCGCATCGCCTGAGTTCCGTACCCCCGGTGTCCCGGAACCACCGATGAGTTCCGGGGCGCCGTCCGGTCACAGGCATGTGGACATGAGACAACCGTTCGTCGTGACCCTGACCGCGTGCCCCACCCGGGCCGAGGTGGCGCTGCTCTGCGCCGAGCTGGGAGCGGCCCCGCCCGGTGAGGTGGTGTGCGAGGTGGGCGCGCTCGCCCGCGCCGACCTCGCCGCCGTGGACGCCCTGGCCCGGCTGGGGCTGGCCGCCGGGCGGCGGGGGCACCGCATCCGCTTCCACGGAGCGGGCCCGGAGCTGCGGGCCCTGCTCCTGCTGACGGGTCTCGACGGGACCCTGGTCGCGGAGGACGGGCCGCCGTCCCCGTAGGCCGTCCCCTCCGGCATCCTTCCGGACCGGAAGGGACGACCCGGTGCCGTCCTCACGCCTCCAGTCGGGCCGGGAGGTCGAAGAGCGGGAACCAGCGCGGGGTGTCCAGGAAGAAGTCCATCCCCGCGACCTTGCCGTCGCGCAGCTCCAGGACGATGAGCGCCCAGGGGCTGAAGCCGCCCTCCGGGTCCGGGTGGTAGTGGGCGAAGGCGGGGGAGCCGTTGGCCACGGTGGGCACCAGCTTCGAGCCGCGGCACACGTCGCCGACGCCCAGCATCCAGCCGACGATGTCGTCGTGACCCTGGAGCCAGAGGTCGTAGGGCGGCATGGTCATGGTCGCGTCCTCGTGGAGGAGCGCGGTCAGGGCCTTCATGTCGTAGCCCTCGAAGGCGGCCACGTACCGCTCCAGGAGGGCCTTCTGCTCCTCGTCCAGCGGGTTCGCCGTGTCGGAGGTGGCCGGTGCCTGCTCGGCGAGGGTGGCGCGGGCCCGCTGGAGGGCGCTGTTCACCGAGGCGACGCTGGTGTCGAGGAGCTCGGCGACCTCGCTGGCCTTCCAGGCGAGCACCTCGCGCAGGATGAGCACCGCCCGCTGCTTGGGCGGCAGGTGCTGGAGGGCGGCGACGAAGGCCAGCCGCACGGTCTCGCGGGAGACGGCCGTCTCCGCCGGGTCCGCGACGGAGGGCAGCACCCGTCCGTCGGGGATCGGCTCCAGCCAGGTGATCTCCGGCTGCTTGACGAGCTGGGCCTGGGCCACCGGGGTCGGTCCGGTCAGATCCATCGGCCGTGCCCTCCGGTTGCCCGCGTTCAGCGCGTCCAGGCAGACGTTGGTGGCGATCCGGTACAGCCAGGACCGCAGCGAGGAGCGGCCCTCGAAGGATTCGATCGCCTTCCAGGCGCGGACCATGGTGTCCTGCACCGCGTCCTCCGCCTCGAAGGACGATCCGAGCATCCGGTAGCAGTAACCGGTCAGTTCCCTGCGGTACTTGTCGAGTTGGTCGGTCGTCGCGGTCGCTGCGTCACTCATCGGGTCCACACCCCACTCACCCCTCACCGGCACCCGTTCGGTACCGGTGAGAGGGAAGCTACCCCAGCGGACTGACAGCGGGGGTCAGGTTCCCGGCTTGCGGCCGTAGACGAAGACGTCGTCGCCGTTGCGCAGGAGGTTCCAGTACGTCTTCGCGTCGGCCGGGCGCATGTTGACGCAGCCGGCCGAACCGGGCGGGTTCCACATGGACTTGGTGGTCGAGTGGAAGGCCTGCCCGCCGTCGAAGAACTGCGCGTACGGCATGGAGACGTTGTAGAGCGTCGACCAGTGGTTGATGTTCCGCATGTAGATCTTCGTCGAGCCGGTCCGGGTCTCGGTGCCGTCCTTGCCGGTACGGACCGGCACGGGGCCGAACGTGAGACGGGTGCCGTCCTGGATCCAGCTCAGCTGGCGGGTCAGGTCCACACAGGCGATCCGGCCCCGGTTGGTCGGACACGCGCGGTCCTTGTTGGGGTTGGTCCCCGCCGCCCGCTGCTTGAGCATGGTGTCCATGGTGCGCCAGGTGACCGTCCCGGCGTATCCGGCGCTCGGCGTGATGCCGTGCTTCACCTGGAACGCCTGGACGGCCTTGCAGTCGGCGAGCGACTGGCGCCCGTCGGCCGTCCGCCCGAGGAACTTCTCGACCTGCTTCTGGTACGGGCCCGTCGTCACGTTGCAGGACGCCGCCTGCGCCGGTGCCGCGCCGAGCGCGACCGTCATCGGCACCAGCATCGAGGCGACCCCGGCCGCCAGTCCGGCCCTTTTCCCCGCCCTGCCCAGTATTCGCTTCATCTCTGTCAACTCCCCGTTGGTCTCTGTCCGTCAGGACGTGAGGGGGAGCGTCTCAGTTGCAGGGAAACCGGATGGGTTCCAGGAGGATTCCGGACGCGGAACCGGTCGGAATCCGTCCGGATTCAGCAGGGCGCGGCGAGCTGGAGCCGACGTGCCGCGGTGCGGGCGCTGAGGCTGCCGTACAGCGTGACGGACACGACGCCGAGGACCGCGACGAGACCGATGACGACGGTGCCCGCCCAGCCGCCGGTGTGGAAGGCGACCGCGCCGAGGGTGCCTCCGGCGCTGCTGCCCAGGTAGTACGCCGACTGGTAGAGCGCCGAGGCCTGCGCGCGGCCCGTCCTGGCCGTACGGCTCACCGAGGAGGAGGCGACGGCGTGGCCCGCGAAGAATCCGGCCGTGATCAGCACCAGGCCCGCGAGGACCGCGGGCAGCGAGTCGGCGAGCGAGAGGAGCAGACCGGCGGCGGTGGTGGAGACCGCCAGGTACAGCGCCCCGCGGCGGCCGAGCCGCCCGACGAGCCGTCCGGCCGCCGCCGAGGAGGCCGTACCGACCAGGTAGACCAGGAAGATCGAGCCGATGACGCCCTGCGGCAGCGAGAACGGGGCCTCCACCAGGCGGTAGCCGATCACGGTGTAGACCGCGCCGAAGACCGTCATGAACAGCGCGCCGATCACGTACAGCCGCATCAGCAGCGGGTCCGCGAGATGGGTCCGCACGGTCCGCGCGAGCGCCTTCGGGTTCAGGGTGCCGGGGGTGAAGTGCCGGGCCTTCGGCAGCAGCGCGCGGAACGCCAGCGCGCACAGCAGGGAGGTCACGCCGACGGCTGCCAGACCGGCCCGCCAGCCCCACAGCTGGGCGACCCAGCTGGTGACCAGTCGGCCGCTCATGCCGCCGATCGAGTTGCCCGCGACGAAGAGGCCGATCGCGCCGATCAGCGCCCGGGGCCGCACCTCCTCGGCGAGGTACGCCATCGCGGAGGCCGGGAGCCCGGCGAGCGCCGCGCCCTGGAGGGCGCGCAGCGCGATCAGCGACTCCAGGTTCGGGGCGAGCGGCACGAGGAGCGCCAGGACCACCGAGGCGGTCAGGGAGGCGGTCATCATCGTGCGGCGTCCGAAGCGCTCCGAGAGGGCGCTGAGCGGCAGGACGAGGAGGGCGAGGGCGCCGGTGGCGGCGGAGACCGTCCAGGAGGCGGCGGAGGCGGTGGCGCCGAACTCGGCGGAGATCGCCGGGAGGAGGGCCTGCGTGGAGTAGAGGAGCGCGAAGGTGGCGAGGCCCGCGGCGAAGAGCGCGAGGCTCGTACGGCGGAAGGCGGGCGTGCCCGGGGCGAGGCGGGTGTCGGCGGCGGGGTCGGCGGGCGCGGTGGAGGCGACCGCCTCGGTACTGACGGAAGGCATGGCACGAACGTAGGACGCCCGGTTTCATGCGTCCAATGCACGGATCTGCTGTAATCGATCCCATGGCGCATGAGTACAGGTCAGGGCCTCGCCTGTCACCGAGTAGTAACGAAGAAGACATGGGACTGCTGCTCGCGCCCCGGCTCGCGTACTTCGCCGCCGTCGCCCGGCACGAGCACGTGACCCGGGCCGCCGCCGAGATGGGCGTCCCCCAGTCGACGCTCTCCCGGGCCGTGGCCCGGCTCGAGGAGGACCTCGGGGTCACCCTCTTCGCCCGGCGCGGTCGCACGGTCTCCCTCACCCCGGCGGGCCGCCGCTTCCTCACCGCCGCCGACCGGGCGCTCGCCGAGGTGGAACGGGCCGCCGACACCGTACGGGCCGACGCCGACCCGACGGCCGGGCGGGTGGCCTTCGGCTTCCTCCACACCATGGGCTCCGAGACCGTCCCCGGGCTCATCCGGGCCTTCCGCGTCGACCACCCGCGCATCCGCTTCACCCTCGTCCAGAACTACGGCGAGGCCATGATCGAGCGGCTCAGGGCCGGTGACCTCGACCTCTGCCTGACCTCCCCGGTGCCCGACGCCCCCGATCTGGTCGGCCGCCGCCTCGACGAGCAGCGGCTGCGGCTCGTGGTCCCCGACGACCACCGGCTCGCGGGCCGCCGGAGGGTCCGCCTCGCCGAGGCGGCCGACGAGACCTTCGTGACCCTGGAACCGGGGTACGGGCTCCGCCGCATCACCGACGACCTGTGCGCGGAGGCGGGCTTCCGGCCCCGGATCGCCTTCGAGGGCGAGGAGGCCGAGACCCTGCGCGGTCTGGTCGCCGCCGGACTCGGCGTCGCCCTGCTGCCGCCGCCCGCCGTGCCCCGCCCCGGGGTGGTCGAGCTGACCGTCACGGCCCCGCGCGCGGTCCGCGAGATCGGCGTCGCCTGGCTCGACGGCCACCCGGACACCGCCCCCGTCGCCGCCTTCAAGAAGTTCCTGCTGGGCAGGCGCGGGCGGCTGCTGCCGAAGGAGCCCTCGCCCCCGGGGCGGGCCGCCGAGGAGCCCTCACCTCCGGCGTGAGCCGCGCGGGGCCCTCACCTCCGGCGTGAGCCGCCGAAGCCCGCCGCGAGCGGCATCCGCAGGCCCAGCGGCGGGGGAGCGGCCATCGCGTCGGTCAGCGGCCGGGCGACCGGCCGGGCGAAGAGGGCGCCGAGGACGAAGTCGGCGGCGAGCGCCCGGACCTCGGCCGCGTACTGGCGCAGCGCGTGCCCGTCCGAGTGCACCTCGAACCGGCAGGTGTCCCGGTTGGCCTTCTTCGCCCGCTCGGCGAACCGGAACGACAGCTCCGGGTCGGTCCTGGCGTCGTTGGTGCCGTGCACGAGGAGCACCCGCCGTCCCACGAGCTGCCGTACGGGCTCCGGCTCGGCCGCCATGTCGTCCTCCGGCAGCCACGGGGCCAGCCCCAGCACCGCGCCGACCGCGTCGTGCCCGGCGGCCCGCAGCGCCGCCCGCGCCCCCAGACCGTGTCCGACGAGACAGACCGGGACGTCCCCGTACCGGCGCACCGCCTCCGCGACCGCCCAGGAGGCGTCCCGCGCGAGAGCGGCGTCCGTCCCGTTCCAGCCGCGCCCCCGGTAGCGCACCACGTGCGCCACCAGGCCGTCGTCCCGGCCCGCGCGGACCAGCGCGCGTCCCAGCGGCAGCACCGCCGCGTGGGCCCGCGCGGAGGCGCCCCGGCCCGACACCGGCTCGCCGTCCGGCAGGAGCAGCGCCACGCCCCCCGCCGACGTGGTCCGGGAACCGCCAACGGGCCGACCGAGCCGGGGTCTCCGTGCGTCGGGCGGCCCCACGAGTGCGAAGTGCGCCATGACAGAACAGTCTCAGAAGCCGAGGTGTACGCCAGTCGTACGCGCGGTCTCTGTTACGTATCGTCCGTTCAGCGAACGCCCTTACCGCTCAAGGACGTTCGAATCGGGACACGTCCCCGGTCGCGCGCGGACAGCCGGAGCGGGCCCCGGAGGGGAGGACGGCGGAACGGACCCCGCGCCACGGGGCGCGCTCTACGCGCGTAGGCGCTAGAGTGCGGAAATGACGAGCCAGCCCCCCAGCGTCCCCACCGGGGACCAGATCCGGCGCGCGCCGAAGGTGCTCCTCCACGACCACCTCGACGGCGGACTGCGCCCCGGCACGATCATCGAACTCGCCCGGGAGCAGGGCTACGGGCAGCTCCCCGAGACCGAGCCCGACAAGCTCGGCGTCTGGTTCCGCGAAGCGGCCGACTCCGGTTCCCTGGAGCGGTACCTGGAGACCTTCGCGCACACCTGCGCCGTCATGCAGACCCGGGACGCCCTCGTCCGGGTGGCCGCCGAGTGCGTGGTGGACCTCGCCGAGGACGGCGTGGTCTACGCGGAGGTGCGCTACGCCCCCGAGCAGCACCTGGAGGCCGGTCTCACCCTCGAAGAGGTCGTGGAGGCGGTCAACGAGGGCTTCCGCGAGGGCGAGCGGCTGGCGAGGGCCGCAGGGCACCGCATCCGGGTCGGCGCCCTGCTGACCGCCATGCGGCACGCGGCCCGCGCCCTGGAGATCGCGGAACTCGCCAACCGCTACCGCGACTCCGGTGTCGTCGGCTTCGACATCGCGGGCGCCGAGGCCGGCTACCCGCCCACCCGGCACCTCGACGCCTTCGAGTACCTGAAGCGCGAGAACAACCACTTCACGATCCACGCGGGCGAGGCGTTCGGACTGCCGTCCATCTGGCAGGCGCTCCAGTGGTGCGGCGCCGACCGGCTCGGCCACGGCGTCCGGATCATCGACGACATCGAGGTCGCCGAGGACGGCTCGGTGACCCTGGGGCGGCTCGCGGCGTACGTCCGCGACAAGCGGATCCCGCTGGAGATGTGCCCCTCCTCCAACCTCCAGACCGGGGCCGCCGCCTCGTTCGCCGAGCACCCCATCGGTCTGCTCCGCAAGCTGCACTTCCGGGCCACGGTCAACACCGACAACCGGCTGATGAGCGGCACCAGCATGAGCCGCGAATTCGAGCTGCTGACCGAGGCGTTCGCTTACACGCTCGACGACATGCAGTGGTTCACCGTCAATGCGATGAAATCAGCGTTCATTCCTTTCGATGAACGCCTGGCCATGATCAACGAGGTCATCAAGCCCGGATACGCCGAGCTGAAGTCCGAATGGCTGTTCCAGCAGACCGCCGCGACCAGCGAATCCTCCCGTACGAAGGGCTGAACACCGCCCCGGTGAGGGGACGGGAGCGGCCGGGTGAGCGCGACACCCGGCCGCTTTCCGGTGTTTGCGGACGGGCCGTCCACTGGCTAGGTTGCGGAACTCTGCATTCCCAGGATTTCCCCTCCGGGCTTTCTCCCCGAGCCCCCGGATTCCCCAAGGAAGATTTTCAGATGAAGCAGTCTCCCGCCAAGAAGCTCGGTGTCGCCGCTCTCGGTGCCGCTTTCGCCGTCGCCGCCGCCGGCACGGCCTCCGCCGCGCCGTCCCTGCCGCTCGACGCCGACGCGCTGGGCACGGTGACCCAGGCCGTCCCGCTGGGTGACGGCCTCACCACGCTCCCCGACGGCGCCGCCGAATCCCTCGTCGCCGGGCAGGGCGCCCTCGGCCAGGGCCTCGACCAGGGAGTGAAGACCGTCCCGGCCGCCGCCGGACAGGCCACCCAGAACCTCCCGCTCGGTGCCGCCGCCAGCGGCCTCGGCGCCACCCCCCTCGGCGGCCTCCTCGGCGGTCTGCCCCTCGGCGGCCTGCCGATCGGCTGACCCCGGCCCGCACCACGCCGAAGGGGCGCGCACCCGGTCCTCCCGGGTGCGCGCCCCTTCGGCGTACGGCCGTCCGGCCACTACCAGGACGTGGAAGAGGACTTCTCCGCCGGGAGGAAGATCCACAGGCCCAGGTAGATCAGGAACTGCGGGCCGGGCAGCAGGCACGAGACGATGAAGATCAGACGCATCGTCCACGCGGAGAGGCCGAAGCGCCGGGCCAGCGCCGCGCACACTCCGCCGATCACGCGTCCGTCACGGGGGCGGGTCAGTGCGGCCATGGTGGTGCTCCTTCGGAGTCGGTGCGGGAACCGCTTCTGCCGGGCTCCCGATGTCTCCATGGTGCCGCCCGAGGGGGTCCGGGGGCCTCGGCCTACCGGGCGATCGGAACCCTGGTAATCGTCGGGGTCGCACCCTGAGACCCCTCGTTCCGCAGCAGGGTCGTCCCCCGGCCCGGTGTGGTCCTCCGGGATGAGGCCGCCCGCCGCGCCCGCGGCCCGCGGCGCAGCCGGTGCCGCCCGGCCGGGACGAACAGCAGGTGCGCCAGCGCCACGCCCGCCGTGTTCAGCAGGACGGAGTCCACGTCCACCACCTGACCGGGCACGGCGGTCTGGAGCAGCTCCAGCGCGAGCGACACCAGGGCGCCCGCGGCGGTCGTCCGGGCCAGCGAGGCCCACGGGGAGACGTCGAGACGTCCGTCGGCCATCGGGAGCAGCACCCCGAGCGGGGCGAGGAACAGCAGCCCCTCGGCGATCAGCCGGACCGCGGCGGCGGTCCCGAGCGCCAGATCGGCCCGCAGACCCGCCAGGGGGACCGTGTTCGGCGCGGTCACCCAGGCCACGTCACGTGGCCGGAGACCGATCCACGCGACGAGCAGCAGATGCGCGGCGAGGAGGACGAACCCCGCCACGCGGACGACCACGGCGGCACTGCCGCCCGAACCTTGACGCTGCACGCCCCCCAAGACGCCCCCGACGCCGGAATCGGTTCCGCCGCCCTCCCGGACGGGAACGTGAGGAACGCCCCACTCCCGCCCCGCGCCCGCACGGCCCCGGGGGCCGCCGACGCCCCACCCGACCCACTCGGCCTGGGGCCGACCCACTCGGCCCCACCCGACCTCGGCCGACTCGCCCGCCGGGGTGTCCCGCCCGGGTGCGCGGGGGCGGGCGCGGTCCTTCAGCCCGCCGTCGGGACGGGGGTCGCCCTCGTCGGGGCGGGCGTCACCGGCGGAGCCGTCGGCGGGGACGACTCCGGGCGCTCGCGCAGCTCCGTGGTGCAGCGGTAGCGCTTCGGCGGGTACGGCCCGGGGCCGCCCAGCAGGGCCGTGTGGTCGCCCGCGCCCGCCGAGCTCTCCGCGAAGGTGCACACGAGCTGCGCCAGGGCCGTCGGCGTCAGGTCCTCCGGCTGGCGGCTCAGCCGCAGCGTGCCCGCCGGGTCGCCCCCGCGCCCGCCGTCCACGGACAGCGGGCCCCGCACCGCCGTCGTGAACCCGGCCGCCCGCTCGCTCTCCGAGGGCTCGGCGAGCAGCTGCGCCAGCAGCCCCCGGGCCATCCGGACCGGGTCCCCGCCCGCCTTCTCCTCCGGCAGCGGCGACCGCCGGTCCACCGTCTCCAGCTGGGAGCCGCAGACCAGGAACACCCGGACCGGCACGCCCTGGACGGTGCCGCCCGTCGCCGCGTCCCCCGGAACGCTGCACGGCACCCGGGAGGGCGCCGCGCCCGCGTCGACCGGGACCGAGGTGGTCCTGATCCCGCAGCCGGTGACGAGCGCGGCGACCGCGACCGCCACCAGGGCGCCCGCCGTGCCCGTACGTCCGGAAGTACGGCGCCTCACGCTTCCTCCACCTCGCCCTGGCCGCTGCGGGTCCGCACCTCGCGCGTGATGTCCGAGGCGTCCAGCGGGAGCCGCAGCACGAAGACCGCCCCGTCCACCGCCCCGTCCTCGCCGACCGAGTTGGACGCGGTGATCGAACCGCCGTGGATCAGCGCGTTCTCCATGGCGATGGAGAGACCGAGCCCGCTGCCCTCGGACCGGGGCCGGGACGCGCTCGCCTTGTAGAAGCGGTCGAAGACGTGCGGCAGCACCTCCTCGGGGATGCCGGGCCCGTGGTCGCGGACCGCGATGACCAGCTCGTCCTCCTCGGTGCGCACCGAGACGCGGACCGGCGAACCGCCGTGCTTCAGCGCGTTGCCGATCAGGTTGGCCAGGATCACGTCGAGGCGGCGCGGGTCGAGCGGCACGACGATCCCGCGCTCGGCGTCCAGGTCCACCGCGTCGAGCCAGGCGCGGGCGTCGACGCAGGCGGTGATCTGGTCGGCGATGTCGACGGGGTCGAGGACCAGACGGGCGGTCCCCGCGTCGAAGCGGGTCACCTCCATCAGGTTCTCCACCAGGTCGTTGAGGCGCCGGGTCTCGCTGACCACGAGCGCCACCGCGGGTGCGATCATCGGGTCGAGGGAGTCCTGCTCGTCCTCCAGGACCTCGGTGACGGCGGTCAGCGCGGTCAGCGGGGTGCGCAGCTCGTGCGACATGTCGGCGACGAACCGCCGGGAGGACTCCTCCCGCGCGCTCATGTCCGCGACCTTCTTCTGCAGGGACTCGGCCGCGCTGTTGAACGTACGGGTGAGATCGGAGAGTTCGTCCGCGCCGGTGACCCGCAGCCGGGTGTCGAGCTTGCCCTCGCCGAGCTGCCGGGCGGCCTCGCCGAGCCGGTGCACGGGCCGGAGCACGGTGGTCGCCGAGACCTGCGCGAGCAGCACGGAGCCGACCACGGCGAGCGCGGTGGCGATGCCCAGGGACCAGGCGAGCGAGTTCAGGTCCGCCTTCTCCGCCGCGAGCGACTTGAACATGTAACCGGTGGGCCCGCCGCCGTCGACCCGCGCGCCGCCGACCAGGTACGGCGTGCCGCCCCGCTCGACGCGCTGCCAGAACAGGTGGTACGGGTACGGGTTGGCCTCCGTCACGGCACGCTCGGTGCCCACCGCGTCCTGGAGCGCCCGCGGCACGTCGGCCAGGGTGAAGTCGTCCGGGTCGGAGGCGCCGACGATCGGCTTGCCCGCGTCCCGCTCGCCGAGCAGCAGCACCTGGTAGTCGGCGCTGCCCATGGCCATCTGCTCGGCGGTCCGCCGCAGGTCGTCCTGGGTGGGCCGGAGCGGCAGCGTGGCCGCCCGGTTCTGCATCTCCTGGCGGAAGTCGTTGAGCGCCCCGTCCTGGGTGCGGGTCAGCACCGCCTCGCGGTTGAGCCAGTACGCGATGCCGGAGGCGGCGACGGCGGCGCCGAGGGCGACCAGCGCGAAGACGACGACGAGCCGCAGCCGCAGACTGGAGAGCCGCAGCCGGGTGAGGATGCCTTTGCTCACGCAGGGACGTCCAGCCGGTAGCCGACTCCCCGCACGGTGCGGATGAGGGTCGGGGAGGACGGCACGTCCTCCACCTTGGCGCGCAGCCGCTGCACACAGGCGTCGACGAGCCGCGAGTCGCCCAGGTAGTCGTGCTCCCACACCAGCCGCAGCAACTGCTGCCGGGAGAGCGCCTGTCCGGGCCGCCTGCTCAGTTCGAGGAGCAGTCTCAGCTCGGTGGGGGTGAGCTGGAGGTCCTCGCCGTTCTTGGTGACCGTCATCGCGGACCGGTCGATGACCAGCGAGCCGTACGTCGCCGAGTCGGTCGACTCCCGTTCGCCGCGCCGCAGGACGGCCCGGATGCGGGCGTCCAGGACCCGGCCCTGGACCGGCTTCACCACGTAGTCGTCGGCGCCGGACTCCAGGCCCACGACGACGTCGATGTCGTCGCTGCGGGCGGTCAGCAGGATGATCGGCAACTGGTCGGTGCGGCGGATCCGCCGGCAGACCTCGAAGCCGTCGATGCCGGGCAGCATGACGTCGAGCACCACGAGGTCAGGCCGCTGCTCGCGCAGCAACTGGAGGCCGTCCTCTCCGGTCGCGGCGGTGGCCACCCGGTGGCCCTGCCGTGACAGGGAGAGTTCGAGGGCCGTGCGGATGGCGTCGTCGTCCTCGATCAGCAACAGAAAAGGCACGGGCAGCATTCTGTCGTATGCGGCCGTCCGAGTTCGACCGCGGGGAGCCACGCCTCCGTCCCGGGGGCCTGTGACACGCCTGTGACAGTCGGCGGACAACGCCATGAAGTCCGCTCGGCAAGCTTCTGGCACACGGACCGAACAGCACTCCAACCGACGGGGGGGTCGAGATGACCGCACTGCAGGGCACCACCTCAGGCGCAGTGATCACGAGGCTCCACGACGTCGTGCGGAGCACCGAGAAGTCCGGCGCGGTGAACGGACGGGGGTGCGTTCGCAGCGTCGGGCGTCAGCGCAAGGCGCCGCACATGGTCGCCGTCGCTGACGGGGGAGCGGCGTACGGGGAGGTCACGGGGGAACGCGCCAGCTGTTCGGAGGCCGAGTTCACGGCCTACGTCCAGGAGCGTCGTGCCTCCCTGTACGCCACCGCCTACCACCTGACCGGCGACCGCTTCGACGCGGAGGACCTGCTCCAGAGCGCGCTGTTCTCCACGTACCGCGCCTGGGAGCGGATCAGCGACAAGGCCGCGGTCGGCGGATACCTCCGCCGGACCATGACCAATCTGCACATCAGCGCCTGGCGCCGCCGCAAGCTGAACGAGTACCCGACCGAGGAGCTGCCGGAGACGGTCGGCGAGTCGGACGCGATGCGCGGCACGGAGCTGCGCGCGGTGCTGTGGCAGGCCCTCGCCCGGCTGCCCGAGCTCCAGCGGACCATGCTGGTGCTGCGCTACTACGAGGGCCGGACCGATCCGGAGATCGCGGAGATCCTGGACATCAGTGTCGGCACGGTGAAGTCGAGCATCTGGCGGTCGCTGCGGCGGCTGCGCGAGGACGAGGTGCTCAGCTTCGGCCGTGACGAGGAGGAGTCCTTCGGCGAGCTGGTGGCCTGAAGGCAGGGGGGAACGGGGGAACGACCCCGGCGGCCACGGGGGATCGGGGCCGCCGGGAGCACGGGGGAACCGTACGGGGGTACGGGGGAACGGCGCGGGTCGCACAAGCCGGGGGGGGCTTGTACGGCCCGCGTCGTGCTGTGTCCGAGGGGCCCGGCCGGGCGGATGTCCGGCCGGGCCCCTGCGCGTCGGTGTCCCTGCGCGTCGGTGTCCCTGCGCGTCGGTGTCCGTGCGCTTCGGTGTCCGTGCGGCGGGTGTCCGTGCGGGGGTGTCCGGCCGGGGGTGTCCGGCCGGGGTCCGGCTATCGGCCGGCCGGGGCGCGGTGGCGGCCCGCCGCCGCGGCGGCCAGCCGGCCCAGGGCCTCCGGCTTGGCGCAGGGGTGGGCGCCCAGGGCCGTCTGCCGGGCGACGATGGCCCGCTCGGCGCGCATCAGGCGCCAGCCCCGGCGCAGCAGGAACGGCACCGACTTGCGGCCCTCGCCGAGGTCGCGGACGAGCCTGCGGCGGAAGGTCGTCGAGGGGTGTCCGCGCAGGCAGAGCGCGTCGGCGAGGACGTCGAGCTCACGGCAGCGGGCCACGATCTCGGCGGCGAAGATGCCCTCCGCGACGAACAGCGGGGTCCGCTCGATGCCGAAGGTCTCCCGCCCCGTCCGGGAGCTGGTGGAGATGTCGTACACGGGGACGTCGGTCCGTCCCGTACGGCACAGTTCGACGATGGCGGCGACGGCGGCGTCCGCGTCCCAGGACAGCGGGGAGTCCCAGTCGGTGTCCTCGCTTCCCCCGACGAGGGGGAGCGACGGATCGCCCGCCTCCTTGTAGAAGTCGTCGAGGCGCAGGACCGGGAGGCCGGTGACGGCGGCGAGGGACGACTTGCCGGAGCCGGAGGGGCCCGCGAGCAGGACGACACGGGTCGGGATCGGTAGGGAACTCACGGGACACCAGTGTGAACCATTCCCCCGTGCAGGGGACCCCCGAGGAAGGCCGTTGGTATCGAGCATCACACCTCAACTACTGTCGGTGTCCGCCCGATCACCCTTCGGAAGGAACATCATGGCGCGTCACGCAGCATCCCGGACCTCCCGCCGCAGCGCCCTGCTCAGGGCAGGGCTCGGTGTCACCGCGGTCGGTGCGGCGGTGTTCGGCGGGGGAGCGGCGGCTCAGGCGGCGGCCCCGCTGCCGCTGCCCGTCGACTCGCTGACCCGGACGGACCCCGTGGCGGCCGGTGAGGGCGCGCTCTCCGGTGTCGCCCACGGCGTGGCGCCGCTGACCCGGCTCCAGCTCGACCCGCTGGCCAACACCGGCGTGGACCCGCTGGCCAACGGCCTCGGCACCCAGGTCTCCGACTTCAAGCCGGTCGGCACGAACCTGGTGACCGACCACGTCACCAAGGGCGGCTCGGTCGCGGACCTGCCGGTCGCGGGCCCGCTGACCCAGGGGATGCTGCCCTGAACGGGTCGCGGCCCCGGGAGGTCCCGGGGCCGCGACGGGCGCGCTCCTGACGAGGGGTGGCGCCTCTAGTACGAGGAACCGCCCGCGCCCAGCGAACCCGTGGGGTGCCAGACGGTCTTCGTCTCCAGGAAGGCGGTCAGCCGGTCCGTGCCGGGGGACGCGGTGAAGTCCTCCGCACGGGGGCGCAGCACCCGCTTCAGGTTGTCCGCCGCCGCGATCTCCAGGTCGCGGGCGAGGTCGCCGCCGGTCGCGCCCGTGAGGTCGATCGCGTTGACGTCCTGGTGGGCCGCGAGGTGCGGGCCCATCTCGGACGCCTTGCCGGACAGGATGTTCACGACACCGCCGGGCAGGTCGGAGGTGGCGAGCACCTCGCCCAGGGAGAGCGCCGGGAGCGGCGCCTTCTCCGAGGCGATGACCACGGCCGTGTTGCCCGTGGCGATCACCGGGGCGATCACCGAGACCAGGCCGAGGAACGACGAGTCCTGCGGGGCCACGACCGTGACGACACCGGTCGGCTCGGGCGAGGACAGGTTGAAGTACGGGCCCGCGACCGGGTTGGCGCCGCCCACGACCTGGGCGATCTTGTCGGTCCAGCCCGCGTACCAGATCCAGCGGTCGATCGCCGCGTCGACGACCGCCGCCGACTTCGACTTCGACAGGCCCTCGGCCTCGCCGACCTCGCGGACGAACTGCTCGCGGCGGCCCTCCAGCATCTCGGCGACGCGGTAGAGGATCTGGCCCCTGTTGTACGCGGTCGCGCCCGACCAGCCGCCGAAGGCCTTGCGGGCGGCGACGACCGCGTCACGGGCGTCCTTGCGGGAGGAGAGCGGGGCGTTCGCCAGCCACGCGCCCTTCGAGTCCGTCACCTCGTACACCCGGCCGCTCTCGGAGCGGGGGAACTTGCCCCCGACGTACAGCTTGTAGGTCTTGAAGACGCTCAGACGGTTGGTCGACTCAGACATCGAGGTAGGCCTCCAGACCGTGACGGCCGCCTTCACGGCCGAAGCCCGACTCCTTGTAGCCGCCGAAGGGCGAGGTCGGGTCGAACTTGTTGAACGTGTTGGCCCAGACGACACCGGCGCGGAGCTTGTCGGCGACCGCGAGGATGCGGGAGCCCTTCTCCGACCAGATGCCCGCGGACAGGCCGTACTGGCTGTTGTTGGCCTTCGCGACGGCCTCGGCGGGCGTGCGGAAGGACAGCACCGACAGGACCGGGCCGAAGATCTCGTCGCGGGCCACGGTGTGCGCCTGGGTGACGTTCGTGAAGAGCGTCGGGGCGAACCAGTAGCCGGAGGAGGGGAGTTCGCAGGGGGCGGACCAGCGCTCGGCGCCCTCCGCCTCGCCCCGCTCCACCAGCGCGGTGATACGGGCCAGCTGCTCGGCGGAGTTGATGGCGCCGATGTCGGTGTTCTTGTCCAGCGGGTCGCCCAGGCGCAGGGTGCTCAGACGGCGCTTGAGCGCGTCGAGCAGCTCGTCCTGGACCGACTCCTGGACCAAAAGGCGCGAGCCCGCGCAGCAGACCTGGCCCTGGTTGAAGAAGATGCCGTTGACGATGCCCTCGACCGCCTGGTCGAGGGGGGCGTCGTCGAAGACGATGTTGGCGCCCTTGCCGCCCAGCTCCAGGGTGACCTTCTTGTCCGTACCGGCGACGGACCGGGCGATGGCCTTGCCGACGGCGGTCGAACCGGTGAAGGCGACCTTGTTCACGTCCGGGTGCCCGACCAGCGCGGCGCCCGTCTCCCCGTATCCGGGAAGGATGTTGACGACGCCCTTCGGCAGTCCCGCCTGACGGCAGACGTCCGCGAAGAACAGGGCGCTCAGCGGGGTCGTCTCGGCGGGCTTGAGGACCACCGTGTTGCCCGTGGCCAGCGCCGGGGCGATCTTCCACGCCAGCATGAGCAGCGGGAAGTTCCACGGGATGACCTGACCGGCCACGCCCAGCGGCCTCGGGTCCGCCCCGTAGCCCGCGTGGTCGAGCTTGTCGGCCCAGCCCGCGTAGTAGAAGAAGTGCGCGGCGACCAGCGGGAGGTCCGCGTCGCGGGTCTCCTTGATCGGCTTGCCGTTGTCCAGGGTCTCCAGGACGGCCAGCTCGCGGCTGCGCTCCTGGATGATCCGGGCGATGCGGAAGAGGTACTTGGCGCGCTCGGCGCCGGGCAGCGCCGACCACTTCTCGAAGGCCCTGCGGGCCGCCTTCACCGCGCGGTCGACGTCCTCGGCGCCCGCCTGGGCGACCTCGGAGAGGACCTCCTCGGTGGCGGGGGAGACGGTCTTGAAGACCTTGCCGTCGGCCGCCTCGACGAACTCGCCGTCGATGAACAGGCCGTAGCTGGGCGCGATGTCGACGACGGACCGGGACTCCGGTGCCGGTGCGTACTCGAATGCAGATGCCATGTTGATCAGTCCACCGTCACGTAGTCGGGGCCGGAGTAGCGGCCGGTCGCCAGCTTCTGACGCTGCATCAGCAGGTCGTTGAGCAGGCTGGAGGCGCCGAAGCGGAACCAGTGGTTGTCCAGCCAGTCCTCGCCCGCGGTCTCGTTCACGATGACCAGGAACTTGATCGCGTCCTTGGTGGTGCGGATGCCGCCCGCGGGCTTCACACCGATCTGCACACCGGTCTGCGCCCGGAAGTCGCGCACCGCCTCCAGCATCAGCAGCGTGTTCGCCGGGGTGGCGTTCACCGCGACCTTGCCGGTCGACGTCTTGATGAAGTCCGCGCCCGCCATCATGCCGAGCCAGGAGGCGCGGCGGATGTTGTCGTACGTGGACAGCTCGCCGGTCTCGAAGATCACCTTGAGGCGGGCGCGGTCGCCGCACTCCGCCTTGACCGCGACGATCTGCTCGAAGACCTCCAGGTAGCGCCCGGCGAGGAACGCGCCCCGGTCGATGACCATGTCGATCTCGTCGGCGCCCGCGGCGATGGCGTCGGCCGTGTCGGCCAGCTTCACGGGGAGCGCGGCGCGGCCCGCCGGGAAGGCGGTGGCGACCGAGGCGACCTTGACGTCGGAGCCCGCGAGGGTGGCCTTGGCGGTGGCCACCATGTCGGGGTAGACGCAGACGGCGGCGGTCGTCGGGGTCGCGCGGTCGGTCGGATCGGGGTGGACGGCCTTGGCGGCGAGCGCCCGGACCTTGCCCGGGGTGTCCGCGCCTTCGAGCGTCGTCAGGTCGATCATGGAAATGGCCAGGTCGATGGCGTACGCCTTGGCCGTGGTCTTGATCGAGCGGGTGCCGAGGGCGGCGGCGCGCGCCTCCAGGCCGACGGCGTCGACGCCGGGCAGCCCGTGGAGGAAGCGGCGCAGCGCACCGTCGGACGCGGTCACGTCGGCGAAGGGGGCACCTCCCGCGCCGGGGGCCGCGGGGGAGGGTGCTGCGGATGCAGTGGTGGGCATGGTCACCAGTCGAGCATATCTACGCGCGTAGCGACCTGTACAGGGGACCGGGACGGCAGAGCCGGAGGTCACAGTCGGGCGGCTCCGCTGTGAGCGCTGTCACAGGTCCGTGACATGGAGCGGACAACTCCTGAATACATGATCAATAGATTTTCCTCAGCAGCCAGCCAGACCTCACCGGACATACGGACCGACCGAGAAAAAGCGGTATGCGACTCTCCCATTCACCTGCCTGATCCTCCAGGAGTCGTTGTGCGCACCGCCCTTCGTACCGCCCTCGCCGCCACCCTCGTCGCGGGCGTCGCGATCACCGCCCCGGCGCTCGGCGCCGGAGCCGCCTTCGCCGCCGACGGCCCGGCCGGGGCCGCCTCGGTCCCGTCGGCCCCGGCCCCGGCCGCTTCCGCCCCGGCTCCGGGTGCTTCGGGCGCTTCGGGCGCCCAGCAGTCGGACGCGAAGCCGGGGGACGCGAAGCCCTCGGCCGGTACGACCGCCGGGGGCGAGGCGTCGGCCGTCACGCCGACCGGCGCCCCGGCGGACCCGGCGAAGGGTGTCCTCGTCCGGACCGAGACCCTCCTCGGCGGCACCGTCGCCAAGATCTACCGGGTCAACGCGCTGCACCACCGCGCCGAGCTCTTCCACCGGGGCAACCCGGTGGGCGTCGTGGACGCCAACACCCGTCCCGCCGCGGGCAACGACAACGGCGAGTTCTTCGTCCTCTTCGAGAACGGCACCACCTACAACTGGAACCGTGCCTACCTCCCCGGCGCCGCGCCCGGCCTGTACGAGCTCGCCGACGGCACCCGCCTCCAGCTCGCCGAGAAGGACGGCCGCCTCGGCCTCCAACTGGTCGAGAACGGCAAGGGCCGCGGCTACACCTACCTCAACGGCCTCCGCCAGGTCTGGACGTACGGCAAGGCGATCGTGGTCCTGGAGCGGGACGGCGGGTTCGCCGCGTACATCCGGGGCGGCGCCCGGCAGGCCGCCCCGCGCCTCGTCGAGAGCCCGGCGCCCGGCCCCGGCCCGGTCGTCACCATCGGCGAGTGCACGGTCCGGCAGGACATCCCGTCCGTCTTCGCGCTGCTGACCGTCACCCTCACCAACGACCTGGAGAAGGGCCCGAAGGCCGTCCTCAAGGACGAGGCGGGCAAGGCCGTCGTCACCGTCGACCGCGCCCACTCCGCCGACCTGGGCCAGGGCCTCACGATCAAGGGCGCGGACACGGCCACCCCGCGGCTCGGCCAGCGCACCCAGGGCGGGGACACGCCCTACCGCTGGACCGCCTTCCCGAAGCTGCCCGAGGGCTGCGCGAAGGACTCCGGCACGCCCACCACCACGCCCACCACCACCCCCGCCGGGAACACCGGCACCACCGTCAACACCGCGGGGCAGACCACCGTCGTCCCGAAGGGCGGCGTCGCGGCCGGTGCCGAGTTCGGCACCGCCGACGACTCCGGCGCGCTGCTCGCCACCGGCGCCGGTGCCGCCTCGCTCGCCGCGGCGGGCCTCGGCTTCGTCGTCCTGCGCCGCCGGGCCGCCGCCCGCGTCTGACACCGACACGGTCCGGCCGGGAACCCTGAGACCGTGCCGGACCGCTCGCGGGGTCGCGCGCCGGAGCCGCCGTACTCGCGACAGGCGCGTCACTCGCCGTACCCGTACCACCGGTGTCACCCGTACCACCGGCGTCACCCGCCGCCACCGCACCAACCGCAGCGCCACCCACCCCATGCGCACCACCGGCGCCGCTCATCCACACCGCACCGCACCATCCGCACCGCCATCCGCTCCTCGACCCCGACCCGAGCAGGAGCACCGCCCCGGACCGGCCCCGCGCACCGCGCGGGGCCGGTCGCATCCCGTCCGGAGCCCTCCCGTGAACAGCAGCCCCGCCCGTCCCCGTACGCGCACCGCTCTTGTCGTCCTCGTCGGCGTCCTCGCCGCGCTCACCGGATGCTCCGCCGGGCCCGAGCCCGCCGCCGACACCCCGCCCGCGCGGATCGTCCCGGCGGCCGGGGTCCCCGCGCCGGGGGCCACCGCCGCGCCCGTGCGCCCGCTGGCCCGCTCCCTGCCCGTACGGGTGCGCGTGCCCGCCGCCGGGGTGGACACCGGACCGGTCCTCCCGCTGGGGCTCGCCGCCGACGGGACCGTCGAGGTGCCCCCGGTCGAGGACGCTGACCGGATCGGCTGGTACGACAAGGGGGTCACCCCCGGCCAGACCGGCCCTGCCGTCCTCATCGGGCACTTCGACACCGTCCGGGGCCCCGCCGTGCTGCGGAACGTCTCACGGGTCCGGGTCGGCGACGAGATCGCCGTTGACCGTGCCGACGGCACCACCGCGGTCTTCCGGATCAGGAAGCTGGCGCAGGTCGGCAAGGACGCCTTCCCGACCGCCGAGGTGTACGGCGACACCCGGGGTCCCGAGCTGAGGCTCGTCACCTGCGGCGGGGAGCTGACCGGCGGACACCGCCCGGACAACATCATTCTCTACGCGGACCTGGTGGCCGCGCGGGCCGCCTGAGCCCCCGTCGCCGCGCTGAGGCAGAATCGGCGGCATGACGACCCCCGAGCCGACCCCCGAGCCCCGCCGCCCCGAGCCGCGCCGGGAGCCGAACCAGGAGAAGCCGTCCGCCTCCGCCGACCAGGTGTTCCGCTCACCCCTCGGCATCGCGAGCGGGGTCTTCCTGCTGCTCCTCACCACCTTCTTCGCCGGTGACTCCATGATCCGCGGCGAGGGCCGGTCGCCCTGGTTCGCGCTCGCCGGGCTCGTCCTCGTCGTTCCGCTGATCGTGGCGTTCACGATCCGGCCCCTCGTCCGCGCGAACGACGACCGGCTCCGCATCCGCAACCCCTTCCGGTCGATCACCCTGCCCTGGGCGCGGGTCGCCGACATCCGGGCCGGATACTCCAGCGAGGTCTTCGCCCAGGACGGCACCAAGTACCAGCTGTGGGCGGTGCCCGTCTCGCTGCGCCAGCGCAAGAAGGCCGCCCGCCGGGCCATGCGCGCCTCCCAGGACGACCCGCACGGGCGGACCTCCACCTCCGCCGACGTGCGGGACCGGAGCGCGCGGACCGCGCCCACCGACCAGACCGTCGCCGATCTGCGCGAGATGGCCTCCCGGCACGCCGGTGCCCCCGGGGCGCGGGGCGAGGTCACGGTGCGCTGGGCGTACGAGATCATCGGCCCCGCCGTGGCCGGACTGCTGCTCCTGATCGTCCTGTTTTCGACGGGCTGACCGGTTCCCGCCCCCGATCCGGGGCCGCCGGTGTCCTAGGGGCAACGGCACGGTGAAGCGTGCCACCCGGAAATGGTTTATCTCCCAACCGTCACGCGCGTCTCAATAGATTGCCCCTGCCGAGACTGTGGGGGTGGGGGCGATGACCAAGGACACCGGTGTGTCCGGAACGCGCTGTCTGGTCGACCTGGGGGCCGACGGACGCTACGGGTGGCGGCTCGTCGCCCAGAACGGAAGGGTCGTCGCGCGGTCGGGGGGCTGCTACGACGACCACGCCGGATGCCGGGCGGCCTTCGCCGCCCTGTGCGCCGGACACACCGCCCTGGCCGGCGGAGTGCAGCACACCCCGGGCGGCAACGGCTGGGTCTGGCTGCTGCGCGACGCCGAAGGCCGTACCGCCGCCCTCTCCGGACGCTCCTACGAGCGCCATTCCACCTGCCGCAGCGCCTATGCGCGGTTCCGCGCGCTGATCGCCGAAGAAGGCCCCAGATGGGCCTCAACAGCCCTTCGGTGAACGAAAGTTGCCCCGCGCACGCCCCTCGTTCACATGGTGTGGCGGACCAGTCCACCCGGCGGGACTTACGTCCTCACCGTGACGACCGAGACCCTTGACCCACCGCACGGCAGACGGCCGTCCGGCAGCCCGGCGGAACCACCGCCCGACACGCCGAGACGGCTGCACGCCGACCCCGGCCTTCCCGACCGGGTCTTCCGCACCGTCGCCCGCACCGGCGGCGGCCTCGTCCTCGCGGTCATGCTCCTCGTCGGCGGCTTCCTGCTCCACCGGGCCTGGCAGGCGCTCGACCGCGCCGGACCCTCCTTCCTCACCACCGAGAACTGGGAACCCGACGGCGGGCGCTTCGGCATCGCCGCCGTCCTCCTCGGCACCGTCCTCATCGCCCTCGTCGCGATCACCGTGGCCGTGCCGCTCGCCACCGGAGCCGCGCTCTACATCTCCGAGTACGCCCCGCCCCGGCTGCGCCGCACCCTGATCTCCACCGTCGACCTGATGGCCGCCGTGCCCTCCGTCGTCTACGGGCTGTGGGGCGTCTTCTGGCTGGAGGAATCGATCCTGCCGACCGCCCGCTGGATCGCCGCCCACCTCGGCTGGATCCCCTTCCTCCGGGTCGACGGCGCCGACCCCGACGACCCGCTCGCCCCGCCCACCGTCTACACCTCGTCGACCTTCGTCGCCGGACTCGTCGTCGCCATGATGGTCGCGCCGATCATCTGCTCGATCATGCGCGAGGTCTTCTCCCAGGCACCGGCCGGAGAACGCGAGGGCGCCTACGCGCTCGGCGCCACCCGCTGGGGCATGATCCGCAGCGTCGTCCTGCCCTTCGGCAAGGGCGGCATGATCGGCGGCACCATGCTCGGCCTCGGCCGCGCCCTCGGCGAGACCATCGCCGTCTACATGGTCATCTCGCAGGTCTTCACCATCCAGTGGCACGTCCTGCAGACCGGCACCAGCTCGGTGTCCTCCCTCATCGCCCTGCGCTACGGCGAAGCCACGCCCTTCGGCATGTCCGCCCTGATGGCGGCGGGCTTCGCCCTCTTCGTCATGACCCTGATCGTCAACTTCGCCGCCTCGTCCATCGTCGCCCGCAGCCGCTCCGGCGCCACCAGCGACGCGTAGCTCCCCAAGGGGGACCCCACCGACATGACCATCGCCCCGGAGCGGCCGGCACCGAGCCCGCCCGCCGAGCAGGCCCCGCCACCCGGCCCCGAACACCGGCGGACCACCGGCGGCGCCCGCGCCTCCGACGTGTACGCCGTGCTCGGCGCCGCCGCCGCCTCGCTCGCCCTGACCTGGCTGCTCTTCGCCCGCCTGCTGCCCTTCAGCGGCACCGTCGGCGCCGTCCTCGTCGCGTACGTCCTCTTCCTCGGGCTCTACGCGCTGCTCGTCTCCTTCGACGAGGACGGCCCCGCCGTACGGGACCGGATCGCGGGCGCCGTCGTGCGCAGCTTCGGGCTGCTCCTCCTCGCCGTCCTCGTCTTCGTCGTCGCCTTCACCCTCTGGGAGGGCCGCGCGGCCCTCGTCCACCTCAACTTCTTCACCCAGGACATGAGCCTCGCGGGACCGCTCGAACCCCTCGACGTCGGCGGCGTCCTGCACGCCGTCGTCGGCACCCTCGAACAGGTCGGCATCGCGCTCGCGCTCACCGTGCCCGCCGGCATCGTCTGCGCGGTCTTCCTCAACGAGGTGCCCGGCGCCTTCGCCCGCCTCGTCCGTACGATCGTCGAGGCCATGACGGCCCTGCCCTCGATCGTCGCGGGCCTCTTCGTCTACGCCACCGTCATCCTGGGCCTCGGCATGGAGCGCTCCGGCTTCGCCGCCTCGCTCGCCCTCTCCGTGATGATGCTGCCGATCATCATCCGCGCCTCCGACGTCGTCATCCGGCTGGTCCCCGGCACCCTGCGGGAGGCCTCGTACGCCATGGGGTCCTCGCGCTGGCGGACCGTCTGGCACGTCGTCCTGCCGACCGCTCGCTCCGGACTCACCACGGCCGTCATCCTCGGCACCGCGCGCGGGGTCGGGGAGACCTCCCCGGTGCTGCTGACCGCCGGGTTCACCGCCGAACTGAACGCCCTGCCGACCTCCGGCGCCCAGGTCTCCCTGCCGCTCGCCACCTTCGAGCTCGTCAAGTCACCCGAACCGAACATGATCGCCCGCGGCTTCGGCACCGCCGCCGTCCTCATGCTGCTCGTGCTGCTGCTCTTCGTCCTCGCCCGGATCGCGGGCGGACGCGGCCCGGGACAGCTGACGAAGCGCCAGGAGCGGCGCCGGGCCCTCGCGTCCCGGCGGGACGCCGCCCGCCAGGACGCCGCCCGCACCGGCGCGGGGGCCTTCGCCGCCGGGCCGTCCGCCCGCCCGGACCGATCCGCAGAACCGAGGAGCACGCCGTGAGAACCGCAGAACCGAGGAGCACGCCGTGAGAACCGCCGTCCAGCCCGTCCGCATCCTGCTGGGCCTCGCCACCGCGCTCAGCGCGGTGCTCGCCCTGCTCGTCGGGCCGCCCGCCGCGCAGGCCGCCGGATACACCAAGATCACCGGCTCCGGCTCCACCTGGAGCTCCAACGCCGTCGAGCAGTGGCGCCGCAACATCGGCGCCAACATCGGCCTGACCGTCAACTTCAACGCCAACGGCTCCTCCCAGGGCCGCGAGCAGTTCAAGAACGGCACCGTCGACTTCGCCGTCTCCGAGATCCCGTACGGCCTCAAGGACGGCAACGCCACCGATGTGCCGCCGGGCCGCGGCTACGCGTACATGCCGATCGTCGCGGGCGGCACCGCCTTCATGTACAACCTGCGGATCAGCGGCCGTCAGGTCACCAACCTGCGGCTCTCGGGACCCGTCCTGGCGAAGATCTTCACCGGCGAGCTGACCATGTGGAACGCGCCCGAGATCAAGGCCGACAACCCCGGTCTGCTCCTCCCGGCCCGCCGCATCGTGCCCGTCGTGCGCTCCGACGGCTCGGGCACCACCGCCCAGTTCACCACCTGGCTCGCCAAGGAGCAGAGCGGGGTCTGGAACGACTACTGCCGCCGCGCCGGACGCCAGACGCCCTGCGGCATGACCTCGTACTTCCCCGTGGTGCCCGGCACGACCACCGTCGCCAAGTCCGGCTCGCTCGGCGTCTCCGCGCACGTCCGCCAGCCGCAGGGCGAGGGCGCCATCACCTACGTCGAGTACTCGTACGCGATGAACGCGCACTTCCCCGTCGCCAAGATCCTCAACTCCGCCGGGTACTACGTCGAGCCGACCGCCTCCAGCGTCGCCGTCGCCCTGCTCCGGGCCCGGATCGACGACGACAAGAACTCCACCGACTACCTCACCCAGATCCTCGACGGCGTCTACCGCACCACCGACCGGCGCGGCTACCCGCTCTCCAGCTACAGCTACATGGTCGTCCCCACCAGCGAGGCGGCCCCGCACACCCGGGACAAGGGCCGCTCGCTCGGCACCTTCGCCCGCTACTTCCTCTGCGAGGGCCAGCAGCAGGCCGAGGAACTCGGCTACTCGCCGCTGCCCAGGAACCTCGTCCAGGCGGGCTTCGAGCAGATCCGCCGGATACCCGGCGCGCCCACCGGCGCCGTGGACCTGTCCGACTGCCGCAACCCCACCTTCTCGGCGGACGGCACCAACACCCTCGCCAAGAACGCGCCGATGCCCAAGGACTGCGACAAGCGCGGCGCGACCCAGTGCGCCGACGGAACCGGCGGCGCGCGCGGCAACGACACCCCGGTGAACAACGGCGGCTCCCACGGCGGTACGTCCTCGGGCGGTGCGACCGGCGGTTCGACCGGCGGGACCACCGGCGGCGGTCCGACCGGCGGCGGCTCCGGCTCCTCCTCGGGCGGTGCGACCGGCGGCGCCGACGGCGGTACGTCCTCCGGCGGGACGACCGGCGGCGGTACGGCGGCCTCCGGCGGGACGACCGGCTCGGGCGGCGCCACCGGCGCCACCGGCGGCGGGGTGGACCCCGACACCGGGCAGGCGCTCGGCAACGGTGGCGGCGCCGACGGCGGCGGCACCGGCACCGGCCAGGACGGCGGCGGCATCGTCGCCACCCCGGTCACCCTCGCCGCCGACACCGGAGGCGGTCTGCGCGGCCTGCTCATGGCCCTCTCCGCCCTCCTGCTCCTCGCCACGGTCGTCGCGCCCCCGCTCGTCGGCCGCGTCCTCGCCGCCCGCGCCGAACGCACCGGAGGCACCCGATGAAGAGCCCGCGCACGAAGAGCCAGTGCGGGAAGAGCCCGCGCACGGAGAACCCCCGCACGGAGAGTCCGAGAGGGAAGAGCCCGCGCGGGAAGGCCGCCCGCACCCGGGCGGCGGGGCTCGGCGCGCTGCTCGCCGCCGTCGTCCTCGCCCTGCTCCCGCTGCCCCCGGGCGGCACCGCCGCCGCCGCCACCGGCCCCGCCGGGAACTCGGCGGCGACCAAGCGCGGCACGAAGGGCCCGTACGACGACTTCTCCGGCCTCGAAGTGACCGTCCACCAGACGCGGGACCTCCGGGCCCAGGGCCTCAAGGTCACCTGGCGGGGCGGGACCCCCACCCAGGGGCGCAAGAGCGACTACCTCCAGATCATGCAGTGCTGGGGCGACGACCCCGCCGGACCGAAGCGCGAGCAGTGCCAGTTCGGCGGCGCCGCCACCAGCGGCGGCAACTTCGGCACCCACATCGCCCGGCGCGAACTCCTCGTCGGCACCGACCCGCTGGAGAAGGAGTACGACGAGCTGATCCCCAGCCCGGAGTACCCGGGCCAGAAGACCAGCCCCTTCGTGCCGTTCCGGCCGGTGTCCGGGCCGCCCACGAAGAAGACCACCGACTGGACCTACTTCGGCCCCGGCGACACCAACGAGGAGTTCTTCGCCGCCACCCAGCCCGACGGCACCGGCGAGGTGGCCTTCAACCTCCAGACCACCCGGGAGGCCCCCCACCTCGGCTGCGGCGACCCCCTCGGCACCGGCACCGACGTCAGGGGGCGCCGCTGCTGGCTCGTGGTCGTCCCCCGGGGCTCCCACGACCCCGACGGCTCCACCGGCGTCGACCACCGGCCCAACACCTCCCCGTTCACCACCACCAACTGGGACCGCCGGATCGTCTTCCCGCTCGACTTCCTGCCGGTCCGCGAACCCTGCCCCACGGACCGCACCGAACGGCGCATGACCGGCTCCGAACTCGTCACCGACGCCGTCACCTCCTGGCAGTCGGCGCTCTGCGCCACCGGCACCACCCGCTTCACCTTCTCCCAGCGCGGCGAGGAACTGGCCCGGGGCAACCTCACCCGGCCGACCGCCACCACCCCGGGACTCGCCTTCACCGTCGAACCCGTCGAGGGCGGCGAGAAGGCGGGCTTCGTCCACGCCCCGGTCGCCGTCAGCGGACTCACCGTCGGCGTCTTCTGGGAGGCGAGCGGCATCGGACTCGTCCGCGACCTGAGGCTGAGCCCGCGCCTCCTGGCGAAACTGCTCACCTCCTCGTACCCGCTCGACGTCCGCTACCTCACCTACGACCGGCCCGCGCCCGAGCACCTCAAGGGCAACCCGGACTCCCTCGTCCGCGACCCCGAGTTCCTGGAACTCAACCCCGCGTTCGCCCGCTCCCCGCAGGCACCCCAGGTCTACCCCGGCGGGATCCTGCTCTCCGCCGAGCGCTCCGACGCCACCAAGGTCGTCTGGGACTATCTGCGCGCGAACGCCGAATCCCGCGCCTTCCTGGAAGGGCGGCCGGACCCCTGGGGAATGAAGGTCAATCCCCACTTCAAGGACCTCGGACTCGTCACCGACGGTTCCTATGAATTCCCGAAGGCCGACCCCACCGAGACCGAGATAAAGGTCGGCGAGAAAAGCATCACCTACGGGGCGATCGACCGTTCCCCGTACGCCGTCGACCTCCACGACGCGGCCCGCTGGGTCCGGCGCGGCACCAACAACGCCAAGTACGAGGCCCTCGACGACCCCACCGCGGCGGGCGGACTGAAACTCTCGGGCCCCGAGTACCTCCCCGGCGAGCGGCGCGCCTACGGACTCACCGACGCCGCCTCCGCCGTCCGCTACCAGCTCCAGGTCGCCGCCCTGCCCAACGCCGACGGCACCTACGTCCGGCCCACCACCACCTCCCTGCTCGCGGCGGTCGGCCAGTACAAGGACTCCGCCGTCCCCGGCGTCCTCGCCGCCGACCCCGCCCGCACCCGGGGCGACGCCTACCCGCTCACCGTGGTGACCTACGCCGCCGCCTCCACCAAGCTGCCCGCCGACGCCCGCCGGGACTACGCGCGTGTGCTCCGGTACGCGGCGGGACCGGGCCAGAAACAGGGCACCGCGCCCGGCGAACTGCCCTACGGCTACGCCCCGCTGCCTCAGAAGCTGCGGACCCTGGCCGCGTCGGCGGCCGACCGCCTCGAACGCGGTGCCCCCACCGCCCCCGGCACCTCCGGCGGCTCCACGTCCGGCGGCTCCACCGGCACGGGCGGCTCGGACTCCGGCGCCATCGGCACGGGCGGCACGACCGGCTCCACCGGCACCTCCGGCGGCTCCACCACGGGCACCTCCGGCGCCGCCGGCGGCCCCGTGACCCCGTCCTCCGCCGCCCCGCCCCCGGCCGCCACCACCGGCGGCGGCAGCACCTCCGGCACCCCGGGGGAGCACCTCGCGGGCACCGGCAGCACCCCCTCCGAGGTCCTCGGAGCCATCCGCTGGGTCCTCCTCGCCGTCCTCGTCGCGGGCGGCCTCGCGGGCGTCGCGGGACCCGTGGTCCTCGGCCTCGCGGGACGCCGCCGAATTCCCTCGGATTCACCTAGGACAGGAATTCGTAACCTGAAGAGCGGCTGAACGTGGTGGTCGCGGGAGACGCCCGTACGGAATTGTTGTCCCCGGCAGGTCGACGGACCGGCCGGATAAAGAAGAATCCGGATTCTGCTTGTGCGTCCATTCCATGGCATCCGTTTCCACGGAGGAGATCAGAAGTGAACGTCAAGTCCCGCGCCCGTGTCGTCGCCGCCCTCGGCACGGCCGCCCTCGGCCTCGGTTTCCTGGCGGCCCCCGCCCAGGCCGATCCCAACCCGGTCACCCAGTACCGCACCCTCGCGGGTGTCGGCTCCGACACCACCCAGGACGTCGTGAACGGCCTCGGCAACGTCATCACCAACGCCATCGGCCAGAAGACCGTCGCCTCCTGGGACGCCACCGGCTCCGCGAGCATCAAGACCAAGGCGACCGGCTGTGACCTGGCCCGTCCCAACGGTTCCTCCGCGGGCATCGACGCCCTGCGCAACGCCGTGGACACCAACTCCGGCTGCCTCGACTTCGCCCGCTCCTCCCGGGGCCCGGCCGATGTCTCCACCACGGACCTGACCTGGATCCCCTTCGCCAAGGACGCGGTCTCCTGGGCCAAGCGCTCCGACAGCGCGCTGCCCGCCGACCTGACGGTGGCCCAGCTCAAGGGCATCTACGAGTGCACCCTCACGTCCCTCAACGGCGTGGCGCTCACCCCGGTCCTGCCGCAGTCCAACTCCGGCACCCGTCAGTTCTTCCTCGCCTCCATCGGCGTCACCGCGCCCGGCGCCTGCGTCCAGCAGGGCGTCCAGGAGAACGACGGCACCGTCCTCGACACCGTCGGCGACATCGCCCCCTACTCCGTGGCCCAGTACACCGCGCAGGAGAAGCTCGTCGTCACGGACCGGCGCGGTGCCGCCGTCCTCGGCTCCATCGGCTCCGTCGCGCCCCGCAACGCCGACAAGACGCTGAACCTCTCCTTCCCCTTCACCCGTGACGTCTACAACGTCGTCCCGACCGCCAAGCTCGGGAACACCACGATCGCCCAGACCTTCGTCGGCTCGACGTCCAAGGTCTGCGCCGCCTCCACCACGATCGCCAACTACGGCTTCGGCACCCTCGGCACCGCCTGCGGCGCCACCACCGTCACCGGCGAGCGCTGATCACCACCGCTTCCTGACCGCACACCGGCCGGGCACCCCCCAGGTGCCCGGCCCCACGGCGTACCCGATCCGACACCGACTCCCCCGGGGGACCCCGCATGAACCGCCCCGCACCACTCCGACCGCCCGTGGCCCTGCTCGCCGCGCTCGCCCTGCTCTGCGGCGCCCTGGCCGCCGTCCTCGCGCTGGCCGCCCCCGCCAAGGCGGTCACCGTGCACGGCACGTTCACCCTCAAGGGGGGCTCGGGCTCGACCACCGCCAAGCCCTTCGCCACCGGGGTCACCACCCCGGCCGCCTGCCCCGCCCCGGCCGACCCCGCCAAGCCCTACGTCAAGGCCCTGCTCGCCGTCGTCAGCCCCGACAACCGCGAACAGACCGTCAACCTGGCCGTCACCACCACCGGCGACCCGCTCAGCACCGGCCCCTTCACCCGCGCCTTCGACACCGCCGTCGACTACGGCACCCTCCAGGACCGGCTCCTCGAACTGCGCGGCGGCGGCCCCGTCGACGGCCGCTACGAACTGCGCCTGGCCTGCCGCACCGCGCACGGCGCCGAGTCCGACGACTACTTCTCCGCGATGATCGAGGTCACCGGCACCACCTGGACCCCCGTCGCCCAGCTGACCACCGTCACCGAGGTCGTCTCCGACCCCGCCGCCCCCACCGTCGGCGGCCGGGCCAGGATCGTCGCCACCGTGCAGCCCAAGGAAGCCGCCGGGACGGTCAGCTTCCAGAAGTTCGTCAACGAGGAACTCATCGACATCGCCACCGTCGACGTCGTCGCGGGCAAGGCGGAAACCACCCTCACCGGACTCACCCTGACCGGTCCCGAAGGACTGCCCGTCCTGGCCACCTTCACCCCCACCACCCCCGAGGCCCACACCGGCTCCTTCTTCGTCTTCACCCTGTACGTCCACGAGGCCACCGCGAGCCCCACCGGCCCCACCCCCACCGGGACGGGCACCCCCACCCCCACCGGCACCGCGACCAGCACCGAGAGCCCCACCGGCACGCCCACCGAGAGCCCCACCGACGAGCCGACCGACGAGCCGACCGACACCCCCGGGCCCACCGGCACCGACACCCCGCCGCCCACCGCGACCGACGGCACCGGCACCACCGGCGGCGACGGCACCACCGGCGGCTCCGGCGACGGCACCACCGGCGGCTCCTCCGGCGGCACCGGCACCCACGGCGGCGGCTCCCTCGCCGCCACCGGAGCCACCACCGCCGCCTCCGCCGCCCTCGGCTCCCTCGCCCTCTGCCTCCTCGGCGCCGCCGCCGTCGTACACGCCCGCCGCCGCAAGGACGGCGCCCGCCCGTGACCACCGCACCGCCCCCCACCGCCCCCCGCGCCGGGCTCGCCCTGGCCGGGGCGGCGCTGTGCGTCCTCGCCGCCCTCCTCATCGGCTTCGCCGCCAACCTCACCGTCGTCGGCCACCTCCAGCACGCCCGCGACCAGTCCACCGGCTACGACGACCTGCGCGAGCAACTCGCCCTCGGCACCGCCCCGGTGGGCCAGCTCACCTACGACGGCAAACCCCTCGCCCCCGGCGCCCCCGTCGCCCTCCTGCGCGTCCCCGCCCTCGGCCTGCGCGAGGTCGTCACCGAAGGCACCACCTCCCAGGTCCTCATGTCCGGACCCGGCCACCGCCGCGACACCGCCCTGCCCGGCCAGGCCGGAGCCAGCGTGATCATGGGCCGCCGATGGGGCTACGGCAGCCCCTTCAACGACGTCCACCGCCTCCCACCCGGCGCCCGCGTCCAGCTCACCACCGGCCAGGGCGAGTCCGTGTACGAGGTCACCGGCGTCCGCCGCCCCGGCGACCCCAACCCGGCCGCCCTCCGCCCCGGCGAAGGACGCCTCACCCTGACGACCGCGAGCGGCGGCGCCTACACCCCCGAGGACGTCGTCCGCGTCGACGCCCGCCTCCTCACCACCGCCCTGCCCAGCCCGCCCCGGCCGCTGCGCCCCGGCTGGATCACCGCCGCCGAGAAGCCCCTCGCGGGCGACCCCGACGCCTGGCCCCGGATCTTCCTCGGCACCCAGGCCCTCCTCCTCGCCGCCCTGCTCACCGTCCTCGCCCGCCGCCGCTGGGGCGCCCGCCAGACCTGGGTCACCGCCGTGCCCGTCCTCGTGGCGCTCGGCGTCCTCGTCTCCGGCGAACTGACCCGGCTCCTCCCCAACCTCCTCTGAGACCCGTGGAGTCCACACCGTGACCGACCTCGCCGACACCGTCACCCTGCCGCCCGTGCCCGCCACGGGAGCGGCGGCCCCCTCCCGGGCCGCCGCCCTCGAAGCCGAGGCCGTCTCGGCCTGGTTCGGCGACCGCAAGGTCCTCGACCGGGTCTCCCTCGCCATGCCCGCCCGCGAGGTCACCGCCCTGATCGGCCCCTCCGGCTGCGGCAAGTCCACGTTCCTGCGCATCCTCAACCGGATGCACGAACTCACCGGCACCGCCTCCCTCGCGGGCCGGGTCCTCCTCGACGGCGCCGACATCTACGACCGGGGCCGCCGCATCACCCACGCCCGCCGCGAGATCGGCATGGTCTTCCAGAAGCCCAACCCGTTCCCCGCGATGTCCCTCCACGAGAACGTCCTCGCCGGTCTGAAGCTCGGCGGCGTCCGCGCCGACAAGGAGACCAGGGACGCCCTCGTCGAGGAGTGCCTCACCAAGGCGGGGCTCTGGCGCGAGGTCAAGGACCGGCTGCGGCAGCCCGGCGGGGCGCTCTCCGGCGGCCAGCAGCAGCGCCTGTGCATCGCCCGCTCGCTCGCCGTCCGCCCCCGCGTCCTGCTCATGGACGAGCCCTGCTCCGCCCTCGACCCCACCTCCACCCGGCGCGTCGAGGAGACCATCGCCGAGCTGAAGTCCGAGGTCACCGTCGTCATCGTCACCCACAACATGCAGCAGGCGGCCCGGGTCTCCGACTCCTGCGCCTTCTTCCTCGCCGAACAGGGCACCCCCGGCGTCATCGTCGAACACGGCCCCACGGAAAGGGTCTTCGGCTCCCCTGCCGACCCCCGGACCGCCGACTACGTCAACGGCCGCTTCGGCTGACCCGCCCCGCCCCGGGCCGCCGGGACCGCCGGGGCGCGCGCCCCGGCGGACATGCCGGAGGGCCGGTGGGAAGCGCGCTCCCACCGGCCCTCCGTCCGTACCGCCCGGGTCAGAGCCCGGCAGCCGCCGACAGGTCCCGCTTGACCGAGGCCAGCAGCTCCGCCGCCTTCGCACGGGCCGGTACGAGGCCGTCCGCCGACGCGACCGGCACCACGACCTCCAGGTAGCACTTCAGCTTGGGCTCCGTACCGCTCGGGCGGACGATCACCCGGGCCCGGTAGGCGCCCTCCAGGTGGTAGCGCAGGCCGTCCGTCGGCGGCAGCGCCTCCGTGCCCTTGGCCAGGTCCTCCGCCGAGACCACCGTCAGACCCGCGAGCGAGACCGGCGGGCGCTCGCGCAGCGCGGCCATCGCGGCCGTGATGATCCCCAGGTCCTCGACCCGCACCGACAGCTGGTCCGTGGCGTGCAGCCCGTGCTCGACGGCCAGGTCGTCGAGCAGGTCGGACAGGGTCCGCCCCCGCTCCTTGAGGACCGAGGCCAGCTCGGTGACGAGCAGCGCCGCCGTGATGCCGTCCTTGTCGCGGACGCCGCCGGGGTCCACGCAGTAGCCGAGCGCCTCCTCGTAGCCGTACCGCAGGCCCTCGACGCGGGCGATCCACTTGAAGCCGGTCAGCGTCTCCTCGTAGCCGACGCCCGCCGCCTCCGCGATCCGGCCGAGCAGCGAGGAGGACACGATCGACTCGGCGAAGACGCCCGTGGCGCCCTTGGCCACCAGGTGCGCGGCGAGCAGCGCGCCCACCTCGTCGCCCCGGAGCATCCGCCAGCCGCCCTCGGCGGCGGCGTCCGGCACGGCCACCGCGCAGCGGTCGGCGTCCGGGTCGTTGGCGATGACCAGATCGGGGTCCACGGCGCGGGCCGCCTCGAAGGCGAGGTCCATCGCGCCCGGCTCCTCCGGATTGGGGAAGGCGACCGTCGGGAAGGCGGGGTCCGGCTCGGCCTGGGCGGCGACGAGCGCGGGCGGCGGGAAGCCGTGCCGGGCGAACGCGGCCGTCAGGACGTCCTTGCCGACGCCGTGCAGGGCCGTGTAGACGGTCCGCGCGGTCCGGGGGGACCCGGGGGTCAGGACGGCGTCCGTACGCTCCAGATAGGCGCCCAGGACCTCGTCGCCGAGGGTCTCCCAGCCGCCGTCCGGGCGGGGCACGTCGTGCAGCGAGCGGATCGCGGCGATCTCGGCGGCGATCTCCGCGTCGGCGGGCGGCACGATCTGCGAGCCGTCGCCCAGGTAGACCTTGTAGCCGTTGTCCCGGGGCGGATTGTGGCTGGCGGTCACCTCGACGCCCGCGACGGCGCCCAGGTGCCTTATGGCGAACGCCAGGACGGGTGTCGGCAGCGGCCGGGGGAGCAGCGCGGCGCGCAGCCCCGCGCCGGTCATCACGGCGGCGGTGTCGCGGGCGAAGTCGGCGGACTTGTAGCGGGCGTCGTAGCCGATGACGACGAGGCCGCCCTCCTGGCCCTGTGCCCTGAGGTACGCGGCGAGGCCCGCGGCGGCCCGGATGACCACGGAGCGGTTCATCCGCTGCGGTCCGGCGCCCAGCTCGCCCCGCAGCCCGGCGGTGCCGAACTGGAGGGTGCCCGAGAACCGGGCGGCCAGCTCGTCGGTCGCGCCGCCTTCGAGCAGCGCGGCCAGCTCGTCGCGGGTCTCCGGGTCGGGGTCCTCGGCGAGCCAGGCATGGGCCCGGGTGAGGAGATCGTCCTGCGTCACGGTGTGCCTTTCGGGGTGCGGGCGGGCGGCGGGGCCCCTTGCGGACGGGTGCGGGCGGGGTGCGGGGGTGCGGGTGCCGCCGAGCGGAGCCCTTCCCCGTCCGGCCCCCTCCCGTAACCGGTTCTCCGCCCCGGACCCCGCGCCCCGCGCCCCGCACGCCGGGCGGGGGCGGGTCCGTGCGGGCCCGGGAGCCGGTTCCCGGCCACGGGAAGGGCCGGGGCGGGCGGGGAGCCCGTGTGGCGGCCCCGTACCGGAGACCGGGTCACGGAGACCGGTCACGGAGACCGCGAGCGCCCCGGAGCCCGTCCGGCCCCGGGGCGCGGAGGGGATCAGATCCGGTCGAGGACCCGGGTGAGCAGCTCGCCCATCCGGGACGCCGAGTCACGGCCGGCCTGGAGGACCTCCTCGTGGTTCAGCGGCTCGCCCGAGAGACCGGCGGCGAGGTTGGTGACCAGGGAGATGCCCAGGACCTCGGCGCCCGCCTCGCGCGCGGCGATGGCCTCCAGGACCGTGGACATGCCGACGAGGTCGCCGCCCATGACGCGGACCATGTTGATCTCGGCCGGGGTCTCGTAGTGCGGCCCGGGGAACTGGACGTAGACGCCCTCCTCCAGGCTCTCGTCGACCTCCTTGCACAGCGCGCGCAGCCGGGGCGAGTACACGTCGGTGAGGTCCACGAAGCTCGCGCCGACGATCGGGGAGGCGGCCGTCAGGTTGATGTGGTCGCTGATCAGGACGGGCTGGCCGGGGCGCATTCCCTCGCGCAGTCCGCCGCAGCCGTTGGTGAGGACGACCGTGCCGCAGCCCGCGGCGACGGCGGTGCGCACGCCGTGGGCGACGGAGGCGACGCCCCGGCCCTCGTAGAAGTGGGTGCGGCCCAGGAAGAGCAGCGCGCGCTTCTCGCCGATCCGGTACGAGCGGACCGTGCCGCCGTGGCCCTGGACGGCGGGCGGCGGGAAGCCGGGCAGTTCGGTGACGGGGAACTCGGCCTCGGGCTCGCCGAGCGCCTCGGCGGCGGGTGCCCAGCCCGAGCCCATGACCAGGGCGACGTCGTGCTTCTCGGCACCGGTCAGCTCGCGCAGACGCGCGGCTGCGGCCTCGGCGGCCTCGTACGGGGTGGCAGTTGCGTTCACTGACTCTCTCGCCTCGGGGAGGGGGGTCCGAGGCGGGCCCCGGACGGATTTGTTACGCGCAGAAGCGTATCCGGAGATTGCCTACGCGCGTAGATGACGATGCCGACGGACATGGGATCGTTGTCTTGTCGTTTCCGACGAACGGCACGGAGGAGGAGGCGCCGGGGGTCTTCGGCGGTTCCCACACCTCAGCAGGGGCGCTTGCGCAGCTCCATCACGTAGTCGTGCGGGGCGCCCGCCGACTCGGCGGCGTCGGCGACCTCGCCGAGGTACCGCGCGGACGGCAGCCCGCCCTCGTAGCCGTTGAGGACGTACACCCAGACGGGCTCCTCGCCGTCCAGGGTGTGCACCCGGACCCGCATCCGCCGGTAGACGTCGAGGTTGACGCCCTCCCAGCGGTCCATGGAGTCCTCGTCCATCGGCGCGATGTCGTACAGCGCCACGAAGACCTGGGACCTGGGGGCCTCCACGATCGTCGCCAGCGCCCCCTCCCAGCCCATCTGCTCGCCGCCGAAGGTCAGCCGCCAGCCGTTGAGCCAGCCCGTGCCGCGCAGCGGGGAGTGCGGTGCGCGGCGGCTCATCAGCCGCGCGTCGAGGTTGCCGGCGAACGCGGCGTAGAGCGACATGGGACCGAGGGTACGGGAGGGGACGGGGTGTCCGTCGAAGCCCGGTGCGGCGGGGGCCGGTCCGGCCCGGCGGCCCGTGGGCGCGGCGGGCCGCGCCCCGTGCGCGGGGACGGCGCCGACCCGCCCGCGGGGAGGGCCGTGACCTGTCGGCGGAGGCGGTCCGGGCCCCTCGGCGGGGCGGCCGGGACCCCCGCTCGCGACCCCGTCGGCGGCTCGCCGCCGGGCCCGTGACCCTTCGGTACGGCCCCGGCGCGTCGCCCGGCCCGGGGTGCGCGACAATGGGTCACGCACTTGAAGCGTGCGGGACAATGGCGTACGCACTGCATCCCAGCGGGGGGACCCCCCGGCAGAACGAGAGCGCGAGGCGTAGATCCCAGTGACCCGGATCGTGATCATCGGCGGCGGACCCGGCGGATACGAGGCGGCCCTGGTGGGCGCCCAACTCGGCGCGGAGGTGACCGTCGTGGACTGCGACGGCCTCGGCGGCGCGTCCGTCCTGACCGACTGCGTCCCCTCCAAGACCCTGATCGCCACCGCTGAGGTGATGACCACCTTCGACTCCTCCTACGAGGAGCTGGGCATCATCGTCGCGGACGACACCCCCCACTTCGAGCGCCCCGCCCGGGTGGTCGGCGTCGACCTGGGCAAGGTCAACCGGCGGGTGAAGCGCCTGGCGCTCGCCCAGTCCCACGACATCACCGCCTCCGTCACCCGGGCCGGTGCCCGGGTGCTGCGCGGCCGTGGGCGGCTCTCCGGGCGGCAGGGGATGGACGGCTCCCGCCAGGTGGTCGTGACCGCCGCCGACGGCACCGAGGAGACGCTGACCGCCGACGCCGTCCTGATCGCGACGGGCGGCCACCCGCGCGAGGTCCCGGACGCCAAGCCGGACGGCGAGCGCATCCTGAACTGGACCCAGGTCTACGACCTCAAGGAGCTGCCCGAGGAGCTGATCGTGGTCGGCTCCGGTGTCACCGGCGCCGAGTTCGCCGGTGCCTACCAGGCGCTCGGCTCCCGGGTCACCCTGGTCTCCTCCCGCGACCGCGTGCTGCCGGGCGAGGACCCGGACGCGGCGGCCGTCCTGGAGGACGTCTTCCGGCGCCGGGGCATGAACGTCATGGCCCGCTCCCGCGCCGAGTCCGCCAAGCGGGTCGGCGACCGGGTCGAGGTCACCCTCTCGGACGGCCGGGTCATCTCCGGCACCCACTGCCTGATGGCCGTCGGCGCGATCCCGAACTCGGCGGGCATGGGCCTGGAGGAGGCCGGGGTCAAGCTGAAGGACTCCGGCCACATCTGGACCGACAAGGTCTCCCGCACCACCGCCCCCGGGGTGTACGCGGCCGGTGACGTCACCGGTGTCTTCGCGCTCGCCTCGGTGGCCGCCATGCAGGGCCGCATCGCGATGTACCACTTCCTGGGCGACGCGGTGGCCCCGCTGAACCTGAAGACGGTCTCGTCGAACGTCTTCACCGACCCCGAGATCGCCACCGTCGGCTACACGCAGGCGGACGTGGACGCCGGGAAGATCGACGCCAAGGTCGTGAAGCTGCCGCTGCTGCGCAATCCGCGCGCGAAGATGCAGGGCATCCGGGACGGCTTCGTGAAGATCTTCTGCCGTCCGGGCACCGGCATCGTCGTCGGCGGCTGTGTCGTCGCGCCGAAGGCGAGCGAGCTGATCCATCCGATCTCGATCGCGGTCGACAACAATCTGACCGTCGAACAGATCGCAAATGCTTTCACCGTGTACCCCTCCCTGTCGGGTTCGATCGCGGAAGTGGCACGGCAGTTGCAGACCCGGAAGAACGCGGACGAGGCGTAACACCGGCCGCCACCAGCGCTCCCGCCTGCGGGAACGATTCCCCGACCCGGACAACCCCCGGCAAGGCGGGGCATAGTCCTGGCACGGAGCACAGCACGGACGGGGTCTCCCATACCACTTGGGGGCCCCGTCCGTGCGTATCTTCCATAATTCGCGGTATACCGCTGCAAACTCTCGCCCGGTCGCGTTACTGTCAGTTTCGTGTTCGCTGCAGAACGTCGCCAGTTGATCCTCGAAATGGTGCGAGCCAATGGGGCCGTGTCGCTCCGCGAGCTCGCCCGCGTCGTCCAGACCTCGGAAGTGACCGTACGGAGAGACGTACGGGCACTGGAGGCAGAAGGACTCCTCGACCGCCGCCACGGCGGTGCGGTGTTGCCGGGCGGATTCACGCGAGAATCCGGCTTCCCGCAGAAATCCCATCTCGCCACCGCCGAGAAGACGGCCATCGCCGATGTCGCGGCGAGCCTCGTCGAAGAGGGCGAGGCCATCGTCGTCGGCGCCGGGACGACCACGCAGGAGCTGGCCCGCAGGCTCGCCCGCGTCCCCGGTCTGACCGTGGTCACCAACTCCCTGCTCGTCGCGCAGGCCCTCGCCCACGCCAACCGGGTCGAGGTCGTCATGACCGGGGGCACCCTGCGCGGCTCCAACTACGCCCTGGTGGGCAGCGGGGCCGAGCAGTCGCTCCAGGGCCTCCGGGTCTCCCGCGCCTTCCTCTCCGGCAGCGGACTGACCGCCGAGCGCGGCCTGTCCACGTCCAACATGCTCTCCGCGAGCGTGGACCGGGCCCTCGTCCAGGCGGCGGCCGAGGTGGTGGTCCTCGCCGACCACACCAAGCTCGGCGCCGACACCATGTTCCAGACGGTGCCCACGGACGTCATCACCCGGCTGGTCACCGACGAGCCGCCCGCCCACGACGACCGGGCCGCCACCGAGCTCCAGGCCCTCGCCGACCAGGGCGTGCAGATCGCCGTCGCGGGCACCGGAGCCGCGGGCGGACCGGGGGGCGAGCAGATCCCCCCCGGCGTCCGGCCCCGCCGTGACATGCCGCTCCCGGTCCAGCGCGGGCGCCTGGCGGCGGGTCAGTACCGGGGCCCGGGTGGCGGGATGGCCGCCGAGACGCTGGAGCGCACGGCGAGGGTCGCCGACATGCGGCGCCGCTGAGGGCACGGCCCGCCGCACTCCGGAGGGCCCTCCCCGGGGCCCCGGACACCGCCGCCGAGCCTCCGGCGACGAGGTCCGGGCACCTTCCGCCGGTGTCGGCACCCCGTCCGTGTCGGCGTGTCCTACCGGTGGGCGCCCGTGGGACGTCTGCGCGGCTCCCGTACCGGAGCCCGGACGTCCGTCCGGGTGCCCGAGCACAGTCGTCCGTGGCGGATTCCAGCCACCCGCGCGCCCCGGCCGGTCGTACGGTCCCGGTCCCGTCGGCGGGACGGCCCGGACCCGTCCGCCCCGGTCCGCCCCTCAGCCCTTGATGCCCCGCAGCGTCAGCGCGAGGAGACGGTCCGCCAGCTCCCCGTCCTCCGGCGCCTGTTCCGCCGCGAGCGCGATCGCGTTGGTCAGCTGCATCAGATCGCCGATCGACACATCGGCCCGCACCTGACCCGCCTCCCTGGCCCGTTCGAGCAGCCGCTCGCCCGCCGCGCGCAAGGGGTCGCTGCACCCCGCGAGCGCCGAACTCCGGTCGTGCGAGGCGGACATCAGCGCGTGCGCGAGCCCCCGGTACTCACCCGCGTACGCGACCAGCGCCCGCAGCCACTCCACCAGCGCCCGGCACGACTCCTCCGCCCCCGCCAGCTCCACCGAGCGCCGCAGCAGCGCGGCGAGGGCCTCCTGGAAGACCGCGTTCAACAGGTCGGCCCGGGTGGGGAAGTGGCGGTACAGGGTGCCGATGCCCACCCCCGCGCGGCGCGCGATCTCCTCCAGGGGCGCGTCGGCGCCCTGCTCGGCGAAGGCGCCACGGGCCTCGGTGAGCAGTCTCTCGTGATTGCGGCGTGCGTCGGCTCGCATGGTCTTTTGTCCGTCCTCCCCTCGACGAAGGGCCCGCAGGCGACTGCCTGCGGGCCCTTCGTACCGTACTCCGTACCGCGGATCAGTCCTTGATGTCGCAGATCGAGGCGCCCGAGGTGACCGACGCGCCGATCTCGGCGGTGAGGCCCTTCACGGTGCCGGAGCGGTGGGCGTTGAGGGGCTGCTCCATCTTCATGGCCTCCAGGACGACGATCAGATCGCCCTCCTTGACCTCCTGGCCCTCCTCGACCGCGACCTTCACGATCGTGCCCTGCATCGGGGACGCGAGAGTGTCGCCGGAGGCCGCCGGGCCGGACTTCTTCGCCGCCCGGCGCTTCGGCCTGGCACCCGCCGCCAGACCCGTACGGGCCAGCGTCATGCCCAGCGAGGACGGCAGCGAGACTTCGAGACGCTTCCCGCCGACCTCGACCACGATCGTCTCCCGGCCCGCCTCGTCCTCGTCGGCGTCCGCACCGGCCGGGGCGAAGGGCGGGATCTCGTTGACGAATTCGGTTTCGATCCAGCGGGTGTGGACGCGGAAGGGGTCGGCGGTGAAGTCGGGGTCGGTCAC
>NZ_JBHYZW010000012.1:0-137467 GCF_042754005.1 Streptomyces sp. NPDC059247
CCCCACACACCCACCCACACCCCCCCCCCCCTCCTTCCTCTTTGTCGTGGGTGCTCTTTTTTTTTCAACCCCCCCGCCCCCCCCCCCCCCCCCCGGGGGGCCCCCCGGGACTCGTGTGTCCATCGGTTCCTAGCGTCCGGAGCCCTACGGGCTGTGGCACGAGGGTCTTTCTTTCGCTCAGGCCCTGTAGGCACGGGGCGTGATGAGCCGTGCCCGCTCGTACGTGTCGCGAGCCACGTTGTTCTTGATGTGCGGTTTCACGAGGCGCAGCAGATTCAGCATCCGCTGATCCGCTCTTCCTGACTGAACGAGCGGATAGTCATCCATCGCGCTGCTCCATGTGGCACACGCTGCCTCCAGATGCCCCATCGCGAACTGGCGTTCGGCGAGAATCATCCGCTGGTGGACTCGTGTCCTCCGGTAGACGCTGTAACGGAGTCGGTCGGACTGCTGCATCGCCTCTACCGCCCCCGCCAGGTCGCCGAGTTCGTATCGCACCTGACTGGTGTGGTAGTTCAGTGCCGCCGGGTCATAGGATCCGAAAATCTTCTCCTGGGATTCGGCCTTGTCCATGGCTACTTCGGCTTCCCGCAGGTACATGAGGGAGTCCGACCGGTCTCCGATCTGTGCTGCCGCATGGGCCTGTTGTCCGGCCAGGAAGGCACGCATCCTCGGGCCTGCTTGCGGGGAAGCCGCTGCGGCGGCGTTCGCCAGCCGCATCGCGTTCTTTCCGTGGCCCAAGTCCACTGCCTGGACGCTCATTCCTCGGAGCGTGGTGCAGTACGTGAGATGGTCCTCCGATGCCCCTGCCAGTTCCAGGGCTTTCAGGTAGTAGCGCTGCGCCAATCCGTGAAGACCCTCGTCCACGGCCATGTATCCGGTGAGATAGCACAGATCCGATGCCGCTGACATCATCGCCTTGCGGACTTCCTCGGATGCGTCCGCCCTGAGATACGGGGCGACCGTGTTCACGAGAAAAGCCGCTGCCATGGGCCGGGCGTGGCGGCCCCCGAACTGGTCGTCGAGCTCCGACACCCGCTCTGTCATAGCGGCAACCACTTCGACTTCGCGCATCCCTATCCGCTGCGTTCTTCCGGTGTGAATCGCCTCCATTCTTCCCACGACATCAGGCCAGTTCGGGATGGTGAGAGCGACCGAGAAAAGGCTTGCCCCGACAATGCTTCGGCGGGACGGGTCGACGTCATGTCTTCCGAGGTCGATAAGCCCTTCCACCACATTCGGTCGGGTGTTCGCCTCCTTCGGGGGGGTCGGGAAACCTGCCTCGGAGTGCGTGATGGGACGGAGCAGTCTCCGGGCGAAAGCTTCCAGGATCAGCGGGCGAACAGAGTCTTTCGGCATGTGACCGCTCAACCACTGGTGAGCGGATGGCTGCTGGTACTTCAGGGGCGTTCCGCGTTCGGTCCCGACGCGGTTGACCTCTTGGGCGAACTGCCGCAGTGTCCACCCGCTCTCGCGGTACAGCCGCTCAAGTCCGGTGTTCGGCTTTCGTGTCGCCACTGGCCCCAACTCCCGTGCTCCGACCGCTTAACGCTCTTAATCCCCACCCTCTCCTGAAACGGTACCGCTGTGCGTGGTCGGACGGTTGCCTAGTGCGAGCACCGCATGTCGGTGGAGAGAAGCAGAGGTGACGAAACATGGTGGGTACCACGTGGTCTTCCACCCCCGACGGGTATGCGGTGGATACCAGCACCGGGCGCCCCCGGTACGGCGAGATCGTCCGTGCGGACAACGGGCTGTTCGTCCTCCGCCCGCCCGGCGGTGGCGCGCAGTGGCCCGCTTCGGCGCGTACGCTCCGGCGGCCGACCACCGAGGAGTGGGCGAGCATCCTCCTGCTGATCACGCCCGTCCGGAGGGAGGGGCCGTGACGGGCCCGTGGGCGGTGATACTGCCCGCGTACGTCGCCGAGGTGTACGCGGTGGGGCCGGTCGCCGGGACCTGGCTGCCCACGACGTTCAGCCTCGGGCGGTTCGAGACGATCTCGCCGAAGCTCGTACTGCGCTGGCTCCGGGGCGAGGCCCTGCGGCTGGCCGACCGGCTCGACCCCGACCCCGCGCGGATGGACCGGCTCCCACCGCGCACGTACCGCGTCGCACCCCCCGGCCCCCACTGCGCCGACGAACTCCGGGACTGGGCGACGAGCGAGGACGCCGCCGTCCATGCCCGCGAGACCTTGCGCATCCGCAGCCCCTTCCGCCTCACCTTCACCGACCAGGACTGCGCCTACATCCTCAGCGTCTGGCTCAGCACCGCCCGCACCGAGGGCGACCGCCCGCATCCCGCCCCGGCGACCCCACGCGTCGCCACCCTCACGGCCCCGCCGCACCGACCGTGACGCCCCACGCCGCTCACTCCGGGAGCACCCCCCCCACCGGTCCCACCCGCGCCGTCCCAGCATCCGGGCCGTCCCGTACCACTCCTCGGTACGGGGCGGTCCGTCCGCTTATCCTGGCCCCATGTTGACCATCACCCGGGCCCTGTACGACCAGATCGTGGAACACTCCCGCGCGGACCACCCCGACGAGGCCTGCGGCGTGGTCGCGGGGCCGGCGGGCTCCGGGCGGCCCGAGCGGTTCATCCCGATGCTGAACGCCGCCCGCTCGCCCACCTTCTACGAGTTCGACTCCGCGGACCTGCTCAAGCTCTACCGCGAGATGGACGACCGCGACGAGGAACCCGTCATCGTCTACCACTCGCACACCGCGACCGAGGCGTACCCGTCCCGCACGGACATCACCTACGCCAACGAGCCCCAGGCCCACTACGTCCTCGTCTCCACCGCCGACAGCGACGGCGCGGGCCCCTTCCAGTTCCGCTCCTTCACCATCGTCGACGGCGTCGTCACCGAGGAGGACGTCAAGGTCGTCGAGGTCTACGAGCCCGAGACCGTCTGAGCCCCCGCCGTACGGAACCGGGCCAGATACGCGGAGGGCGTGACCCCCACGTGCCGGGCGAACGCCCTCCGCAGGCTCTCGTCACTGCCGAACCCGCCACGGGCAGCCGCCCCCGTCACCCCCGCCCCCGCCTCCAGGAGCATCCGGGCCGCCTCCACCCGCACCCGCTCCACGCAGTCCGAGGGCGTCGCCCCCACCTGCTCCCGGAACAGCCGCGCCAGATGCCGGGGGCTCACCCCCGCCCGGCGGGCCAGCGCCGCCACCCCGTGGTCCGCCGCCGGATCCGCCACCACCGCGTCGAGCAACGGCCGCACCACCGGATGACCGGTCGGCGGGATCCGCGAGACCGCCGAGAACTGCGACTGCCCACCCGGCCGCTGGAGGAACACCACCAGATCCCGCGCCACCGCGCGGGCCGCCGCCGGACCCCGGTCCTCCTCCAGGAGCGCCAGACACAGATCGATCCCGGCCGTCACTCCCGCCGAGGTCCACACCTCCCCGTCCCGCACGTGGATCGCGTCCGGCGCCACCGTCACCTCCGGGTACCGGCGGGCCAGCTCCGCCGCGTGCTCCCAGTGCGTCGTCGCCCGCCGCCCGGCCAGCAGCCCCGCCGCCGCCAGCGCGAACGCCCCCGTGCACACCGACGCCACCCGACCCGCCCGCCCCGCGAGGCCCGCCACGGTCGGCGCCACCGCCGCGCACCGTGCCGGATCGACCGCCCCCGGCACCACCAGGGTGTCCGCGCGATCCACCGCCCCCGCCGCCAGATCCGCCCCGATCCGCAGCCCCGCCGAGGTCCGCACGTCCCGCCCGTCGGGCGTGCACACCCGCACCCCGTAACCCGCGCCCGCCGTCCCGAACACCTCCAGCGGAGCCGACACGTCCAGCAGCCGGACCCCGTCGAAGGCGAACACCACCACCGTGTGCGTCGTCATGTGTCCGATTCTGCGGCATCCCCGTCCGTACGGACATGGCGAGCGCCCGCCCCCCACGACGACGCTGGACCCATGAACCCGCTCGCACTGATCCCCGACAGCCCGCTCGCCACCGCCGCCACCGAACTCGTCCGCGACACCACCGACGAACTCCTCTACCACCACTCCCGCCGCGTCTACCTCTTCGGAGCCCTCCAGGGCCGCGCCCGCGGCCTCGCCTTCGACCCCGAACTCCTCTACGTCGGCGCCCTCTTCCACGACCTCGGACTCGGCGAGGCGCACCGGGCCTCCGGCCGCCGCTTCGAGGTCGACAGCGCCGACGAGGCCGCCGCCTTCCTCCGCTCCCACGGCGCCGACGAGGACGCCGTCCGCCGCGTCTGGACCGCCGTCGCCCTGCACACCACCCCCGGCATCCCCGCCTTCATGGAACCCGAGGTGGCCCTCGTCACGGCCGGGGTCGAGTACGACGTCCTCGGCATCGGCCACGACGACCCCGCCGTCGTGAGTCCCCGGGACCGGGCCGCGATCGTCGCCGCCCACCCCCGCCCCGACTTCAAGCGCCGCATCCTCGCCGCCTTCGCCGAAGGGGTCGCCCCCCGCCCGGAGACCACCTTCGGCAACGTGAAGGCCGACGTCCTGCGCCACTGCCTGCCCGGCTTCGTCCCCGGCGACTTCGTGACCACCGTCCGCGAGTCCTCCTGGCCCGAATGAGACACTGACCCCGACCAACGGGCGGCAGGGCCCAGGAAGCCGGTGCGAATCCGGCACGGTCCCGCCACTGTGACCGCCCCTCCGGGGACGGAAGCCAGGAACTGACCTGCCGCCTCCCGCACCGGTCGGGGACGTGGAAATCCCCGGAGGAGGCACGTTCCGTCATGATCCGCCGCCACAAGCTGCTGCCCGCGCTCGCCCTCGTCCCGCTGCTCGCCGCCTGCGCGACCACCCCCGCGCCGGACGCCACGGCGGGCAAGGCGCCCGCGGGATTCCCGTACACCGTCGACAACTGCGGCGTGAAGAGCACCTACCAGGCCCCGCCGAAGCGCGCGGTCACCATGAACCAGCACGTCACCGAGGTCATGCTCGCCCTCGGCCTGGAGAAGTCGCTCGTCGGCACCGCCTACCTCGACGACACCGTCCTCCCCGCCTACAAGAAGGCGTACGACTCCATACCGGTCCTCGCCGAGGAGTACCCCTCCAAGGAGGCCCTGCTCGCCGCGAACCCCGACTTCGTCTACGGCGGCTACTCCTCCGCCTTCTCCGCCAAGGACGGCCGCAGCCGCGACGACCTGGCCCGCGCGGGCATCGCGACCCGCCTCAACACCGAGTACTGCCCCACCGGTTCGACCTCCGTCGACGACCTCTACCGCGAAGTCCGCGAGACCGGCCGCACCTTCGGCGTCACCGCCCGCGCCGACACCTGGGTGGGCGAGGCCCGCGCCACCCTCGCCGCCACCGAGAAGCGTCTGAAGGGAGTGGAGCCGGTCTCCGTCCTCGTCTACGACAGCGGCGACAAGACCGCCTTCACCGCGGGCGGCAAGGGCATCGGCAACGAACTCATCACCCGAGCCGGCGGCCGGAACGTCTTCGCCGACCTCGACAAGACCTTCGGCGACGCCACCTGGGAACAGGTCGTCGCCCGCAAGCCCGACGTCGTCGTCATCTACGACTACGGCTCCACCACCGTCGAACAGAAGAAGAAGCGGCTCCTCGACGACCCCGCCCTCAAGGACGTCCCCGCGATCAAGAACCGCAGGTTCGCCGTCATGCCGCTCTCCGACACCGTCCTCGGCGTCCGCGTCCCCGCCGCCGTCGACAAGCTCGCCGCCCAGCTCCACCCCGCCCGCTGACCGCGGCCCCGTGAAGACCGCAGCCCGCCCCGCCCCGGCCGCCCCCCGGGCCGGGGCCCCCGGCCTCCCCGCGCCCGCCCGCCCCCTCCGGTACGCCCTCGTCGTCACCGGCCTCCTCGCCGCGCTCGCCGCCGCCGCCCTGGCCTCCCTGGCGCTCGGCTCCGTACGCGTCCCGCCCGGCCAGGTCCTCGACGCCCTCACCGGCCGGGCAGCCCCCTCCCCGTTCCGCACGATCGTCCTCGACGTCCGGCTGCCCCGCGTCCTGCTCGGCGTGATCGTCGGCGCCGGACTCGCCGTCGTCGGCGCCGTCCTCCAGGCCCTCGTCCGCAACCGGCTCGCCGACCCCTTCCTCCTCGGCATCTCCTCCGGCGCCTCCGCCGGAGCCGTCCTCGTCCTCGTCGTCGGCGGCGGAACGGGCCTGATCGCCGGAGTCACCACCACCGTCGCCCTGCCCGCCGGAGCCTTCGCCGGAGCCCTCCTCGCCCTCCTCCTCGTCTACGGGCTCGCCCGCCGGGGCGGCACCATGACCGGCACCCGGCTCGTCCTCGCCGGAGTCGCCGTCTCCTACATCCTGTCCGCGCTCGCCACCCTCGTCCTGGTCGTCGGCGGACGCCCCGAACAGTTCCAGGAAGCCATGTTCTGGTCGCTCGGCGGCCTCGGCAGCGCCCGCTGGGACACCCTCCTCCTGCCCGCCGCCGTCCTCGTCCTCGGCACCGGACTCCTCCTCGCCCTCGCCCGCCCCCTCGACCTCCTCCTCGTCGGCGAGGAGAGCGCCACCGTCCTCGGCCTCGACATCGCCCGCTTCCGCGCCGCCGTCTTCGTCCTCGCCTCCCTCGTCACCGCCGTCATGGTCGCCGCCAGCGGCGCCGTCGGCTTCGTCGGACTGATGGCCCCGCACGCCGCCCGGCTCGCCGTCGGCGCCCCGCACCGCAGACTGCTGCCCGTCGCCGCCCTCGGCGGCGCCCTCGCCCTCGTCCTCGCCGACCTCGCCGCCCGGACCGTCGCCGCACCCCAGGACATCCCCGTCGGCGTCCTCACCGCCCTCACCGGCGGCCCGTTCTTCCTCTGGCTGATGCGCCGCCGCCCGGAAGGAGCAGCCCTGTGACCGAACTGCGCCTGCACGGACTCTCGTACGAGGACCGGCTCCGCTCCGCCGACCTCACCGTCCGCCCCGGCGAGACCGTCGGACTCATCGGCCCCAACGGCAGCGGCAAGACCACCCTCCTGCGCTGCGTCTACGGCACCCTCACCCCCACCGCGGGCCGCGCCCTCCTCGACGGCGACGACCTGCGCGCCCTCGGCCCCAAGGCCCGCGCCCGCCGCGTCGCCACCGTCCCCCAGGACAGCGCCGTCGAGTTCGAACTGACCGTCCGCGAACTCGTCGCCCTCGGCCGCTCCCCGCACAAGCGCTTCTGGGAGGGCGACACCGGCGCCGACCACGAACGCGCCGGGACCGCCCTCGCCCGCGTCGGCCTCGCCGACCTCGCCGACCGCCCGTACCCCACCCTCTCCGGCGGCGAACGCCAGCGCGCCCTGGTCGCCCGCGCCCTCGTCCAGGAACCGGAACTGCTCGTCCTCGACGAACCCACCAACCACCTGGACATCCGCCACCAGCTCGACGTCCTCGCCCTGGTCCGCGCCCTGGGCACCACCAACCTCCTCGCCCTCCACGACCTCAACCTGGCGGCGGCGTACTGCGACCGGCTCTACGTCCTGGAGGGCGGCCGGGTCGTCACCGGCGGCACCCCCGCGGAGGTCCTCACCCCCGCCCTCCTGGAAGCCGTCTACGGGGTCCGCGCCGAGGTCGTCCCGCACCCCACGAGCGGCGTCCCGACCGTCCTCTACCAGCATCGTCCGGCAGTCGGTCAGGAATCATCCACCATGTGAGATCACATTCCGGAACCCGGACCGGGAATCGATACGATGAGCCCATGGTTTCCCACGACGTGAGCGAAGAGACTCCGGGCACGGTCATGCTCGTGGCCCGCCTGCACGTCGACCTGTGCCGCCTCGCCAGCGCGATGTGTCCGTCCCGCGCTGCGTTCTGAAGACCGGCCGAGCGCACCCCGTACGACCCCCCTTCCGCGCGGGGGCCCCAGCAGCGCGCCCAGCACGCCACTTCCGACAGGAGCCCACGCCATGGCCATCGAGGTCCGCATCCCGACCATCCTCCGCACCTACACCGACGGCGAGAAGGCCGTCGAGGGCAGCGGCGGCACCCTCGCCGAGCTCTTCGCCGACCTGGAGTCCCGCCACACCGGGATCGAGGCGCGCATCGTCGACGGCGGCAAGCTCCGCCGCTTCGTCAACGTCTACCTCAACGACGAGGACGTCCGCTTCCTCGACGGCATCGACACCAAGCTCACCGACGGCGACAGCGTCACGATCCTGCCGGCCGTCGCCGGCGGCATGGTCTGATCCACATGCGCTACGACTCCTCGCTGGCGGCGGTCGGCAACACACCGCTGGTCCGCCTCCCCCGGCTCTCGCCCTCGGACGACGTCCGCATCTGGGCGAAGCTGGAGGACCGCAACCCGACCGGCTCGGTCAAGGACCGCCCCGCGCTCCACATGGTCGAGCAGGCGGAGAAGGACGGCCGCCTCACCCCCGGCTGCACCATCCTGGAGCCGACCAGCGGCAACACCGGCATCTCCCTCGCCATGGCCGCCAAGCTCAAGGGCTACCGCATCGTCTGCGTGATGCCTGAGAACACCAGCGAGGAGCGGCGGCAGCTGCTCGCCATGTGGGGCGCGGAGATCATCTCGTCCCCCGCTGCGGGCGGCTCCAACACGGCGGTCCGCGTCGCCAAGGAACTGGCCGCCGAGAACCCGTCCTGGGTGATGCTCTACCAGTACGGCAACCCGCACAACGCGGGCGCCCACTACGCCACCACGGGCCCCGAGATCCTCGCCGACCTGCCCTCGATCACCCACTTCGTGGCCGGGCTCGGCACCACCGGCACCCTCATGGGCGTCGGCCGCTACCTGCGCGAGCACAAGCCCGATGTGAAGATCGTCGCCGCCGAGCCCCGGTACGACGACCTCGTCTACGGCCTGCGGAACCTCGACGAGGGCTTCGTACCGGAGCTGTACGACGCCTCCGTCCTCACCACCCGCTTCTCCGTCGGCTCCGCCGACGCGGTCACCCGCACCCGCGAACTCCTCCGGGAGGAGGGCATCTTCGCGGGCGTCTCCACCGGCGCGGCCCTGCACGCGGCCATCGGCGTCGGCAACAAGGCGCTGAAGGCGGGCGAGAGCGCGGACATCGCGTTCGTCGTCGCCGACGGCGGCTGGAAGTACCTCTCGACCGGTCTCTACACGGCCGCCACGACGGAAGAGGCCATCGCCGCGGTCCAGGGCCAGCTCTGGGCCTGACCCCCGCCCCGAGCACCGGGACACGCCTCCCGCCCCACCCCGGGCCGGGGCGTCGGCTGGGACCCGAGCCCCGGTCCTGACACGGTCCCCCGCCCGGTCCCGGGTGCTGACTCAGGCCCGTGCCCCGGTCCTGGGCAGGTCCCCGGTCCTGGGCAGGTCCCACGCCCAGGGGCCGGGTGTCGGCTCGGACCCGGGCCCAGGCTCGCGGGCGGCCCCCGCGTCCAGGCCCCGGGCCCGGTTCGGGCCCGCGCCCCGGCCCGGGTGCCGGAGGGACGTCCCCCCGGCTCGACCGCGCCCCGTCCGCTGAGCGCGGGTCCTCCGCGCTCCTCCGGGCCCCGGCCGCAGGCCCGCCCGCCCCGGCCGGTTCCGGCGGCTCCCCGCTCAGCGGGCCAGGTGACGGACCTGGTCCCACAGGACCGGGTCCGCCGCTCCCGCTCTGCGGCGGAAACCCGACACCGGGACCTCCCGCAGCTCGTCCGTCTCCAGGAAACTCGGCCGCCCCTGCGCGTCCCCCACCGCGCCCGGCGGCAGCGCGATCACCCCGGGCCGCTCGTCGTGGTACTTGCTGGTGATCTTGGCGACCAGCGCCAGGTCACCCCGTACCGAAAGCACCAGACACGGCCTGTCCTTGGCGCCGGGCCCGTCCTCGTAGGGCACCTCCGCCCACCAGATCTCGGCCGGCCTCGGCCGCCGACCCGGCGCTCCGCCCGGCCCCGAGGGACCGCGCGCCGGACGCCCCGGCGGCCGGGTCCTTCCGGCGGGCCGCCGCCCCGGGGGCCGACGGGCCGAACGCCTCCGCCCGTCGGAGAGCGCCACCACCAGAGCGATCACCACGACCGCGACCAGCGCGGGCCACCACGACGTGTCCATGCTCCAAGACGGTACCGGCGCGCGGCCCGCTCCGCCGCAACGGCCCGCCATCCATCCGAACCGGTGACAGAGCCCGTGAGTTCGCCCACAACGGGCCGTCACGGAGGAGCGACAGGCCCGGCCGCGCCGTACGCTCGACTGACCGCACAGCCTCCCCCCCCAGCGCGCTTTCCGTATCCGTCCACGGAGGTTCCCGCTCCATGAAGCTCACCGTCGTCGGCTGCTCCGGGTCGTTCCCGTCCGCGGACTCGGCCTGTTCGAGCTACCTCGTCGAGGCCGACGGCTTCCGGCTGCTCCTCGACATGGGCAACGGCGCCCTGGGCGAGCTGCAGCGCCACATCGGTCTGTACGACCTCGACGCGATCTTCCTCAGCCATCTCCACGCCGACCACTGCATCGACATGTGCGGGTACTTCGTCGCCCGCTACTACCGGCACGACGGCGGGCGCTGCGACGCGATCCCGGTCTACGCGCCCGAGGGCGCGGAGGAGCGGCTGACCACGGCGTACGCGGACACGCCCTCCCCCTCCTCGATGAGCGAGGTCTTCGACTTCCGCACCCTGAAGTCGGGTTCCTTCGAGATCGGCCCGTTCTCGGTGCGCACGGAGAAGGTGTGCCATCCGGTGGAGGCGTACGGCATCCGGGTCGAGCACGGCGGGCGCTCGCTCACGTACTCCGGGGACACCGGGACGTGCGAGGCGCTGCACGAGCTGGCCGAGGGCACCGACCTGTTCCTCTGCGAGGCGTCCTTCACGCACGGCAAGGAGGACATCCCGGCCCTGCACCTCAACGGCAGGGAGGCGGGCGAGGAGGCGGCCCGTTCGTCGGTGGGGCGGCTCGTCCTCACCCACATCCCGCCGTGGACCGACGGCGAGCGGAACCTGGCGGACGCCCGCGAGGTCTACGCGGGCCCTTCGGAGCTGGCGCGACCGGGCGCGGTCTACGAGATCTGAGCGCGGACGCCCGTACGGCCCGGCCCGTACGGCCCCTCGGACGGCCGGACCGCGCGGACGGAGCCGTACGCACAGAAAAGGGGAGGGCCCCGGAACCTTCTGGTTCCGGGGCCCTCCCCTTCGTACGGGGTGAGGATCACGCCTTGGTGAGGTCCTCGATCTCCTCCTCGGGCTCACGGCCCGGGGTGGGGAGGTTGAACTTGGTGATCGCGAAGCGGAAGACCACGTAGTAGACCGCGGCGAAGACGAGTCCGATCGGGATGATCAGCCACGGCTTGGTCGCGAGGTTCCAGTTCAGCAGGTAGTCGATGCCGCCCGCGGAGAAGGTGAAGCCCGCGTGGACTCCGAAGGCCCAGGTGACGGCCATGGACACGGCGGTCAGGACGGCGTGGATCGCGTACAGGACCGGCGCGATGAACATGAAGGTGAACTCGATCGGCTCCGTGATACCGGTGACGAAGGAGGTCAGCGCGAGGGAGACCATCATGCCCATCACGGCCTTGCGACGCTCGGGGCGAGCGGCGTGGGCGATGGCGATGGCGGCGGCCGGGAGGCCGAACATCATGATCGGGAAGAAGCCCGACATGAAGATTCCGGCGCTCGGGTCACCGGCGAAGAAGCGGTTCAGGTCACCGTGGACGACCTCACCCGCGGCGTTGGTGAAGTCACCTATCTGGAACCAGGAGACGGTGTTCACGAACTGGTGCATACCGACGGGGATCAGTGCGCGGTTGATGAGACCGAAGAGACCGGCGCCACCGGCACCGAGGCCGGTCATCCACTCGCCGAAGTTGGAGATGCCCTCACCGATCGGCTCCCAGACCAGACCGAAGACGACACCGACGGCGGTGCCGACGAAGGCCATGATGATCGGGACGAGACGGCGGCCGTTGAAGAAGCCGAGCCAGTCCACCAGCTTGGTGCGGTGGAACTTCTGCCACAGGACGGCGGAGAGCAGACCCATCAGGATGCCGCCGAGGACGCCCGGGTTGTTGAACGTCGCGGCGACGTCGACACCCTTGTTGGCGGTCGTGTTGACGACGGCGTCGGTGATGGGGAAGGCCTTCAGCACGTTGCTGTAGACCAGGAAGCCCACGAGCGCGGCCAGGGCCGTGGAGCCGTCCGCCTTCTTGGCGAAGCCGATGGCGACACCGATGCAGAAGAGCAGGGGCAGGTTGTCGAAGACCGCGCCGCCTGCCGTGGCGAAGACGGAGGCGACCTTGCCCCAGGCGAGGCCGTCGGCGCCGAAGACGTCGGGCTGGCCGAGACGGAGCAAGATACCCGCGGCCGGCAGCACGGCGATCGGCAGCTGCAGGCTGCGACCGACCTTCTGCAGGCCCTGGAACAGGCCGGATCCGCGCTTCTTCGCGGGAGCGGCGGCCTGGGCGGTGGCCGTACTCATCAACTTCCTCCAGAAAGGCAAGGCGCCGCCAGAGGACAGTGAAAGGGGGACGGCGACGTCTCGTGGAACGCGGTGGTCTGGACCGCGTGGTCTACACCAATCAGTGGTGTAGACCAGTTGTAGCACGTGTGACTTAGATAAGGAACCTGCGAATTCTGTGCTCTCAGCCATAGCCGGAAATAGACGACAGAAGGCCCCTGGACCGTGAGGTCCAGGGGCCTTCGGAGGGCCTTACCGGGGGGTCGAAAGCCCCGAAACGGTCAGCCGTACGGTGGGGGGTGCGGGGTCACTTGACGTTGTCCCGCTCCATCTCCTCCTCCACCTCCTCGGGCTCGCGGCCCGGGGTCGGGAGGTTGAACTTGATGATCGCGAACCGGAAGATCACGTAGTACAGGGCCGCGAAGCCGAGTCCGATCGGGATGATCAGCCATGGTTTCGTCGCCAGGTTCCAGTTGATCAGATAGTCGATCAGACCGGCCGAGAAGCTGAAGCCGTCCTTCACCCCCAGCGCCCAGGTCAGCGCCATCGAGACACCGGTCAGGACCGCGTGGATCGCGTACAGCACCGGGGCGATGAAGAGGAAGGAGTACTCCAGCGGCTCCGTGATGCCGGTGACGAACGAGGTCAGGGCCACCGAGAGCATCAGACCCCCGACCGCCTTGCGCCGGTGCGGCTTCGCGCAGTGGGTCATCGCGAGCGCCGCCGCCGGAAGCGCGAACATCATGATCGGGAAGAAGCCGGTGGTGAACTGACCGGCGTTCGGGTCGCCCGCGAGGAACATGCTGATGTCACCGTGGACCACCGTTCCGTCCGGTTTCGTGTACGAACCGAACTGGAACCAGACGGGCACGTTCAGGAACTGATGCAGACCGATCACGAGCAGGGCGCGGTTCGCGACACCGAAGATGCCCGAACCCCAGGCGCCCAGACCGACCAGCCAGTCGCTGAAGCTCTCCAGGGCGTCACCGATCGGCGGCCAGATCCACAGGCAGAGCGCCGCGAAGACGATGCCGACGAAGGCCATGATGATCGGGACGAGACGGCGGCCGTTGAAGAAGCCGAGCCAGTCCACCAGCTTGGTGCGGTGGAACCGCTGCCACAGATAGGCGGCGAAGAGACCCATCAGGATGCCGCCGAAGACACCCGGGTTCTGGTACGTGTACCCCGCGAAGGCGTCGTCCGCCCCCAGGCAGCCGCCGCTGATGTCCTTCGTACCCGTCGGGCAGGACTTCGGGAACTGGCGCAGCACCGTGTAGTAGACGAGGAAGCCGACGACGGCGGCGAGCGCGGTCGAGCCGTCCGACTTCTTCGCCATGCCGATCGAGACGCCGATGCAGAACAGCAGCGGCAGACCGAGGCTGCCGTCGAGCAGCGCACCGCCCGCGCCCGCCATCACCTTGGCGACGTCGGTCCAGCCCAGCCCGTCCGCACCGAAGACGTCCGGCTGTCCGAGCCGGTTGATGATGCCCGCCGCGGGCAGGACCGCGATGGGCAGCTGAAGGCTCCGGCCCATCTTCTGGAGCCCCTGGAAGAGCGCGCTGCCCCAGGATTTCTGCCGCCCCGCCGCGGCGCTTTCGGTACTCATCGGCGTCCTCCCTGCCCGGAACAAGCCGGGTCCGCGTCTCGTTGCACTGGTGTAGACCAGTTGCGATAGGCTCCGGGAGCCCGTAGGGGACAGGCCGCCGGTGATCGTCATCATTCGACAGAACGGCGGCAGTCGCTCGCATAGTTGGGCCAACCGTGGGTTACCGTGAAAAAGCGGACCATAGGTGCGCCGAGATTCGCGTGCTCGCGAACGGAACGGACAGGGAGAAACACATGGCCAGCAAGGCTGAGAAGATCGTCGCCGGGCTCGGCGGCATCGAGAACATCGAAGAGGTCGAGGGCTGCATCACCCGCCTGCGCACCGAGGTCATCGACCCGAGCAAGGTCGACGAAGCCGCGCTCAAGGCCGCCGGCGCCCACGGCGTCGTGAAGATGGGCACCGCCATCCAGGTCGTCATCGGCACCGACGCCGACCCGATCGCCGCCGACATCGAAGACATGATGTAAGCAGCCGCACCGGCCGCCGTACCGCCCGAGGGGCCCGTTCCGACAGGGGAACGGGCCCCTCACGCGGTACGGCTAGGCTCGTCCCATGTCTCGTATCGACGGCCGTACCCCCGAACAGCTCCGCCCCGTCACCATCGAACGCGGATGGAGCAAGCACGCCGAGGGCTCCGTCCTCGTCTCCTTCGGCGACACCAAGGTCTTCTGCACCGCCTCCGTCACCGAAGGCGTCCCGCGCTGGCGCAAGGGCAGCGGAGAGGGCTGGGTCACCGGCGAGTACTCCATGCTCCCGCGCGCCACCAACACGCGCGGCGACCGCGAATCCGTCCGGGGCAAGATCGGCGGCCGTACCCACGAGATCTCCCGCCTCATCGGACGCTCCCTGCGCGCCGTCATCGACTACAAGGCGCTCGGCGAGAACACCATCGTCCTCGACTGCGACGTCCTCCAGGCCGACGGCGGCACCCGCACCGCCGCCATCACCGGCGCCTACGTGGCCCTCGCCGACGCCGTCACCTGGGCCCAGGGCAAGAAGCTCGTCAAGGCGGGCCGTCAGCCCCTCACCGGCACCGTCTCCGCCGTCTCCGTCGGCATCGTCGACGGCACCCCCCTCCTCGACCTCCGCTACGAGGAGGACGTCCGTGCCGACACCGACATGAACGTCGTCTGCACCGGCGACGGCCGCTTCGTCGAGGTCCAGGGCACCGCCGAGGCCGAGCCCTTCGACCGCGCCGAACTCAACGCCCTGCTCGACCTCGCCTCCGGCGGCTGCGCCGAACTCGCCGAGATCCAGCGCAAGGCCCTCGCCGGCACGCTCTGACGGCAACCCCCCGGGTCCCGACGGCGTCCTGACGGGAAAGCGGGCGTCCGGATACCATCCGAGCGCCCGCACCAGCGCCCGTCCGGGCGCCACCCACCGGGGAGGACCCGCCTTGAAGCGCCGTCTCGCACTCGCCGTGGCCACGGCCGCCGCACTCACCACCGTCCTGAGCGGCTGCGGAGCCCTCGACACCGCCATGGACTGCGTCAAGACCGCCGACGCGATAGCCACCAGCGTCGACAAGCTCCAGCAGGCCGTCTCCAACGCCTCGAACGACCCCACGCAGATCGAGGAATCGCTGAACTCCATCTCCCAGGAACTCGGCAACCTCAAGGGCACCACCGACAACGCGGACCTCTCCAAGGCCGTCGACGACCTCACCAAGGGCGTCGACACCGTCCGCACCGCCGTGAAGAACGGCGACGCCACCCCGGACATCGCCCCCATCACCTCGGCGGCCGGTGAAGTGGCCAAGGTCTGCACCCCGGGATAATCGGTGGCATGACCCGTCTGATCCTCGCCACCCGCAACGCGGGCAAGATCACCGAACTCCACGCGATCCTCGCCGACGCGGACCTCGACCTCGAACTCGTCGGCGCGGACGCGTACCCGGAGATCCCCGACGTCAAGGAAACCGGCGTCACCTTCGCCGAGAACGCCCTGCTCAAGGCCCACGCGCTCGCGCGGGCCACCGGCCTCCCGGCCGTCGCCGACGACTCCGGCCTCTGCGTCGACGTCCTGAACGGCGCCCCCGGCATCTTCTCCGCCCGCTGGTCCGGCACCCACGGCGACGACCGCGCCAACCTGAACCTGCTCCTGGCCCAGCTCGGCGACATCGCCGACGGCCACCGCGGCGCCCACTTCGCCTGCGCCGCCGCGCTCGCCCTGCCCGACGGCACGGAACGCGTGGTCGAGGGCCGACTGGAAGGCACCCTGCGGCACACCTCCGCGGGCACCAACGGCTTCGGCTACGACCCGATCCTCCAGCCCACCGGCCACACCGTCACCTGCGCGGAACTCACCCCCGCCGAGAAGAACGCCATCAGCCACCGAGGCAAGGCCTTCCGAGCCCTGGCCCCAGTGGTCCGCGAACTCCTGGGCTGAGGCCCGGCACACGGAGGGCCCGGCACAGGATGTGTGCCGGGCCCTCCGCGACGAGTACGCCCGGTCGGATTCGAACCGACAGACACGACCACCTAAAGATCGCCGCTCAGCCCTTGGCGTACGGGCGCGTACACGCCTCCTTACTCTACCCGCCGTCCTCCACGGCACCAGGTGTTCGTGACCGCGTGGCAGTTGGGGCACAGCAGCCGCAGGTTCTCGCGCCGGTCGTCGCTCCAGTCCCCGTCGACGTGATCGACCTCCAGGGTCATCGGCCTTCCGAGCCACTCGGGCCCGCTGCCGCACAGGGCGCACTCCTCGGGCACGCCCACCTCATGGAGCGCCCGCCTGAGCAGATGGGTTCTGGTCCGGCGTTCGCCGCCGTGCCGCACGAGGATCCGCGCGGCGGGTCTGGCCGTTCCGGGCCTGCCCCTCTGGTGCGCCTGGCCGAGGAAGTGGGCGGTGTCCAGGCCCGCCTCCGCCGTCCACCGCCGGAACAGCGCACGCGTCTGCCCGCTCTCCCGTCTGCCCAGGAGGCGCAGGGCGCCGGCGATGGAGAGGGACCTCTCGACCGCGTTCCTCAGGTCCTCCACCGCAGGGCGGGGCGGCGGGCCACCACGTCGGCGGTGGGGGAAGTGGGCGATGTCGATGCCGTAGTGCGCGAAGCGTTTCAGCAGGTAACCGCGGAGTTCGACGGACGGCCACACGTCGAGGAAGTCCATCACCTCCTCGACGCTCGCGCACCGCGAGGCCGCCACGGCCAGCCGCTCACGCGTGTACCGGATGCCCTGCCTCACCGGGCGCGCCCCTTCCCCCGGCCCCGGTAGGTGTCCGTCGTCGAGTGGCAGTTGGGGCAGAGGAACCGCAGGTTCTCGATGCGGTTGTCCCTCCAGTCCCCGTCGACGTGGTCGATCTCCAGCGGGAGCGGTCGGCCGCGCCACACGGCCTCGTTGCCGCACAGCGCGCACCGCTTCCGCACGCCCGACTCCGTCAACGCGCGGGCGAGGCGATCACCCGGTACACGCCGGGTCCGAGGGCCGGTCTGCTTCACGAGCAGGGCCTCCGGTGTCCGGGGGAGGCGGGGCGCTCCCCGCCGGGACGGCGCGCGGAAGTGCGAGGTGTCGATCCCGTACGCCCTGACACGACGGCTGATGTGCGTGTGCTGCCCGCCCACCACCGCCACCCCCAGGTGGCGCAGCACCTCGCACATGTTCGTGGAGGCCGCCACCGCCTCCGCCAGGACCTCCGGGGTCCACCGCACCCCCTCCCGCTCGAAGTGGGAGGTGTCCACGCCCAGCTTCCTCATGCGGTCGCGGACGTACCGGCGGGAACCGCCCACCGGGTCCGCTCCCAGCCGCTCCAGCGCCTCCGTCAGTGTCCGCGCCCCTCGCGCGGCCGACTCCAGCCGCTCCCTCGTGTACACGCTCGCCCCCACCCGGGCCCCCTCTCTGTACGGCTCTCGTACGGAGTAACGAGACGTGTGACGGACGGTCACGTCATATCGCGATATCGCGTGCGGGCGGGGTGCGCCGGAGGGGGACTGTGTGGGGGAGGGGAGGGGGTCAGAACTTTGGTTCGGGGGTTTTCGACAGGATCAGTTCCGCCGCTTCCTCCGGGGTTCCCACCGAGGGGGGCGAGCCTTCCAGGGGCTGGCGGGCGGTCTCCTTCATGCAGGCCACCGCGACGACGCCGACGAGGGCCGCGCCCATCGCGTAGTAGGCGGGCATCAGCGTGCTGCCGGTGGCGCCGATCAGGGCGGTGACGACCAGCGGGGTCGTACCGCCGAAGAGGGAGGCCGACAGGTTGTAGCCCACCGACAGGGAGCCGTACCGCACGTTCGTGGGGAAGAGGGCCGGGAGCGCCGCCGACATCGTGCCGAGCAGGCAGACGAGGGAGAGGCCGAGCATCAGCATCCCCGCCGTGATCGCGGGGATGCCGCCCTGCCCGATCAGCAGGAACGCGGGCAGCGACAGGAAGAGGAAGCCGAGCATTCCCGCCATCAGGACCGGCTTGCGTCCGAACCGGTCGCTCAGACGGCCCACCTGGGTGATGACCAGCATCAGGAGCACCATCACGAGCAGCAGGACCAGCAGGCCGTGGGTCTCGCTGTAGCCGAGTTCGTCGGAGAGGTACGTCGGCATGTACGACAGCAGCAGGTAGTCGGTGATGTTGTACGCGCCGACGAGCGCGACGCACAGGACGAGCGCGGGCCACTGCCTGCGGAAGATCCTGCCGAGGTCGCCCTTGGTGGAGGTGTCCGCGGGGTCCGCCGTCCCGGTGGGGTGGGCGGTGTCGGCCTCCAGCCGCTGGAAGGCGGGCGTCTCGTCGAGCCGCATCCGCAGGTAGAGGCCGACCAGGCCCAGCGGGCCCGCGACGAGGAACGGCACGCGCCAGCCCCAGGCCTCCATGGTGTCGGGGCCGAGCCAGGTGGTGAGGGCCGTGACCAGGCTCGCGGCGGCGACGTATCCGGCGAGGGTGCCGAGTTCCAGGAAGCTGCCGAAGTAGCCGCGGCGGCGGTCGGGCGCGTACTCGGCGATGAACGTGGAGGCTCCGCCGTACTCGCCGCCGGTGGAGAAGCCCTGGACCATGCGGAAGAGGACCAGGAGGGCCGGGGCCCAGAAGCCGATGGAGGCGTAGGAGGGGATCAGGCCGATGGCGAAGGTGCCGGCCGCCATGAGGATCATGGTGAGCGCGAGGACCTTCTTGCGGCCGATCCGGTCGCCCATCGGGCCGAAGACCATGCCGCCGAGGGGGCGTACGAGGAAGGCGACGGCGAAGGTGGCGAAGGACGAGAGGAGCTGGACGGTGTCGTTGCCCGAGGGGAAGAAGACATGGCCGAGGGTGACGGCGAGGTAGGCGTAGACGCCGAAGTCGAACCACTCCATGGCGTTGCCCAGCGAGGCGGCCTTCACGGCCCTCCTGACCGCCGCCTCGTCGGTCACGGTGATGTCGGTCCGCCGCAGCCGGGGCCGTCGGCGCCGGGTGACGGCCCGGAACAGGCGGGGGTGGCGTCTGACGGCCTCGGGGTCGGCGTCGGGGTCGCGGTCCGTGACCGGCATGGCCGTACGTCCTCTCTCCGGGAAAGCTGTCGGAGGACCTTCTGCGCGGTCGTGCCGTTCACAAACAAAAGCGGTCGTGCCGTTCACCGGCAGAAGTCGCGCGGGACCGCGACCCCGTCACCTCGGGCGGGCGCGGCCGTCGGGGGCCGCGCCCGGTCGTGCCGGGGGGTTTCAGCCCTCGATGGCGAGATCCCGGATGATCTTGGCGACGTGGCCGGTGGCCTTCACGTTGTAGAAGGCGTGCTCGATCTTGCCGTCCTCGTCGACGACGACGGTCGAGCGGATCACGCCGGTGACCGTCTTGCCGTAGAGCTTCTTCTCGCCGAAGGCGCCGTACGCCTCCAGGGTGGTCTTCTCCGGGTCGCCGACCAGGGTGACCTTGAGGTTCTCCTTCTCGCGGAACTTCGCCAGCTTCTCGGGCTTGTCCGGCGAGACGCCGATGACGTCGTAGCCCGCCGCGGCCAGCACGTCCAGGTTGTCCGTGAAGTCACAGGCCTGCTTGGTGCAGCCGGGGGTGAGGGCCGCCGGGTAGAAGTAGACGATGACCTTGCGGCCCTTGTGGTCCGCGAGGGAGACCTCGTTGCCGTCCGCGTCGGGCAGGGTGAAGGCGGGGGCGGTGTCGCCGGGCTGCAGTCGCTCGCTCATGGCTCTCCTCGGGATGGTTCGCGTACGCGATGAGAGCCTAATGGGGGTCGGGGACGGCCCGACGGCGGCAGAGCTGACAGACTGTCCATCAGGACCGGTCGAGGACCGGTCGGACGACCGGATCACGACTACGGAGGCAGCGCGGTGTCGGAGGCCAGGACCCCTGCGCAGATCGAGGCGGACATCGTCCGCCGGCGCGAGCAGCTCGCCGTCACTCTCGACGAGATCGGTATGAGGGTGCATCCGAAGACGATCATCGGGGACGCGAAGGCCAAGGTCGCCTCGACGGTCGACGAGACCGCCGGGCGCGCCTTCGTCGCCGTGAACCGGGTGGTCTCGGATGTGAAGGCACGTTTCACCCATGAGGACGGCGCTCCCCGGCTCGACCGTGTGGTGCCCGCCGCCCTGGTGGTCGTCGCGGTGGTCGGGCTCCTCGCGGTGTCCTCCCGCAAGGGCAGGGCGTGAGTCCGCCCGGCCACGGGTGCCGGGGCGGGGCGGGTAGGTTCACCCCGTGAGCGAGAACACGCACGACAAGCTGCCCATCCGGATGCTGCACGACCGGGTCCTGGTCCGTACCGATTCCCCGGAGGGGGAGCGGCGTTCCGGTGGCGGCATCCTGATCCCGGCGACCGCGGCCGTCGGCCGGAGGCTGGCCTGGGCCGAGGTCGTCGCGGTCGGGCAGAACGTCCGGACGGTCGAGCTCGGTGACCGGGTGCTGTACGACCCCGAGGACCGGGCCGAGGTCGAGGTGCGGGGCATCGCGTACGTGCTGATGCGCGAGCGGGATCTGCACGCGGTGGCGGCGGACCGGTTCCAGGGCGCTTCGGACTCGACCGGTCTGTATCTGTAGGGCGGGACGGCCGTGTGGGCCTCGGTGACCAGGGTCACCGGGGCCCTTCGCCGTTCTTTGCTAGCCTGGTGACACCCGACGAGACGCGCCGTACCGGGATCGACAAGACGACGCATCCCTGTTGTTCCGTCTCGCGGAGGTGTCGTCGTCATGGCCTGGGTTCTTCTGATCATCGCGGGTCTGCTGGAAGTCGGCTGGTCGATCGGTATGAAGTTCACCGAGGGTTTCACCCGGCTGTGGCCCAGTGTGTTCACCGGTGCCGGGATCGTCGTCTCCATGGTGCTGCTGTCGCAGGCGGCGAAGACGCTGCCCATCGGTACGGCGTACGGCGTGTGGGTCGGCATCGGCGCGGCCGGTGCGGCGGTGGTCGGCATGGTGGCGCTCGGGGAGCCGGCGACCGCCGCCCGGATCTTCTTCGTCTGTCTGCTGCTGGTCGCCGTGGTGGGCCTCAAGGCGACCTCGGGTCACTGACCGCGCGGGCCGGGGGGCGTCCGGGGGCCGCGTGAGGCGGTCCCCGGGCCCGCTTCGCCCGTCAGGTACGGCTGGGCCGGTCCGTCCGTTCGGCCCGCCGGTCCGTCCGTGCCGCCCGCCGGTCCGTCCGTGCCGCCCGCCGGTCCGTCCGTGCCGCCCGCCGTGCCGTCCGTGCCGCTCGCCGTGCCGTCCGGGACCGTCGGCGGGTCCTGTGTCCCGGGCATCAGCCGGAGGTCGAAGTCGCGGGGTTCGCCGTCGGCCAGGGCTTCCCGGGTGAAGGCGCCCCAGATCTCGGCGGGCGGTCCGCCTCCGTTGATCCGGGGCAGTCCGAGGGCTCCGTACAGCGGTTTCTGGTGGCCGGTGCCGGGGTCCTGGCCCATCAGCGCGACGACGGTCGCGAGGTCCGGGGTGTATCCGGCGAACCAGGCGGCCTTGTCGTCCTCCGCCGTGCCCGTCTTGCCCGCCGCCGGGCGTCCGGCGGCCTGCGCGGCCGTTCCGGTGCCCGAGGCGACGACGCTGCGCAGGATCGACGTGGTCGTGTCGGCGGCTTCCCTGCTGACCGCCTGCCGGGCGGCGACGGCGGGCACCGTCACGTCCCGGCCGTCCCTGGTGATCCGTTCGACCAGGGTGGCGGCGCCGTGCCTGCCGTGGGCGGCGAGGGTGGCGTAGGCGGTGGCCATGTCCAGGACGCTGGCGGTGGCGGGGCCGAGCGCGATGGAGGGGGAGGCGGTGAGGTCGGGCGTGGTGGTGGGCACGCCGAGGGCGACGGCGGTGCGCCGTACGTGGCCGGGGCCGACGTCCACGGCCATCTGGGCGTACACGGCGTTCACGGAGAGGTCGGTGGCGGTGCCGACGGGGATCTCGCCGTAGCTGGCGTCGTCCTCGTTGGCGGGGTCGTAGGGGCTGCCGTTCCAGCCCTCCACCGGGCGCCGGTTGCTTCCGTCGTACACGGTGTACGGGGTGATGGGCTCGCCCTGCTGGGTCTGGGCCCCGCTCTGCACGGCGGCGGTGAAGACGAAGGGCTTGAAGGTGGAGCCGACCTGGTAGTCGCGGCGGGTGGCGTTGTTGACGTACTGCCGGGTGTAGTCGATCCCGCCGTACAGGGCGAGGACCTTGCCGTCGGCGGGGTCCACGGCCGCCGCTCCGACGCGGACGTACCGGTCGGCGGGGGAGCGGGCGGGGTCGAGCCGGGAGACGACCCGGTCCTCGACGGCCCGGACGAGCGACTCCTGTTTGGCGGGGTCGAGGGTGGTGGTGATCCGGAAGCCGCCGAGGGCGAGGGTCTTCTCGTCGACGACGCCGTGACCGGTGAGGTACTCCTCGACGGCCCGTACGAGGTAGCCGCGCTGTCCGGCGAGTCCGGCGGAGGTGCGGGCGTCCTCGGGGGCGGGGAAGCGGGCGCCGGTGCGGGCGGCGGGGGTGAGCCGGCCCTCGGTGACCATGCCGTCGAGGACGTAGTTCCAGCGGGCGACGGCCTTGGCGCGGTTCTCGGGGTGGGTGGTGACGTCGTAGGCGCTGGGGGCCTTGAGGAGGGAGGCGAGGTAGGCGGCCTCGGAGGTGTCGAGCCGTTCGACGTCCTTGCCGTAGTAGGCGCGGGCGGCGGCCTGGACACCGTAGGCGTTGCGGCCGAAGTAGCTGGTGTTGAGGTAGCCCTGGAGGATCTCGTCCTTGGTCTTCTCGCGGCCCAGTTTGATCGCGATGAAGAACTCCTTCGCCTTGCGGCTGAGGGTCTGCTCCTGGCCCAGGTAGTAGTTCTTGACGTACTGCTGGGTGATGGTGGAGCCGGACTGGCGGCCCTTGCCGGTGACGGTGTTCCAGGCGGCGCGGAGCATCGCCTTGGGGTCGACGGCCGGTGAGGTGTGGAAGTCGCGGTCCTCGGCGGCGAGGACGGCGTCCCGGAGGGCGGGCGGGACGCGGTCGAGGGGGACGCTCTCGCGGTTGACCTCGCCGTCCCGGGCGAGGGTGCTGCCGTCGCGGTACAGGTAGACGTTGGACTGGGCGACGGCGGCGGAGTTGGCGGGCGGGATCTCCACGAGGAGGTATCCGGCGACGAGGGCCCCGGCGAGGGCCAGGGTGCCGAGGAGGGACAGCCCGAGGAGGGCGCGCAGGACGCGCCGGAGGGGGCGGCGCCTCGGTGCGGGGGGCGGGGGAGCGGGGAGGGTGGGGTCCCTCGGATCCCAGCCGGGTGGAGGGGTCGGCCGGGGGGCGTCGGGATCGCTCGTACCGGAGGAAGGGGGCATGGCACCCCATACTGCCCGCAAGGCCCGGAAAGTCTTGATTGCGACCCGAATGTCACCTTTTTCCGTGGGTGTTCGAGAGCGGCCTAAAACCGGTCGCGGTGCCCCGCCACCCCCGCTAAGGTCGTGCGCTTCGGCGTTTTTTCGGGTGGTGCGCGGAGCCGCGGCCCCGCGCGCCGGAAGGGGGGACGACATGCTGCGGCTGTACGCGACGGTGGCCGCGGGCGGGTTCCGGCGCCACGCCACCTACCGGGTGGCGACGGTGGCGGGCGTCTTCACCAACAGCGTCTTCGGCCTGGTCATCTCGTACACCTACCTCGCGCTCTGGGACGAGCGCCCGCACCTCGGCGGCTACTCCGCGGACGACGCCCTCGCCTACGTGTGGCTCGGACAGGCCCTGCTCACCGTCTGCGGACTCATGGGCGGCGGCTTCGAGGACGAGATCATCGAACGGGTCAGGACCGGGGACATCGCGGTCGACCTCTACCGCCCCGCCGACCTCCAGACCTGGTGGTTCTCGGCCAACGCGGGCCGGTGCGCCTTCCAGTTCCTCGGCCGGGGCGTCGTCCCCATGGTGATCGGCTGGTGCGTCTTCCGCTTCACCCTGCCCCCGGACCTCGGCACCTGGCTCGCCTTCCTGGTGGCGGTGGCCCTGGGCACCGTCGTCAGCTTCGCGATCTGGTACCTCGTCGCGATGAGCGCCTTCTGGCTGCTCGACGGCCAGGGAGTGGTCCAGGTGGCCTGGCTCACCGGACTGTTCTTCTCCGGGATGCTGCTCCCCCTGAACGTCTTCCCCGGCACCCTCGGCGAGATCGCCCGCGCGCTGCCCTGGGCGGCGCTGCTCCAGGTCCCGGCCGACGTGTACCTGGGCGAGCACCGGGGCTGGGGGCTCGCGGGGGCGTACGCCTTCCAGGGCTGCTGGGCCCTCGCCCTGCTCGGCGCGGGCCGGGCGGCGCAGACGGCGGCGACCCGGAAGGTGGTGGTCCAGGGTGGCTGAGCGACCGCTCCAGGAGGACCCCGCCCCGCGCGCGTACGGGCCGCCGGTCGGTGCCTGGACGACGTACCGGATGGTGGCGGGCATGTGGATCCGCTCCACCATGACGTACCGCGCGTCCTTCGCGATCACCCTGGTGACCAGCTTCTGCGTCACCTTCTTCGACTTCGTCGTGATCCTGCTGATGTTCGGTCAGGTGCGCGGGCTCGGCGGCTTCTCCTTCGCCGAGGTCGCCCTGCTCTACGGGACGGCGGGCACGTCCTTCGGGATCGCGGACCTGACGGCGGGCTCCATCCAGCGGATGGGACGGCGGGTCCGGGACGGTTCCCTCGACACCTTCCTGATGCGCCCGGCGCCGCTCCTCGCGCAGGTCGCGGCGGACAAGTTCGCGCTGCGCCGGTTCGGCCGGGTGCTCCAGGGGCTGACCGTCCTCGTCTGGGGGCTGTGCCTGCTCGATGTGGCGTGGACCCCGGTGAAGGCGCTGCTCCTCGTGGTGGCGGTGGTCTGCGGGGCGGTGATCTTCGTCGCGCTGATGGTGCTCGGGGCGTCCGCGCTGTTCTGGATGCAGGACGCGGCGGAGGTGACGAACGCCTTCACGTACGGCGGGAACACCCTCCTGGGCTATCCGCCCACGCTCTTCGCGCAGGACCTCGTCCGGGGCGTGGTGTACGTGGTGCCGCTGGCGTTCGTGAACTGGCTGCCGGTCCTCCACGTCCTCGACCGCCCGGCCCCCGCGGGCGTACCGGAATGGGCGGGCTTCGCGTCACCGCTGGTCGCGGCCGTCTGCTGCGGGGTCGCGGCGCTCGCCTGGCGGGCGGGGGTCCGCTCGTACCGGTCGACGGGGAGCTGAGGGGCGGGTGGCCGTCGAGCACGGGCGTCACGGGCGGGCGGGGTCGTACGGGGCGTACGAGGCGTACGGGGTGGGGGTGCGGCCGTCATGGGCGGCCGGGGCCGTACGGGACGGCCGGAGACCGAGGACCACCGCGTCCCCGGCACCGGCATCGCAGTCGGAGCCGCGGCCGACGACGGAGCCGTACCCGGCACCGGCATCGCAGTCGGCGTCGGAATCGGAGTCGTACCGATCGAAAGGAAGCTGAGGACCGTGCCGTTCCACGAGCCGGAATCGCCCGAGGGGCCGTTCATCGAGCTGGAATCCCTGGAGAAGACGTTCACGGTCCGCCGCCGGACGGGCCCGTTCCGCCGCGAGCGGTGCGAGGTCCGGGCCGTCGACGGCATCAGCTTCCGCGTCGAGCGCGGCGAGATGGTCGGCTACATCGGCCCCAACGGCGCCGGGAAGTCCACCACCATCAAGATGCTCACCGGCATCCTCACCCCCACCGGCGGACGGCTGCGCGTCGCGGGCATCGACCCGGCCCGTGAACGCACGCGGCTCGCCCAGCGGATCGGAGTCGTCTTCGGACAGCGCACCACCCTCTGGTGGGACCTGCCGCTGAAGGACTCGTACCGGCTGATGCACCGCATGTACCGCATCCCCGACGCCCGCTACCGGGAGAACCTCGCCCGCTGCGTGGAGCTCCTCGAACTCGGCGAACTGCTCGACGTGCCCGTCCGGCAGCTCTCCCTCGGCCAGCGGATGCGCGGCGACATCGCGGCGGCGCTGCTCCACGACCCGGAGGTGCTCTACCTCGACGAGCCGACCATCGGCCTGGACGTCGTCTCGAAGTCACGGGTACGGGAGTTCCTGCGGGACCTGAACGACACCCGGAACACCACGGTCCTCCTCACCACCCATGACCTCACCGACATCGAACAGCTCTGCTCCCGGGTCATGGTCATCGACCACGGGCGGCTGATGTACGACGGGGCGCTCGCCGGACTCCACGCCGTCGGCGAGAGCGAACGGCTCCTCGTCGTGGACCTCGAACGGGAGGCGCCGCCGATCGAGGACGTGCCGGGAGCCCGCTTCGTACGGGCGGAGGGACCACGCCAGTGGCTCGCCTTCCCGGCCACCGCCTCGGCCGCGCCGCTGGTCGCGGCGGTGGCCGCCCGGCACCCCTTGATCGACCTCTCGGTGCGGGAACCCGACATCGAGGCGGTGATCGCGAAGATGTACGGGGGAACTCGGGAGGACCGCCGGGAGTCCCTGAGGTAGGAGGTCAGCTCATGGTGAGTTTTTCGTACACGGCCGCGGACGAGGAGAAGAGCAGAGGGGTCCGCCGCATGAAGGTGCTGGCGACCTCGCTCCTCGTCGGCGTGGCGGTGGTCTACGCGCTCGCCACCTGGGCGCGGAGCGCGGGCGCCGGGCCCTGGGCCGGTTACGTCGCGGCGGCGGCCGAGGCGGGCATGGTCGGCGCGCTCGCCGACTGGTTCGCGGTGACGGCCCTCTTCCGGCACCCCCTGGGGCTGCCGATCCCGCACACGGCGATCATCCCGAAGAAGAAGGACCAGCTGGGAGCCTCGCTCGGCTCGTTCGTCGGTGAGAACTTCCTGTCGGCCGATGTCGTACGGGGCAGGCTCGCCGCCCTCGCCATCGGCCGCAGGCTCGGCGGCTGGCTGGCCGACCCGGCGCACGCGGACCGGGTCACCGCGGAGGCGTCGACCGCGCTGCGCGGGGCGCTCACCGTCCTGCGGGACTCCGACGTGCAGGCGGTCGTCGGCGAGGCGATCACCCGCCGCGCCGAATCGGCGGAGATCGCGCCGGGTCTCGGCAAGACCCTGGAGAAGGTCGTCTCCGACGGGGCCCACCACCGGGCCGTCGACCTGATCTGCACCCGCGCCCACGACTGGCTCGTCACCCACGGCGACTCCGTGATGGACGCGGTGCAGGGCGGCGCGCCGGGCTGGACGCCCCGCTTCGTGGACAAGCGCATCGGGGAGCGCGTCTACAAGGAGCTGCTCCGCTTCGTCACGGAGATGAGGGACATGCCGGCTCATCCGGCGCGCGGCGCGATCGACCGTTTCCTCACCGACTTCGCGGCCGACCTCCAGGCCGACACGGACACCCGGGCCCGCGTGGAACGCCTCAAGTCGGAGCTGCTCGCCCGTCCCGAGGTCCAGGACATCATCGCCTCGGCCTGGTCGTCGGTCCGCAACCTGATCATCGCGGCGGCCGAGGACGACCGGAGCCAGCTCCGGCTGCGGGCCCGCGCCTCCCTGATCTCCCTGGGCAACCGCCTGGCGACGGACACCCGCCTCCAGACGAAGGTGGACGGCTGGGCGGAGGACGCGGCGGCCTACCTGGTGACGACGTACCGCGCGGAGATCACGTCCCTGATCACGGACACGGTGGCGAGCTGGGACGCCACCCAGACCTCGAAGAAGATCGAGGCGAACATCGGCCGCGACCTCCAGTTCATCCGCATCAACGGCACGGTGGTCGGCGCGCTGGCGGGCCTGCTGATCTACACGGTGAGCCACGCGGTGGGCGGCTGAACCGCCGTCGGCAGGACCTTGCCGGTGGAGGCGGGCCCCCGCGGACGCGGGCTCAGCCCTTGTCGCGGGTGACGGCCCAGGAGGCGGCGGCGACGGCACCGGCGGCGGAGAACACGGCGGGCCAGGCGCCGATCTTCCTGGCGAGGGGATGGGACCCGGCGAACCCGGCGAGGTAGACGGCCCCGAGCCCGGCGGCCACCTTCGCCCCACCGACCCGCCGCCACTCGTACGCGGCCACACCCCCGGCCCCGACGAGCACCACCCCACCGAACGCCCGCTTCCCGCTCCACCGGGCGACGGCGTAACCCCCCACGAGTCCGGCGGCGGCGATGGCGGGGGAGGGGAGGGCGGGCATGGGGGGCCTTTCGGGCGGGAGCGGTGACGGGTCGAGCCTACGAGAGGGCGCGAGCGTTCTCCCTGCCGGGCACGGCGCTCGGCTGGTTCGGGGTGTGCGTGGCGCATTCGGAGCAGAGCGTCTCGTCGGCGAGGGGCCGGAACAGCATGGGCTGGATGTGGCTGCCGGAGCATTCGCGTGTGCCTTCGAGGCGAGCGGAGAGTCGGCTCCCCGGCTGTGGCGGCAGGGCGAGGGGCGGTACGTCGCGGAGAAGGTAACGGACGAGGCCACCGGGCCGGTGTACGGGTGTTCCGGTGCCGGGTAGCCCGCGCAGGACGTGTTCGTGGACGTCTGCGGAGGTGTGCCCGGCGTCGAGCCAGCGGGCGGCGAGGCGAACGAGTTCGTCGCGCATTCCGTGCGGGATGTGGCGGAGGGCGGGGGAGAGGAGGGGCAGTGCGCCGACGAGGGCGCGGGCCTCTTCGCGGCAGGGGCTGCTGGGTGGGCCGTCAGAGGGCTCGGTGCTGGGCCCGACGGGCGCACCCTCACCCGCCACCGGCGGAGGGTTGGAGGTGTCTTCCTGTAGGTCTTTCTTTGGATGACGGCCGGTGTGCGGGGTTACCGGTCCACCGGCCGTCGGGGCACCGGCGACCGGTTTCCGGGGACTCGGTACGACCTGCGGGGATACGAGGTTCGCGCAGGCCAGGAGTGGGGTCCGGGCGAGGAGTTTGGTGGCCTCGTCCGAGGTCAACGGTGTGTTGGAGACGAGCTGTTGGGTGCCCCAGTGCCCTCCGCTGCCCTGGACCCTCCGCTCGTGCACGAACCCCTCTTCCTTGAGCTGCCGCTTGGCCCGGCTGAAGGCACATGCCCCGATCCGGGCACGCTCGGCGGTCTTGGAGAGCGACTCGCGAGCGCCGTGGGGAAGGGAGAGCTGCCAGGTCAGGAGCCGAACGGCGTCGGAACTGAGCCGAGGATGCCGGATGAGCTCGTGCGAGAACTGGGTGAAGGCATGAGAGGGCGCGATAACGTTGCGGTAGATCACGGTGGCTGCTTCCACTGGTGGTTCAGGCCCTCGCCGATGGGTGCAACCATCGGTGGGGGCCGTTTTGCGTGAACGTACCGTACGGAACGCGTCTGGGAAATCACGTTAAGTGAAGAACGCTCGTGTGAGTGAAGAACGGACTCATGAGTGCCGGGCAGCGGCAAGGCTTCGACGCTGTACGGGCCGACGCACGGCCGTGGATGCCCAACCAGGAGGGGACCGCCGCACATGGGCAGGACCGAGTACTACAACGACCCGAGCGCGCCCAAGGCCAACACCCTCATTCCGGCCAGCAACCTGCTGGTCGTCGATGAAACCGGCGCCATCCTGCTCCAGCGCCGCCGTGACACCGGCCAGTGGGCGCTGCCCGGAGGCGCCCAGGACATCGGCGAGACCGCTGCCGAGTGCGCGGTGCGCGAATGTCTGGAGGAGACGGGGATCGTCGCCGAGATCACCGGCTTCCTCGGCGTCTACACCAACCCGCGGCACATCGTGGCGTACACCGACGGTGAGATCCGTCAGCAGTACGAGAACACCTACATCGGCCGACCTGTGGGCGGCGAGCCCACCATCAACGACGAGGCAGACGGTGTCCGCTTCGTCCAACCGGCCGACCTGGACCAGTACGACATCCATAGGAGTATGCGCCAGCAGATCGGCGACTATCTCGCTGGCACGTACCCCTACCTCGGCTGAACGCATCCGTTCGGGGAGCGGCCCGGTGCCGACCCCCGAACGGAAGCTGACTCAGCCGTTGGTGATGGTGGAGTACGTCCATACGTCGGCAGGCATCTCGTGCTGGAGGTCCCAGACGATCCCCATCGGCTTGCTGCCCTCGTGGGACACGTACTCGGCAGGGCCAAGGAGGAGCCAGGGCTGAGGGCCGCCGATGTCGGTCTTCTTGTAGCGGCGGACGAAGAGAAGCACATGAGAGCCATCAGCTTGGTGGCTCTGATAGCGGCGGCCCGTCGCTGACGTCTCTGAAGTCCGGTTCTGGGACTCCCAGTGGAAGCGGAGCTCGTTCAGTGCGAAGTCCCGATAGCGGGTCTGGGGAGAGAAGTCCTTCTCGTCCTTCTCAAGGGTGATGAACAGAGCATCGGTACTGATCCCCTCACACCACTTCACGCCCTCCCGGAAGTGCCCGGGGAGGTCACGGTCTACGAATGCCTGCCCCAACGCAGGGAGGATTTCTTCCCGGCTGTAAGAAGCGTGGATGGTCAGCGGAAGGCTTTCGAGGGGGCCCACCAGCCTGATCGGGACGTGGTCGAGCCGCTCCAGCACGTGGGCCAAGACCTGGCGGATCTCACTTCGCACGGCAGGGTGGGGGCGGAGCGATTCCAGGCCTTCCTCGAAGCTGCTGAAGCCGCTCAGCGGCCATAGCGAGAAGTAGAGCATTCGGGCGAACGCCTGATCGCGCTCGCTCAGGAGGCCGTATCGCGGTGCGTCGTCAGCCAGCAAGTCCGAGTAGGCTCTGATCCGTTCGGGGTCATCGGCGTGCTGGAAAGCCGTCACTCGCTTCAGGAGCGCTTCTTCACCCTGGGGGCTTTCCTTGGACAGTAGGCCTGATCGACGGAGAAGTCCGGTCCACGATCCTCCGTTGCTTCGATAGATCTCCTTGAGCTCGCGACCGCTCTCCGCGAGGTAGGCGGTGAGATCGGAAACCCCGTAACGCCGGACTTCCTGTGCGAGCTGAGTGACGTTGACGCTGAGTTGATTGCGGATGTTGTCGATGATCAGTTCCTTGGCCTTCGACTCAAGGATGATCTGGCAACCGGAAGGAAGCTGAGGGAAACCTTGCTCAACGCTGGAGAGGAGGCGCTTGCGCGTCAGATTGGTCAGCGCACGGAACTGCTCCTCGAAGCGGAATTCCTTACGGTGCTGTCCGATGAAGTCCAGGACGGTGAGCACCGCCTTGGTCTCTGTGCGGCGAAGTCCACGCCCCAACTGCTGGAGGAAGACGGTGGCGCTGGAGGTCGGCCGCAGAAGGAGCAGGGTATCGACGTCTGGAATGTCTAGACCCTCGTTGAAGAGGTCAACGGAGAAGATCACTTGGATGGTTCCGGCGCTCAGATCGGCGAGCGCGGATTTACGGACTTCTTGGGGACTTTCGCTCGACAGGGCGACGGCCTTGAGGCCGGCGCGCTGGAAGTACTCGGCCATGAAGGTGGCGTGCGCGACGGAGACGCAGAATCCCAGCGCACGCATGGAGCCAGGGTCCACCACTTTGTCCTGCACGGCTCGGACGACGAGCCGCGCCCTTGCTTCGTTTCCGGTGAACAGTGAGCTGAGTGCGGTGGAATCATAGCTGCCGCGCTTCCACTCGACTGCGCTCATGTCGGTGTTGTCGGTGATGCCGAAGTAGTGGAAGGGGCTGAGTAGATCGTTCTCCAGGGCTTCCCACAAGCGCATCTCCGCAGCAATGCGTCCGTTGAAGTACTCGTCCTGAACGTTGCGGCCGTCCATCCGCTCAGGGGTCGCAGTGAGCCCCAAGAACTCCATCGGCTGAAAATGGTCGATGATCGCTCGGTAGGTCGAGGAGACGCCGTGGTGGAACTCGTCGATGACGATGACATCGAAGTGGTCGCGAGAGAGCTGGTCCAGCCGCTGCGACTTCAGCGACTGCACGCTAGCAAAGACGTGCTCCCAGGCGTTGGGTACGAGCCCGCTGTGCAATTCCTCACCGAAGTTGGCGTCCCCCAAGACGTCCTGATAGGTGCGCAGTGACTGGCGGAGGATTTCCTGTCGATGCGCAATGAAGAGGAGACGCAGACCGCGGCCATGCTGTTGCCGAAGGCGTCGATAGTCCAGCGCTGCCATCACGGTCTTGCCGGTTCCGGTTGCCGCCACCAGAAGATTGCGGTGCCGGTCGTGTACGTCCCGCTCCACCTGGAGGCGCTCCAGCATGTCCCGCTGGTGCGGATACGGTCGTACCTCCAACCCGGACAGGGTGATCCGCTGGTCCGACGCCGGGCTTTTGCCCCGCCCCGCCACTCGGAGGGCTTCGCTCAATCGTTCGGCGTCCCGCTCGGGGTCGTAGAGCTCGAAGGAGGGATCGTTCCAGTAGGCATCGAAGGTGGATTCAAACTTGCGGATCACGTCGGGAGTGGCCACGGACGACAGACGGACGTTCCATTCCAGTCCGTCGAGGAGGGCTGCCTTCGACAGATTGGAACTGCCCACGTAAGCGGTGTCGTATCCGCTGTGTCGGCGGAAGAGCCATGCCTTGGCGTGTAGCCGTGTCGACCGGATCTCGTAGTTGACCTTCACTTCCGCGCCGAATCGCTGCACGAGTCGGTCAAGTGCCTGACGTTCCGTGGCGCCGATGTAGGTCGTCGTGATGACCCGTACGGGTACGCCTCGTGCATGGGCTGCTTCAAGCGACTGCTCGATCACCCGGAGGCCGTGCCACTTGACGAAGGCGCAGAGGAGGTCCACCCGATCGGCCGTCGCAAGTTCCGCCCGCAACTCGAAGCCGAGACTCGGATCTTCCGGAGCGTTGGTGATGAGGGCGGTTTCGGTGAGTGGAGTTGCCGGGCGGATGCGGTACACGCCCTGGGATTCCTGCTCCGCGATCGCCAAGAGTTGGCGAGGGCCATCGGCAACGAGGTCGACCCACTCACGTGCGCCGTCGATGGTGCTCATCGACTGGAGGATGTCGTTGGCGGCATGAACACGTTCCGCCTCGGGCAACCCTTCCAGAATGTGACGTACCGTGTCGGACACGTGCTTTGCGAGGATCCTAGGGGCGGACTCGGGCCCAATCGCATCATCGATGGCGTGCAAGCCACGCTCGGTGAGCTCCTTGAGACGACTTTCGAGTCGAAGCGTTATCAATTGCTCATAAAGGCCAAAAATCGGTTCGCTAGAACTCGGCAGCGCACTCATCAGTTCCCTCCCTGGTCGACCTCCTTATTGGTACCAGGTGTCTCTGACGCACCTTGAGCCCCTGCCTTGCCCGATGCTCTGGCTCGGCCGACTCAACGCTCCGAGGCGTCCCGCCAGTAATCGGTGAGCATCTCGCCCGGCCACGTCGGCTGGGTGAGGGGGCCGCGCGGAAGCATCTCCTTGAACACCGCCACGAGATCGATGACCTCGGTGCCCTCGTCGGCGTCGAGGTCCGTCACGTGCAGATCGAGACCCTCCACCTTGAGCAATCTCGGGAAAGAGGTCGCGATGCGGGCCGGGCGTCGGTGGTTGTGGTGGACGAAGGTGCCGGTGGCGGGCCACGCGGGATTGTCGCGGGGGCTCCGTGCGTGGAGGGCCACATCGTCAGGAGAGCCGAGGTTGAAGAACCATGTGACCTGGAGGTGGGAGAACTCCTCGATGCCTCGGAGCGTTTCGACGGGGAATTCGGACCTCAGCCGGATGATCGACTGTACGCCGCCCTTGAAGTCGTCACGTCGTCCGAGATGACCTCCGATGACATCGGCGATGACCGGTACCTCGATGAACTGGGCTGACACGGCTGCCCCTTCCTCTTCCTCGGCGGTGCCGCCCGTGGAGCTCGGCGGCTCGGCGGCGTCAGGTTACTCGCCGCAGTACGCTCCGGGCCCGCGCGTTCACTTCCGAGGCGCCGGGGATGCCTCGGTCGCGGAAGGGGGAAAGGGCCGCACACATGGTGACGGCCGCTTCCCGGGTCCTGCCGGACTGGACGCCGTCCATGGCGTCGAGCGCCCGAGACCAGGTCCGGCAGGCCGCGTCGATGTTGCCCTGCCCCGCTTGGACCGTACCCATGTAGCCGAGGGTGACGGCATGGGTCCTACTGAAGGAGTCGGCCCTACGGCGACGGGCGCTGTCGCGGAAGTGGCGGAGGGCGCTGTCGAGGTCGCCCAGGGCCCACAAGGTGCGGGCCGTCTCGTGGGCGAGAGAGGCGTCCTGGAAGAACCAGACCCGTCGAGGTTCCGAGTCACCGGGCAGGGCCTCGCCGAGATCCGCCTCAGCCCGGTGGATCGCCGCGAGGGCCTTGTGTCGTTGGCCGTCCGCGGCCAATGCCCGTGCACGCACGATCCCGATCAGAGCGCGTTCCCGCGGGGTGGCATGGGAGTACCTGTTGCGCTCGACGGATGCGTTGGCGAGACCCAAGGCCGCCTTGGTGTGTCCCAAGTCCATCGCCTGATGGGCCATCGCCCGCAGAATGTGACCGGCGAGGGGGGCGTCGTCGGCTTCGGCGGCCAGCCTCAACGCGAGGGTGAAGTGGCGTCGTGCGGCTTCGTGTTGGGAGGCGTCGAATCCCATCCACCCCGCGACGTAGACGACTTCGGCCGCTGCCGAGTACAGCGAGCGGCGCGCCTTCTCGCCGTTGAAGATCCCGCTGAGGTATCTGGCGACATCGTCGACGATGTACTGGTGCAGGGCGGTCCGGCCGTCCACACCCCCATGCCGTTGATCACGCTGGGAGAAGAATTCCGTCATCTCGCGAATCGCCCGCACTTCGGTCTCACCGACCTTGCGGTTCGTGCCGGTCGGGCGAGAACGAGCCCGTTCCGGGGCCTCGTCCCACCAGGAGTCCTTGGGGAGGGCTAACCCTCCGACGGAGTAGGCGGCACCGGCAAGGATCCGGCGTCGTTCGCGATCCATGCTGCTTCTCCCCAGGTCGAGCAGAGTGGTCAAGGTGTCCGTGGCCCACTCGAATTCAGTGGTTCCGTTCGGGAACTTCCTCGCGAGACCGATCTCCGTGAGTGTCACGGGGCGCGTCAGGCGCCGCGACAGCGTTTCGCACAGGATGTCACCCGCTCGCCCCCGGGGCTGGGTGCCAGCGATCCACATCGCGATGTGCGAGCGCTTGACGGTGAGCAGTTCCGCGACACCTGTTTCGGCGGCCACTCGTACCAGAGCGGCTGCCACAGCTGTCTGTGACCAGCCTGTTTCCGCGATCACCAAGGCCAAGGCCTCGTTCCTGCGCGCCATGCTGCGCCCCTCTTCACAAGGGAACGATCTTTGACGGGTTTGACGGCATCGGGGCCTGGACGGGGGTGTCCGCCCGCCGCGAATCACGGTTCGCTGAGAGAACACGAAACCACCGATCAGCGACGCCGGGAGGCCGACTGATGACTTTCAGTCACGTGGGTGATGGCGATGCGTGGGGCGGGCCAACCCTCGCCCCTGCTGCCCCGAACGGGCGGGACGCGCGAGGGGAATCCCATGCCCCGCCGTCGTGGCCTCCTGCCCTAGACGCGACGGCCGGTCCTGCGGTTTCCCGTCCCACGGGGCACCCCGCGTACTTTCAGACCCTCCCGCGCGAGCCGAAGAGCGCGATGGTCGCCCGCGGGCTGGTTCGCACGGCGCTGACGCTTTGGACGCTGGAGCCTCTGATCGAGGACGCCGCTCTCGTGGTCACCGAGCTGCTTTCCAACGCGGTTGACCACGGTCGACTTCCGTGGATCCGCGTGGGCGTCGCGAGGCCCTCCCCTCATGTGGCGCGTCTCAGCGTGGCCGACCGTTCCAGAGTCGTCCCGCCCCGGAGAACGATTGGGGACGACGATCGCTTTCGGGGGAGGGGACTGTTCCTCGTCGACGCTCTCGCGCTGGAGTGGGGAGCCGATCAGTACCCGTGGGGCAAGCAAGTGTGGGCCGAGTTGGGGAAGAGCGGGGCGGCGTGAAGGGCGCGGACGGTTGCGTGGTGCGTGAGACGTGGGAGCTGTCGTTCCTCGCGGAACCACGGGAGGTCGCAGGGCTCCGCCGTGTGGTGCGACTCCATTTGAAGCTCTGGGGACTGTCCCGGCAGAGCGATGCGGCCCAGCTCTGTGTGAGCGAGCTGGTCTCTCGGGTGATTCGACAGGGAGGAGCGGGCACCCCGGCATCGCTCCGCTTTTCGATGAGCGGCACTTCATTGCGGATCGAGGTCCGGGATGCCGGGTGGCACGTGCCGCCGACGCTCACCGCACCCGCCGCTGAGATGGACACCGGTCTCGCTCTGGTGGACGGGGTCACGGACTGTTGGGGTGTTCTGTGGGAACCGGAACACAGGGTCACCTGGTGTGAGATCGCCACCGACCTCACCGCGCCCCACGGGCACAGTGGTGATGCTCGCGTCATGCGGGCGGAAGCCATGCTCTGCCTTTACGGCGCTGTCGCCCTTTCCCGACCGGGCGCGGCGAGTCGGCTGACGGTGGCCGCGACCAACCGTGCGGTGATCGAGGTGATCATCGACCTTCTCCGCTGGGTGGACGCTCATGGGTATGACGCCGACGACATCCTTGACGCGGCTCAGACGCGGTTTGAGGCCGGACGCTGAGGAGATCGAGAAGGTGACGAGGTAGGACCAGCGCGTATCCGTGATGAGAAGCCGTGATCTAGATTCTCCGCATGGGGATGCGAGATTTGCTCGGCGAGGTCACGAAAACCTATGACCGCACGGCCGGTTCGAAGCGTGACGTCGTGGGACAACAGGTGTTGAGGGGCGTCGCGAGCCGTACGGATCTCTCGCTTCCCACGGGGTTCAAGGCTAAGGGGCACGGAGGGCAGGCCAGTCCCGCGGCGACTCCATGGATCGGTGTCTTCGATGAGGGGGGAATGTGGGACCCCAAGAAGGGCCTGTACCTCGCCTACATTTTCAGCGCCGATCTGAAGAACGTGGCGCTGACCTTGCAGCAGGGGATCACCTGGTTGGAAGACCATCTGGGGAAGGGGCTCGCGCGGGAGGCACACCTCCGTCATCACGCGGCGCGACTTCGCCGGGCCGTGAGGCGTCAGGAATGCCTTGACTGGGTGGACGAACCGGCGCTCCGGGATGGCGCGACGCGTCCGAAGGCGTACGAGGCGGCCAGCGTGATCGCCAAGGTGTACGACACCGCCGCGCTTCCCAGTGACATCACGCTGATGGAAGACCTTCTGCTGGGCATCGAGTCCCTGCGGCGGGCTGAGGAGTTCGACCGCGTCTGGTGGATGAGCAATGACGCGGACGCGATCCAACTGGCCTATGACTTCAGTGGACACGTCTCCGCTCCACAAGCCGCCACCTCACCCGCCGACTTCGACCCGCTCGCTGACTTCCAGCCGAAGGACAGCGGTGAGTACAAGGTGCAGATCAGCGCTCGACAACAGATCAAGCAGCGCTTTCACGAGGATCTGATCAAGGACTTCGGCCTCTACATCGCAAAACATGGATATCAACCCATAACGCGTCGACAGCACCCCAAGGACTTGGTCCTGAAGAAGTCACAGGAGCCCGGAGCGCAGGAATCCGAGTGGTTGGTCGAGGCGAAGGTCGTGCGCAACGGAAACGCGACGACGGCGGTCCGTGAGGCGCTGGGTCAGCTCTTCGAGTACCGCCACTTCCTGTATCAAAAGGAGCCGGAACCCTTCCTCATAGGGCTGTTCTCCGAGGGGATCGGCGCCTACGTTCCGTATCTGGAAGAGCAGGGCATCGCCTCGATCTGGCGGTCCGAGGACGGATGGGACGGATCCCCCAAGGCGCGGGCCTGGGGGATGACGACCACATAGCGGCGGCCTCAGGCGGAGGAGCCCCCGTGACACCCCCCGTAAACCCCCTCGCCCCCGCACCAGCACCCCTCGCCCCAGGCCGGGGGCCATGTCGTGGCTCGGCCTCGGGCGGCGAGGGTGGTGGCGTACTGGGGGAGGAGGGCCGGGTTCGCGGGGTGGGTGGATTCCGAGGCCGCGAAGGCTTCGTAGGAGGGGACCGTGGCGCGGACGATGCCCAGGTTCGGGGTGCCCGCCTGGGCGAGTTCGCGGAGGGAGGCCTCCAGGTCGGTCAGATGGGCCGTGTACGTGGGGTATTCCGCCTCCAGCTCCGGGTAGGCCGTCAGCAGCTCGTCCAGTTCCGCTTCCGGCCAGTGGAGGACCGCCACCGGGAAGGGGCGGGAGAGGGCCGTCCGGTAGGCGCCCAGTTCGGAGCGGAGCCGGGTGATCTCCGCCTGGAGCTCCGCCGGGTCCGAGGAGCCGAGCGCCCACAGCCGCTTCGGGTCGTGCAGCTCGTCCAGCGGCACCTCCGCCGGGTGCAGCCGGTCCGCCTGGTCGTCCCAGGTGTCGTGCGGGAGCGCCAGCATCCGGCGGACCCGGTGCCGGGTCGTCAGGAGGGACCGGGTGGCGTGCGGGAGTTCGTCGGAGACGGCCAGCAGCGTCGCCGCCTCCGTCAGCGTCGACTCCGCCGCCTCCAGTTCGTCGTGGGCCTCCAGCGTCTCCGCCACGATCTCCCAGGCCGCCGCGTCCGAGGGCTTCGCCCACCGCACGCCGTCGATGATCGCGCGGGCCTCGGCCTCATGGCCGTACTCCCACAGGTTCGCCGCCTTCAGCGCCCTGATGAGCACGGGGTTCGCGGGGGACGCGGACAGCAGGTCGTCGTAGAGCACGGTGGCGCGGGGGCGGTCGCCCGCCAGCTCCAGGTGGGCAGCCGCCCGCAGGAACAGCGGCTCCCTGTCCCCGGGGTACTGCGTCGCGGTGCGCAGCAGTCGCTCGGCTTCGGTGGTGTGGGCGGCAGGCGTGTCGGGGCGCATGGTCTCCACCGTACTGCTGTGCGGGCCTGGAGAGTTGGCGCGCCGGCGCCTATCGTGCCCCGGGTGCGGGCACGGAGGGGACAGCGGGTGCCGGTGGTCGTCCAGGGACGGGGGCGGCGCCGTACCGGTGCGCGCGTGCTGTGGGTCGCCGCCGAGACCGTCGTCACCTGTGGTGTCGTCGTCCTCCTCCTCGTCGTCCATCAGCTCTGGTGGACCAATCAGGAGGCCCTCGCCGAGGCCCGTGACCAGGTGCGGGTGCTGGAGCGGCGGTGGGAGGCCCCGGGCGGGGTCCCCGGGGATCCGTCGCCGTCCGTCTCCCGGCCGGAGCCGGGGCGGCCCACCGGAGCGGGTACGGCCCCCGGGCCCGCCCCCGCCGGTTCGCCGGACACCGCCGGGCCCGGGAGCACGGGAGCCTTCGCCGTCCTCCGCATCCCCCGGCTCGGGCTCGCCGTGCCCGTCGCGCACGGCGTCTCCAGACGTTCCGTCCTCGACCGGGGGTTCGTCGGGCAGTACCCCGGCACCGCCGGTCCCGGCCGGACCGGGAACTTCGCGCTCGCCGGGCACCGCAACACCCACGGCGAGCCCTTCCGGTACGTCAACCGGCTGGTGAAGGGGGACGAGATCGCGGTACGGACCCGGGACGCCACGTACACCTACCGCGTCGACCAGATCCTGCCGCGCACCGCGCCCCGGGACGTGGGGGTCGTCCGGGCCGTGCCCCGCTCGCTCGTCCAGCCGTCCTACGGGTACACCGCCCCCGGCGCCTATCTCACCCTCACGACCTGCACCCCCGAGTTCAGCAGCGCCTACCGGCTCGTCGTCTGGGCGAAGCTGGTCTCGACCGGGTGAGTCGATACGGCGGCGGGCCCGAGCCGCTGCGGCTCCTCCTCCCGTACGTCCGTCTCGTACGTCCGTCCCGTTCGCCGCCCGCGCCGCCGTCCGTGAGCCGGTGCCGTTCCTCGTCCTGAGGCCGGGTTCTCTCTCCGTCGTTCCGGGGCCGGTCGGCGCCGAGGCGGACCTCGTGCCGTCCCAGCCGGTCAGGGACTCCCGGCCGGGCTCGGCGTCGACCTCGCCGTGAGCGTCCTCGTCGGCCCGTACGGGCCTTCCGGCCGGGCCGACCGCCGGTCCGGCGGGGAGGTCCTCGCGGGTGAGGGGTTCACCGGCGTGGCCGTCGGGACAGGCCGAGGGTGACCGCCGCGCCGGTCAGCGCGAGCGCCGCCGAGACCAGGACGGCGGTGTCGGGGCCCGTGCCCGCCGTCGCCAGGGCCAGGGTCAGGGCCACGCCCGCAGAGGAACCGATGTAGCGGGCGGTGTTGTTGGCGCCCGAGCCCATCGCCGCCCGTTCCGGCGGCACCGAGTCGACCGCGAGCCGGGGCAGGGCCGCGTTCAGGAGGCCGCTGCCCGCGCCCGCCACGAGCAGGCCCGGCAGCAGCCGGGGCCAGGACCCGGCCGGGCCGTCCAGGGCGCCGAACAGCGCGAGGACCCCCGCCGCCGACAGGACGAAGCCCAGCGCCAGTTGGTACGGGGCCGAGAGCCGGCCCGCGAGCCGACGCGCCTGGAGCGCCACCACGAACGCCGTCCCCGACCACAGCACGAACAGCCACGCGGCCCCGAGCGGTGACATCCCGGCCCCGCTCTGGAGCAGCGCGGGCACCACGCTGAACAGGCCGATCACCGCAAGGCCCGTGAACAGCGCCCCCAGCGTCGAGGCCAGGAACGCGGGCCGCCGCAGCAGCGCCAGGTCCACCATGGGCGCCCGGCTCCGGCGCTCGACCACCACGAACAGCGCGGTCAGCGCGGCGGAGGCCAGCAGCAGAAGGCCCACCTGGGGCCGCAGCCAGCCGTCCCGGCCGAGGGTGATCGCGGTCAGCAGCGCCGCGAGGGCGAGCCCGAACGCCGCCGCACCCGCGAGGTCGGGACGGGGCCGGGGGGTGGTCCTGGGGGAGGGGACGCCGCCCCCGCCCGGCGCGGGTCCCCCGCCCGGGGTGCCACCCACACCCGATCCGGACCCACCACCCGGGCCGTCGCCCACACCCGATCCGGACCCACCGGCCGGGGTGCTGCCCACACTCGGTACGGGTCCACCGCCCTGGGCACCGCCCACACCCGGTACGGGTCCACCGCCCGGGGCACCGCCCACGTCCGGTACGGACCCACCGGCCAGGCCGCCGCCCCCGCCCGGCGCGGGTCCGGTGGCCGGGGGCGCGCCCAGTGTCCTCGCGCCCACCGCCGCCGTCGCCAGGGCCGCCGCGCCGAGCACCCCGTACGCGAGCCGCCAGTCCAGCAGGCTCAGCGCGCCCGCGAGCAGCGGGCCGAGGGCGATGCCGCCGCTGACCGACGCCCCCCAGATCCCGGTCGCCCTGATCCGGTCCCGGCCCGCCGGGTAGGACTCGGCGAGGAGTCCCAGGCTGCCCGCGAGGACCGCCGCGCTCGCCGCGCCCTGGGCGATCCGGGCCGCCGTGAAGGTGACCGTGCCGCCCGCGAGGGCGCCGAGCGCGGTGGTGAGGCCGAGGGCGAGGGTGCCGAGGAGGAAGATCCGGCGGCGCCCGTGCGCGTCGGCGAGGCTGCCGGCGACCAGGAGGAGGACGGCGAGGCCCAGCGGGGTGCCGTTCAGCAGCCATGCCTGGGCCGAGGCCGGGGTCCCGAAGGCGGCGGCCATGTCGGGGAGCGTGAGCATCGGCGCGGTGTAGTTCATCAGCGCGACGGCGGTGGCCGCCGCGGTGACGGCGAGGACCCCCCGGGGGCGGGCGCCGAGGGGCGGGGCGGAGGCGGGAGCGAGGGACGCGAGTCGGGGCACGGCGGGAACCTCCACCCGTGGGTTCGGTGAACGAACTTGGTAGGTGGACTCACCGTACCAGCAAGGTTCACTCAATGAACCCGCATTGGGTAGGATGGGTCCATGGCTCTCGGCAAGGACTACGCCCACCAGCAGTGCTCCATCGCCCGCGCCCTCGAAGTCGTCGGCGAGCGCTGGACCCTCCTCGTCGTCCGCGACGCCTTCTACGGCGTGCGCCGCTACAGCGACTTCCTCGCCCACCTCGGCGTCCCCCGCGCGGTCCTCGCCGCCCGCCTCCAGGCCCTCGTCGACGCCGGGGTCCTCGAACGGCGCCGCTACCAGCAGTCGCCCCCGCGCGACGAGTACCTGCTCACCGGGCGCGGTCTCGCCCTCTGGCCCGTCCTGCGCTCGCTCGGCGCCTGGGGCCGGGCCGAGGTCCCCGGGGCCGTACCGGTGCGCCACTTCCACCACGCCGACTGCGGCACGGAACTCGGTCCGTACGGCGAGTGTCCCGTCTGCCGTGTCCCGGTGCCGCCCGCCGACGTCGAGATGCGGCCCGGTGCCGGGCTCGACCGGGACCCCGCCGACCCCGTCAGCCGCGCGTTCCTCCACCCCCGCCGCCTCCTGACCCCGCTGGAACACGCGCCCGCCTGAGATCCGAGGCGTACGGGTACGGAGGAGGCGTACGGGTACGAGTGCGGGGGCGCCGCCGGGTCGCCCGCGCCCGTCAAGGGGACGGTGTGCGAATATCGAACGGGTGAACCCGTGGTGCCCGTACGCCCGGAGGGAACTTCCGTTCCTTCCCGCGCGTCCTCATCGCGGGACCCCGTACGAAATCCACGAAGCGCGGGACCCGCACGATCCGCAGCCGGGAGGGGAGGGCAGGCCATGACCGTCAGGGACCTCTTCCCGCGCGTCGTCGCACCGCTGTTCTTCCTCCTCGCCCTCGCGGACCTCCTGCTCTCCGACGGCGCGAGCGTCTCCGCCGCCGTCGCCCTCGCCGCGACCACCGTCGTCTGCTCCCTCTTCGGAGCGCGTACGGCCCTCGCCGTACCGACCACCGCCGTCCGCACCGCCATCCGCGACCGCGAGCTGCGCACCGCCTTCCTGCCCCAGCGCGACCCCGACGCGGCCGGACGCCGCAGACCCCGCGCTCCCGGCCGTCTCCTCCCGACGGCCGCGTAGGGAGCCCCCGCACCACACCGCACCACCTCCGACCGGGCCCCGCGCGGATCCGTCATGCCGAGAACCCCTTTTCTCCCCGGCACGACGAGACCCCACGGAGGGCTCCCCCTTGTCCGTCTTCGCTTCCCTGGTCGAGTGGCTCGCCGACCTGCTCCAGCCGCTGTTCGCCGGTACCGCGACGGCCGCCGCGATCATCCTCTTCACCGCGCTGGTCCGGCTCGCGGTCCACCCGCTGTCCCGGGCCTCCGCCCGGGGGCAGAAGGCCCGCACCCGGATCGCGCCCCAGCTCGCCGCGCTCCGCAAGAAGCACGCCAAGAACCCCGAACGCCTGCGGAAGGAGGTCACCGCGCTCCACGCGCGCGAGAAGGTCTCGCCCTTCGCCGGAATCCTCCCGAGCCTGCTCCAGGCACCCGCCTTCTTCCTCATGTACCACCTGTTCTCCGGCGGCCGGATGACCGGGCACGCGCTCTTCGGCGCGCCGCTCGGGAACCACTGGGCCGACGCCCTCGCGGACGGCGGGCTCCTCGGCCCCGCCGGGCGGGTCTACCTGGTCCTGTTCGCGCTGGTCGCCGCCGTCGCCACCTTCACGTACCGGCGCACCAGGCGGCAGCTCGCCGCCCAGCCCCTCGACCTGGGCGAGCAGGCCCCGGGCATGGGGGCCCTCGCCAAGGTCATGCCGCTGCTCTCCTTCTTCACCCTCGTCACGGTCGCCGTCGTCCCGCTCGCCGCCGCCCTCTACGTCGTCACCAGCACCACCTGGACCGCCGTCGAGCGGTCCCTGCTCTTCCGGGACCAGGAGGACCGGGGGAAGCGGCCGGAGAAGGGCGTCGCCGCCGTCGCTACTCGCGCGTAAGGGTCCACGGGCTGAACGGGGTCTTGCCGCGTGACCCGTTCTCTTGGAGGATCGACCAATCCTCCGATGGCCGCACTCCATCGGCCGGGGCACCTCGGGGCCCTTCCCGGGCCCACCTCGACCACAGGGAGAAGTCCATGAAGCTGCTGCGTGTCGGCCCGCCGGGGGCCGAGCGGCCCGCCCTGCTCGACCAGGGCGGGACCCTCCGCGACCTGTCCGCGCTGGTCGACGACGTCGACGGCGGTCTGCTCGGCGACGCCTTCGCGCTCGACCGGGTCCGGGCCGCCGCCGGGTCCGGGGTCCTGCCCCCGCTCGACGCCACCGGACTGCGCGTCGGCCCGCCCGTGGGCCGGATCGGCAAGGTCGTGTGCATCGGACTGAACTACCACGGCCACGCGGCCGAGGTGGGCGCCGCGGTCCCGGCGGAGCCCGTCGTCTTCCTCAAGGCCTCCGACACCGTCGTCGGCCCCGACGACACCGTGCTCGTGCCGCGCGGCTCGGTGAAGACGGACTGGGAGGTCGAGCTGGCGATCGTCATCGGCCGCACCGCCCGCTACCTGGAGACCGACGAGGAGGCCCTCGCGCACATCGCCGGGTACGCCGTCGCCCACGACGTCTCCGAGCGCGAGTTCCAGATCGAGCGCGGCGGCACCTGGGACAAGGGCAAGAACTGCGAGACCTTCAACCCGCTCGGGCCCTGGCTGGTCACCGCCGACGAGGTGCCGGACCCGCAGGCCCTCGGCCTGCGCCTCTGGGTCAACGGCGAGCTGAGGCAGGACGGGCACACCTCGGACCAGATCTTCCCGGTCGCCGAGGTCGTGCGGTACGTCAGCCGGTTCATGACCCTCTACCCGGGCGACGTCATCAACACCGGCACGCCCGCCGGGGTCGCCATGGGGCAGCCCGACCCCAAGCCGTACCTGCGCGCCGGTGACGTCGTCGAGCTGGAGATCGACGGACTCGGACGGCAGCGGCAGGAACTCAAGGGAGCCTGACGGGGGCCGGACCCGGCGGTCGGCCGGACGAGGATCCTCGGCGAAATCGGCGGCGCCCCCGCGTGGGGCGTCGCCTTTTTCATACCCTTTTTTGCATATTGCCGGATATGGAACGAAACGCGCATGAGCAACGACGTGACCTGCGCCGCCTCGCGGTCATCGCCGCGTCCACGGTCGGGGCGACCGCCCTGGTCGGGGCGCTGGCCGTGACCGGCTGGGCCGAGCCGTTGCCGGGCGGCCTCGGTCCCTGCAAGCCGGGCAACTGCCCCGCCACGTACCCGGATCTCGGCAGCGGGCCGGTCCGGTACCGCGACAACAACATCAACGTCTTCGTCGGTGGTGACTTCCGCGTCCGCGAGGGGGCGGCCGAGGCCGAGGGCAAGGTCGTGGTCCTCGGCGGCTTCGACATGAACAAGCGGGCGGGCGCCTCCAGCGTCTACAACGTCGGCGTCGCGGGCGTCGGCTCCCGCGTCCCCCCGGACGACGGCACCGACTTCCTCACCGTCGGCAAGGACCTCGCGGTGGCCGCCGGCCAGCGGCTGCTCGCCGAGGAGGGCACGATCAGCGGCGTCGTACGGTACGGGGGAACGCTCTCCGGCACGGTGATCCCCACCCCGGTGAACGACTCCGGGGCGGCGGACCCGTACACCGCGCTGCGCGGTCAGCTCACCGAGGCGAGCCAGTGCTACGCGTACGTGAACGGGGCCTCCCGCACCCCCACCGGCACCGCCGTCAACAAGGGAGGCGAGACCCTCTTCACGGGTGACGGCGCCTCGAAGCTCCAGGTCTTCACCGTCGACTTCGACCTCCAGTCCGCGAACGGCGGCCAGCAGGGCATCCGGTTCACCGGCATCCCCGCCGACGCGACCGTCCTGGTCAACCTCCTCGGCGCGAGCCGTACCGTCGACTCGTACATCGACCAGCTGCCGAACGGTCTGCGCGAGCGGGTCCTGTGGAACTTCCCGGACGCCACGACGGTGAAGTTCGAGGGCACCGCCCAGTTCGCGGGCAGCGTGCTGATCGGCGACCAGGCCAGCACGGCGACGGTCACGATGCCGGGCATGAACGGCCGCTTCTTCACCACCGGCGCCCTGACGCACGCCTCGGAGCAGGGCGGCGGCGGGGGACAGGAGTTCCACGCCTACCCGTTCGACGGCGATCTGCCCGACTGCACGGAGCCGACTCCGACCCCGACCCCCACGCCGACCCCGACTCCCACTCCCACGGAACCGACCCCCACCCCCACGGGGCCCACGCCCACGCCGACCGAGCCGACCCCCACCCCCACCGAGCCCACCCCGGCGGGACCCACTCCCACCCCCACGGACGCGACCGACGGCGGTACGGCGGACGGCGGGACCGACGGCGGCTCCGGCGACAACGGCGGTGACGGCGGCTACGGGGACTCCGGCGGCGGCCACCACGGTCCGGGCGGCCACCTCCCCGACACCGGCGCGGGCACCGGGGAGATCGTGATGGGCGTCACCGCCGTCGCCCTCGCCCTTGGCGGCGGCGCGCTCGTGATCGTCAGCCGCAAGCGGCGACGGACGAACTGAGCGGAGGAGGAAGGGCGTTCACAGCCTCACCGTGACGCCCTCGCGGGCCGAACGGCGGGCCGCCGCCAGGACGTCGAGGGCCGCCGCCGCCTCGTGCGCCGTCACCGGGTTCTCCCCGGTGCCGCGCAGGGCGGCGGCGACGGCCGCGTAGTACGCCGGGTAGTCGCCCGGCAGCGAGGCCACCGGCGTCCCGCCGCCGGTCAGCGGCGACTCGCCCGCGCCGAGCCTGCCCCACAGCTCCTCCGGCTCCTCGCCCCAGGCGCCCCCCGGCACCGGCCGCAGCCCCTCGCGCAGCGCCGCCTCCTGCGGATCGAGCCCGTACTTCACGAAACCCGCGTCCCGCCCGAGCACCCGGAAACGGGGGCCGAGCTGGGCGGCGGTGGCACTCACGTACAGATGGGAGCGGACCCCGTTCGCATGGGTCAGCGCCAGGAAGGTGTCGTCGTCGGCCTCCGCGCCCGGCCTGCGCACGTCCGACTCGGCGTACACCGCCACCACCGGCCCGAACAGCACCAGCGCCTGGTCCACGACATGGCTCCCCAGGTCGTACAGCAGACCGCCGATCTCCTCCGGCGCGCCCGACTCGCGCCAGCCGCCCTTGGGGCGCGGACGCCAGCGCTCGAAGCGCGACTCGAAGCGCTGGACCTCGCCGAGCGCGCCCTCGGCGAGGAGCCGGCGCAGGGTGCGGAAGTCGTTGTCCCAGCGGCGGTTCTGGAAGACGGAGAGCAGCAGACCCCGCTCCTCGGCGAGCGCGGCCAGGGCGCGGGCCCCGGCGGCCGTCCCGGCGAGCGGCTTGTCCACGACGACGGGCAGCCCGGCCTCCAGCGCGGCGGTGGCGACGGCGACGTGCGTCCTGTTCGGGGAGGCCACGACGACCAGGTCGAGCCCGTCCGGCCCGTCCGCCCACAGCTCCTCGGGGGAGGCGGCGACCCGGACGCCCGGATGGGCGGCCCGCGCCCCGGCGGCCCGCTCCGGGTCACGGGTGGTGACGGCGGCGAGTGTCAGGTCCTCGGAGGCGGCGATCAGCGGGGCGTGGAAGACCGAGCCCGCGAGGCCGTAGCCGACGAGCCCGACGCGCAGGGGGGTACGGGGGGCGGCGCTGCCGGTGGGGTCCGTGCCAGTCATGCCCCTCACTTAAGCAACGGTGTTGCCTAAGTGCAAGCGGCGGCGACAATGGACCGGTGAAGACGGACCTCGGCGGAGTGAACGTACCGGCGCTGCGCAGCCACAACACGGCGCTCGTCCTCGACCTGCTGCGCACGGCGGGCGAGACCGGCATCAGCCGCCTCGGACTCGCCGGGCGCACCGGCCTCACCCCCCAGGCGGTCAGCAAGATCACCGCCCGGCTGCGCGCCGAGGGCCTGGCCGCCGAGGCGGGGCGCCGCGCCTCGACCGGCGGCAAGCCCCGGACGGTCCTGCGGCTCGTCCCCTCCGCCGGGCACGCCGTCGGCGCCCACCTCGACCGCGACGAGCTGACCGTCCTCCTGGTGGACCTCGCGGGCACGCCCGTGGCCCTGCGCCGGAGCGCCCTGGACCTGGGCGCGGGCCCGGGACCCGTCCTCGACGCGGTGACGGACGAGGTCCTGCGGCTGCTTGCCGATGCCCCCGGGCCCGTCCTCGGCATGGGCGCGGCCATGCCGGGGCCCCTGGACCACCGCGCGGGCGTGCCGGGCCGCGTCACCGGCTTCCCGCGCTGGGCGGGCCACCCCGTCCGCGCCGAACTGGCCCGCCGCACCGGGCTGCCCGTCGCCCTCGACAAGGACACCAACGCCGCCGCCCTCGGCCTCGCCCTGCGCCCCGCCGCCCCCGGCTCCTTCGCCTACGTCCACCTCGGTACGGGGCTGGGCGCGGGACTCGTCCTCGGCGGGGCTCCGCTGCGCGGGGACCGGACGGGCGCGGGCGAACTCGGTCACCAGACCGTGCTGCTCGACGGGCCCCCGTGCGCCTGCGGCGGGCGCGGCTGTCTGGAGGTCCTGTGTCTGGCGGCGGTCGCGCGCGGCGACCTGGCGGGGGCCGCGCGGCTCCTCGGCACCGGCGCCGCGAACCTCGTCCGGCTCCTCGACATCGACCGGGTCCTCCTGGGCGGCCGGGTGGCGCTGGCCGCGCCGGAGGTGTTCGCCGACGGGGTGCGGGAGGTCCTGGCCGGGCTGGGCCTGCCGACCCCGGTCGAGGTGGCGACCGGCCGGGACGCGGTGGCCGAGGGAGCCGCCTGGCTCCCCCTGACCTCCGTCTTCGGCACCCGCGCGGGCCGGGTGTCGACGGAGGGCTGAGGGAACCAGGCGGGGGCGGGACCTCCGGTCTTCCCGCGCCCTCCGGTCCTCTCCGCGCCCTCCGGTCTTCTGTGCCCTCCCGCCATCCGGTGCCGTGCCGGTCCCGGGCGGGGTCGGCACGGCACCGGTGGGTGCGGGAGTGGGGGGCGGCCGGAACGGTCAGCGGCCGGGGATCAGAAGAGGGGCCCGGGAGAACGGGGCCCGGAGGAACGGGGCCCGGGAGAAGGGGATCAGAAGAAGCGGCGGACGAAGACGTCCGACGTGCCGTTGGTGTCCCCGGGGACGATGCCGTCGGCCGCCGACTGGAAGACGACGTCGCGTCCGTCGGCGCTGACCGCGTCGGTCTCCGCCGTGGCGGGCTGGTCGGAGACGGTCTCGTCGGTGCCCGTCCGGAGGTCGCGCAGGACGAGCGACGGTCCGCCCGTGCCGTTCGGGGTGTACAGCAGATAGCGGCCGGTGGGGTCGATGGCCACGCCCTTCACGTTCGGCACCAGTTGGGCGCTGCCCGAGCCGACGTCGTGGACGTAGGTGTCGGAGCCCGAGAGGTAGACGACCTTGGTGCCGTTGTCGCTGAGCTGGACGAGCGACACGCTCTTGGACGGGCCTTCGAGCGGGGCGGAGGAGGTGCCCGTGGTGCGGTCCCAGAGGTACACGTCCTCCTTCTGGTACCCGAGGTCCTGGTAGGCCACGTAGCGGCCGTCGCCGCTGACGGACGGCCGGGCCGGAGCGAGGCTGCCGCTGGTGGCGATGGTCACCGAGCCGCCGGTGCGGTCCGCGACCACGACCTTCCGGGACAGTCCCGGCTGGACCAGGAGGCTGTAGGCGAGATAGCGGCCGTCCGCGCTCAGCGACGGCTCGTTGCAGCGGGAGCAGTTGGCGGAAAATGCGCCCAGGTCCAGCGAACGCTGCTGGATCCGCTGGGCGGTCATCCCCTGCGGCGGAACGGTGGCGGCGACCTGCCTCCCGTCCCCGCTGATCGCCGGGGTCCAGCCCTCGATCATGGGCTCGGTCCTGGTCAGCCCCGTCCGCCGGTCGAGGACGTACACCTCGTTGCCGCCCTGCGGCGGGCCGTTCTTCAGCGAGGTGAAGACGACGCTGCGACCGTCGGGCGTGATCGAGGCGGCGCCGTAGCCCTCGTCGGTCGCGACGCTGATCCTCTCGACACCGGCACCGGCAGCGCCGACACCGGCGCCGTCTAACGCGACCGTCGGTCCGGCTGTGACGGCTGTCGCGGCCGTGACCGCGCAGACCACGAACGCTGTGCCCAGGACGGCTCTCGCGCGTCTGGAAGTGCTCCGGTTCGGGTCTCTCCTCATGTTTTCCTCCCAGGTGTGGTTCCTCCTCCGGTCCGTACCGAAGGAGGCCACAGGGATGCAACCCGTGATAGCCCTATGAGGTCAATGGGTCACATGCAGTAGTGCGGAACACTGCTTCGGCCGTGCCGAGAGTGGTCAGCCCCGCCCCTTGCGGTTCCGTCCACCTCTCGCTTCCCTCTCCTCCCGTCCCCTCCGGGCTCCCCGCACCAGAGGGCGTGCGATCAGCCGACCTTCGTACCATCCGCTGATCGGACCGCCCGTCCCGCTCGTCCGAGGGACCCCGCCGGTGCCGTCGCCCCTCCCGCCCCCGCCGCCGTGGCAGCGTCGCGGCCGACCCGTACGCCCGCGAGCAGCAAAGGCCCGGCCCCATGGCATCAGCCCCCCTGCGACCGCGCAGCGCCCGCCCCCTCACGGCAGCCGCCGCCCTCATGGCCGCCGCCACGGCCCCCCTCGCCCTGGCGGCCCCCGCACCGGCCGCACCGGCCCCCGTCGTCCTCGCCGCCCCCGCCGCGCCCCACAGCGGTCTGGCGGCGCCCGCGCCCACCCCCACCACCCCCCGTGGCGGCCCCGCCGTGCCCGCGCCCGATCCCCCCACCCCCGTCTGCGGCACCCCGTCCGGGCCCGCGTTCCCGCTGGGCGCCCGCATCCGGGGCGGGCCCGTCGACTATCCGGCGGGCGGGACCTTCCAGGAGTGGTGGCTGGATCTGACCAACACCACCGCCGCCCCCTGCTCCGGCATCCACCCCGTGCTCGTCCTCACCGACCGCGACCGGGTGCTGCGGCCCGGACAGATCCGCTTCGAGTTCTACGACGAGGGGGCCGCCCGCTGGCGCCCGGTCGCCTTCGAGGCGACCGACGAGGCCGAGAACGTGGGCGCGTTCACCGGCTTCGGCGGCTTCGCGGTCCCCGCCGGAGGAACCCTCGCCGTCCCCGTACGGCTCGCGTTCCGCGCCGGGACCGCCCCCGAGGAGGTCGTCGTCAGCGCGGCGGTGGTGCAGCGCCGGGGCGCCGACGGCGACTGGGTCGGCGAGTCCGGCGACTACCGGCTGACCGTCGGCCCCGCAGGACCCGACAGCGCGGCCGAGCCGCCCGCCCCCACGGCGACGGACGCCCCCGCCGACGCCCCGGCCGACGCCTCCGCCGACACCCCCGCCGACGCCCCCGTCGGCTCCTCCGCCCCGGGCGACCGGCCCGCCCGGCCGCCCGCACCTGACACATCCGGCGGCCCCCGGCCGCCCGCTTCCACGCTCCGCCCGCCCGTCGGCACCGCCGTACCCGGGCCCGCCGAGCCCGATCCGTCCGGCGTCCCCGCCCGTCCCGAACTCGCCCAAACGGGAAGGGAGTCGGAGGAAACGGCCCGGCGCACCGCCCCGTACGCGGGCGCCCTCGTCCTGCTCGGCGCCGCTCTCGTCCTCGCCGGACGCCGGGCCCGGCACCGCCGGGTCACCCCGCGTACACCTTCCCGTTCATCCCCGTCTGCGACCATCCCCCGGTGAACTACCTGAGCACCCCCGGCGGTCCCGTCCGTTCCGGCGTCCCCGAGCACGGCCGTGTGCCCAAGTACTACGCGGTGAAGGCCAAACTCGCCCTGGTGGTCGATGAGTTGGGGGAAGGCGGACTGCTGCCCACCGAGCGGGAACTCGCCGTCCGGTACGAGGTGTCCCGGGAGACCCTGCGGCAGGCGCTGCGCGAACTCCTCCTGGAGGGGCGGGTGCGCCGCCAGGGCCGGGGCACGGTCGTCGCGGGCCCCAAGCTCGAACAGCCCCTCTCGCTCGCCAGCTACACGGAGGGCGTCCGCCGCCAGGGACTCCGCCCCGGTCGTGGCCTGATCTCGCTCGACCGCTTCCCCTGTCCGGACGCGCTGGCCCCCGAGGTCGGCGCCGAACCGGGCGACCCCGTATGGCACATGGAGCGGGTGCTGCTCGCCGACGACGAGCGGGTCGGTCTGGAGAGCACGTACGTCTCCGAGGCCCGCGTGCCCCGCCTGAACACCGACTTCGACCCGGACTCCTCCTTCTACGCCTACCTCCACGACCGGCTCGGCATCACGTTCGGCGACGCCGACGAGCGCATCGAGACCGTGCTCGCCACCCCCCGCGAGGCCCTGCTGGTGGGGACCCCGCCCGCGCTCCCGATGCTGCTGCTGCACCGGCTCTCCCGGGACACCTCGGGCCGCCCCCTGGAGCGGGTCCGCACCCTCTACCGGGGCGACCGCTTCAGCTTCACCGCCCATCTGGGGCGCCAGGGCTGACCCGGAAGGGCCTGTTCCGGCCCCCCTTCTCATCACGGGAAGGTAACGGGTCTGGTCCAAGCTTGTCGGGCCGTTCACCGTCCCGTCGTCCACCGGCCCCGCCCGGGACACCCGCCGCCGCGACCGTCGACGGCATGAAGGTGATCGTCGTAGGGGCGGGCGTGGTGGGAACCATGCACGCCCGGCAAGCAGTGGAACGCGGCCACGAGGTCGTACACATCGAGCGCGAGGCCGAGGCGCGCGGAGCCTCCCTCCGCAACTTCGGCCAGATCTGGGTCAGCGGACGGGCGGGCGGCGAGGAACTCGACACCGCCCTGCGCGCCCGGGAGCTCTGGGAGGGCATCGGCGCCCGCGTCCCCGGACTCGGCTTCCGGGCCATCGGCTCCCTCACCCCCGTACGGAACGCGCTGGAACTCGCCGTCGCCGAGGCCGCCGTGGCCCGGCCCGACGCGGCGGCCCGGGACTACCGGCTGCTCACCGCGGCCGAGGCCCGCGCGGTCAACCCGGCCCTGCGCGGCACCTTCGAGGCCGCCCTGTGGTGCGGGCGGGACGCCGCCGTCGAACCCCGCACCGCGCAACTCGCCCTCCGCGAGGCCCTCCTCGCCACCGGGAAGTACACCTTCCTGCCGCACCGCGAGGTCCGTGACGTCGTCGGCGAGAACGCCGTCCGCGACGACCGGGGCGAGATCCACCGGGGCGACGCCGTCGTCCTGTGCACCGGAGCCTCGCTCTCCGGACTCGTCCGCGAGGTCGCGGGCGAGGTCCCCGTCCGCCGCGTCCGCCTCCAGATGATGCAGACCGACCCCCTCGGCGAGCCGCTGACCACCTCGGTCGCCGACGCCGACTCCTTCCGCTACTACCCGGCCTACGCCTCCGACGCCCTCGACGCGCTCCGGGCGGGCCAGCCGCAGGACCCCACCGCCGCCGCCCACGGGATGCAGCTCCTCATGGTGCAGCGCCTCGACGGCGGACTGACCATCGGCGACACCCACGAGTACGAGCACCCCTTCGCCTTCGACACCCTCGAAGACCCCTACGAGCACCTCACCCGTGTCGTCGAGTCCTTCCTCGGCCGCCCGCTGCCGAAGATCCGCCGCCGCTGGGCCGGGGTGTACGCGCAGTGCGCCGACACCACCCGGGTCGTGCACCGCCAGCGGGTCCGCGACGGCGTGTGGCTGGTGACCGGACCCGGCGGCCGGGGCATGACCTGCTCGCCCGCCATCGCCGAGACGACCGCCGACGAACTGGGCTGGTGAACACCGTGACCACGACTCCGACCTCGACCACGATTCCGACCACGATTCCGACCACGACGCCGATTCCGGCCCCGGCCCCGACCACAGCCACAGCCACCGCTCCGGCTCCGGCTCCGGGCCCCAGGAAGAACCTCGTCGTCCTCGACATGGCGGGCACCACCGTCGCCGACGACGGCCTCGTCGAACAGGCCTTCACCGTCGCCGCCGAACGCCTCGGCGAGGACCCCGCGACGATGATCGGCCATGTCCGCGCCACCATGGGCGAGTCCAAGATCTCCGTCTTCCGCCACCTCCTCGGCGACGAGGACCGCGCCCGGCAGGCCAGCCTCGCCTTCGAGGAGGCGTACGGGGAACTCGTCGCCGACGGCAGGATCGCCCCGCTCCCCGGCGCCGCCGAGACCGTCGCCGCCCTCCAGGAGCAGGGCCGGACCGTCGTCCTCACCACCGGCTTCGCCCGGGTCACCCAGGACGCCATCCTCGACGCCCTCGGCTGGCGGGACCTCGTCGGCCTCACCCTCTGCCCGGCCGACGCGGGCGGCCGGGGCCGCCCGTACCCCGATCTGGTCCTCGCCGCCCTCCTCCGCACCGGCGCCGTCGACGACGTCCGGGGGATCGCGGTCGCCGGAGACACCTCGTACGACATGCTCAGCGGCGTCCGCGCCGGTGCCGGGCTCGTCGCGGGCGTCCTCACCGGCGCCCACGACCGGGCCGCGCTCACCGCGCACGGTGCCCACCACGTCCTCGCCTCCGTCGCCGGACTCCCCGCGCTCATCCGGGAGTCCGAGGCATGACCAGCGGCATCCGCTTCGACGCCGTGTCCGTCGCGTACGGCGGCACCACCGTCCTCGACCGCCTCGACCTGACCGTCGAACCCGGCGAGGTCATGGCCCTCCTCGGGCCCTCAGGCTCCGGCAAGACCACCGCGCTGCGGGCCGTCGCCGGATTCGTACGACCGGCCTCGGGGCGGGTGTTCATCGGCGACCACGACGTCACCGCCCTCCCGCCGCACCGGCGGGGCATCGGCATGGTCGTCCAGCAGTACGCCCTCTTCCCGCACCTGCGGGTCGAGGCCAACGTCGCCTTCGGCCTCAAGGCGCGGAAGGCGCCCAGGGCCGAGATCCCCGGCCGGGTCGCCGAAGCCCTGGAGATGACCGGCATGGCGGCCTACGCCCACCGGTACCCCCGCGAACTCTCCGGCGGCCAGCAGCAGCGCGTCGCCATCGCGCGGGCGCTCGCCATCCGCCCCCGGGTCCTCCTCCTCGACGAGCCGCTCTCCGCGCTCGACGCGCAACTGCGCTCCGGGATGCTCGCCGAACTGGCCAGGCTCCACCGCGAACTGCCCGACGTGTCGATCCTCTACGTCACCCACGACCAGATCGAGGCGCTCACCCTCGCCGACCGGATCGCCGTCATGGACAAGGCCCGCCTCCAGGACTGCGGCACCCCGCAGGACCTGTACCGCAGGCCCCGCACCGCGTTCACGGCCTCGTTCGTCGGCAACGCCAACCTGCTGCCGGTCACCGTCGCCCCCGGCGGAGCCGTCCTCGGGGAGACCCTCCTGAAGGTCGCCACCGACGGCATCGCGCCCGGCGCGGGCGCCACCCTCTGCGTCCGGCCGCACCTCGTCGGCCTCGGGGACGGCCCCAACGCGCTGCGCGGCCGGGTCGCCGAGGTCCAGTGGCGCGGCTCCACCCACCGCCTGTACGCGGAGGTGGCCGGGCACCGGATCAAGGCGGACGTCCGCGAACTGCGGGAGACCCCGCCGCCGGGCACCGAGGTCACCCTGCACTTCGCGCCCGAGGACGCGGTGCTGCTGGGCGCGGGGGTGTCCGATGGCTAGCCGCACGGGCCTGACCGGGAACCGGACCCCGGCGACGGCGCCGACACCCGTACACGCCCCGGCCCCGGAACCCGTACCCACCCCGGCCCCGGCGTCCGGGTCCGGGTCCGGCCCCGCACCGGGGTCCGGATCCGCGCCCGCCCCCGGAGCGCGGCGGGCGGTCCCCGGCTGGGTCTGGGCCCTGCCGCCCGTCGCCGTGCTCGCCGTCGCCTTCCTCTACCCGCTGGCCCTGGTCGTCCGGGAGTCGCTGGCCCCGGGGGCGTACGCCGACGTCCTCGCCTCGGCGTCCTTCCGCGAGGCGCTGGTCACCACGGTCTGGCTGGCCGTCGCCTCGACCGCGGGCTGTCTCGTCCTCGGCTTCGTCCTCGCGGTGGTGATCGCGTTCGTGCCGTTCCCCGGCGGGAGGGCGGTGGCCAGGTCCATCGACGTCTTCCTCTCCTTCCCCTCGTTCCTGATCACCCTCGCCCTGCTGTTCCTCTACGGCAGGGTCGGCATGGCCAACGGCCTCTGGACGGACGTCACCGGCGAACCCACCGGGCCCTTCCGGTTCCTCACCACCCCGTGGGGCGTCCTCCTCGCCGAGATCACGTACTTCACCCCGTTCGTGATGCGGCCCCTGCTCGCCGCCTTCTCCCAACTGGAGACCGCGCAACTGGAGGTGGCGTCCTCGCTGGGCGCCCGCCCGTCGAGGATCGTCCGGCAGGTGATCCTGCCCGAGGCGCTGCCCGCGCTCGCGGCGGGCGGCAGCCTCGTCCTCGTCCTTTGCCTCAACGAGTTCGGCATCGTCCTCTTCACCGGGGCCAAGGGCGTCACGACCCTCCCGACGCTCGTCTACGGCAAGGCGATCCTGGAGTCCGACTACGCCGCCGCCTGTGTCGTCGCCGTCGTCAACATCGCCCTCTCCGTCGGCCTGTACACCCTCTACCGGGGGGTGAGCCGCCGTGCTGGTGCATAGCCGCACGGGCCGCCGGGCGGTCTGGGCCGTCTTCGCGGTCCTCTTCGTCCCGCTCTTCGCCCTGCCCCTCCTCGTCATCCTCACCGCCTCCTTCGCCACCCACTGGTCCGGCGCCCTCCCCTCGGGACCCACCACCGCCCACTACGCGGCGGCCGTCCGGGGCGAATCCCTCCGGGCGCTCACCACCAGCCTGGTCACGGCCGTCACCGCCAGCCTGGTCGCGCTGACCGTCGGCACCTGGGCCGCGCTCGCCGGAGCCGCCCTCGGCAGGAAGGGCCGCAAGGTCCTCGACGCCCTGTTCATGCTGCCGGTGGCGGTGCCCTCGGTGGTCGTCGGCCTCGCCGTCCTCGTCGCCTTCTCCCAGCCGCCGGTGCTCCTCAACGGCACCCGCTGGATCGTGCTCCTCGCCCACACGGTGCTCGTCACCGCCTTCGCCCACCAGTCGGTGTCGGCCGCGATCCGGCGGCTCGACCCGATGTACGAGCAGGCGGCGGCCAGCCTCGGCGCCCGCCCCTCGTACGTCCTGTTCCGGGTCAGGCTCCCGCTGCTCCTGCCGTCCCTGACCGCGGCGGCCGGGCTCTGCTTCGCCCTGTCCATGGGGGAGCTGAGCGCCACGATGATGCTCTACCCGCCGGACTGGGTCCCGCTGCCGGTGCTCGTCTTCACCTCCACCGACCGGGGTTCGCTGTTCACCGGCTCGGCACTGGCCGTGGTCCTCATGACCGCGACCCTGCTGGCCCTGCTCGCCGTCTCCCGCGTCCGCACCAGAGCCTCGTACCGCTGAGGCTTCCGGCCCCCTTCCCGCCCGAGCTTCCGGCAGGGCTTCCGCCGGAGCTTCCGGCAGGGCTTCCGCCGGTCCCTTCCCGACCTTCCTTCCGAGTCCACCCTCCCCAGGAGAAGACGAACGTCATGCGTACGTACGCCAAGCCGATCGCCGCCCTCACCTGCTCCCTCGCCCTCGCCGCCGGGCTCACCGCCTGCGGCGGTTCCTCCGCCGCCTCCGACGAGAAGGCCGTCACCGTCTACAGCGCCGACGGCCTCAAGGGCGAGGCGGGCGACGGCTGGTACGACAAGGTCTTCGCCGACTTCGAGAAGAAGACCGGCATCAAGGTGAAGTACGTCGAGGGCGGCTCCGGCGAGATGGTGCAGCGCGCCCTCCGCGAGAAGAGCAACACCCAGGCCGACGTCCTCGTCACCCTGCCCCCGTTCATCCAGCAGGCCGGTTCCAAGGGACTGCTCCAGAAGTACGTGCCGCGGGGCGCGGACCGGGTCGGCGGCGCCGACAAGGCGTCCGACGGCACCTGGACCTCCGTCGTCAACAACTACTTCGGGTTCGTCCACAACAAGAAGGAGCTGCCGTCCGCCCCGAAGAGCTGGGAGGAACTGCTCGACGCCAAGTACCGCGACCGGCTCCAGTACTCCACCCCCGGCGTCGCGGGCGACGGCACCGCCGTCCTCATCAAGGCCGTGCACGACTTCGGGGGCAAGGACGCGGCCATGGCGTACCTGAAGAAGCTCCAGGCCAACAACGTCGGCCCGTCCTCCTCCACCTCCAAGCTCGCCCCCAAGGTCGACAAGGGCGAACTCCTCGTCGCCAACGGCGACGTGCAGATGAACTTCGCCCAGTCCGTGTCCATGCCGAACCTCGGCATCTGGTTCCCGGCCAAGGGCGACGGCAGGCCGACCACCTTCGCCCTGCCGTACGCGGCGGGCCTGGTCGCGGGGGCCCCGCACAGCGAGAACGGCAGGAAGCTCCTCGACTTCCTGCTGAGCGAGGACGCCCAGCGGCAGGTCAGCGCCGTCGGCGGTGGCTTCCCCGCACGCGAGGACGTCAAGCCCACCGACGCCAACGCCGTCGCCCTGGCCAAGATCATGGCGGGCGTCGAGATCTTCGAGCCGGACTGGGCCGACATCGACCGGAACCTCACGTCGTACGTGGACGCCTGGAAGTCCGCCACCGGAAGCTGACGGCCCGCCGCCGGAAGCCGCCGCCCCACCGCCGGAAGCCGACGGCCCCGCCACGGGATGCCGACGCCGCCGGGCGCGCGCCACGACCGACCGGCGTACCACCGCCCGGCACCAAGAGTTCACCGCACGACCCCTGGCCGCCCTCCGCGCATCGCGGAAGGATAACGGGTACGGACCAACTCTCTTGAAGCATAAGGGAGTTCGGTCCGTACCCGCCCCGCTCCACGGACTTCCACGGAGGACTCCGACATGCCGCTGCCCGGCATCTCCCGCCGCACCGTGCTCGCCGCCGCCGGTGCCACCGCCGCCGTCGCCGCCACCGGGATCACCACCGCCCCCGCCGCCCGCGCCGCCGCCGGGCCCGTGCTCCCCGACGGCACCAGCGAGGACAAGGTCCTCGTCGTCGGCATGGACGGCCTGCGGTACGACCGGATCGACGCCGCCAGGGCCCCGCACCTCAAGTCCCTGATGGCGACCGGCACCTACGGCCGCTCCCTGCTGTACGCCCAGCCGATGGCCGCGACCTCCTCCGGCCCCGGCTGGTCCACGATCTCCACCGGCGTCTGGCCCGACAAGCACGGCGTCAAGGACAACACCTTCACCGGCAAGGACTACGGCCGCTACCCCGGCTTCCTCGCCCGTCTCCACCAGATCCGCCCGGAGCTCTCCCTCTTCGCCGCCGTCGACTGGCCCGAGCTCGACACCCACGGCACCGTGACCGCCGGCGCCGACGCCAAGCTGGTCTACGCCAACGACTACGCGGTCAACGACAAGGTGATCACCGACCTCACCGAGGGCGTCCTGCGCGACCAGAACCCCGACGTCCTCTTCGTCTACTTCGGCGAGACCGACGAGATCGGCCACTCCTACGGCGCCGCCCACCCGAAGTACCTCGACGCCATCGACGTCCAGGACGGCTATCTGGGCCGTCTCCTCGCCGCGATCGAGGCCCGGCCCACGTACGCCTCCGAGCGCTGGACCGTCATCGTCGCCACCGACCACGGCCACACCGACGGGGGCGGCCACGGCGGCTCCAGCGTCGAGGAGCGCCGCACCTTCGTCCTCGCCAGGGGCCCCGGCATCGCCGCCGGTGCCCGCCCGGCCGACACCCGGCTCGTCGATGTCGCCGCCACGGTCTTCCACCAGCTCGGCATCGTCCCCGACCCGGCGTGGGGCCTGGACGGCAGACCGGTCCAGGAGCGCTCCACCGACCCGTTCGACACCCTGTACCCCGCGCTGACCGGCCGCGTCGACGAGACCGGCATCCCCGCCGGGGTCCTCGGCTTCACCCGCACCCCGCCCCCCGGCTGGTCGGTCATCAACAGCGCCATGGGCACCGGCGGGGTGACCGAGTGGCGCGGCTGGTCCTTCGCCACCGACGAGTTCTGGTCCCGCTCCCAGCGCGACCAGTCCCGTGAGCTGAACGTACGGGCCCGGGGCGTCTTCGCCGTCGCCGACTCCGACGAGTGGGCCGACAAGGCGTTCTCCGGCACGTACGACTCCACCCTGGTCACCCCGGCGCACGACGTCTCCGGGGCGTCCCGGGTGACCCTGGGCTTCACCACCCTCTACCGCCAGGAGGGCGCCCAGACCGCCCAGGTCCTGGTGAGCTTCAACGGCGGCACCCCGACCCCGGTCAAGAGCTACACCGCCGACGTCCTCTCCCAGCCGCAGTCCCTCACGGTCGCCGTCCCCGCCGGTGCCTCCAGCGTGAGCTTCCGCTTCCGCTACACCGGGTCGAACAACTGGTACTGGACCGTCGACGGAGTCAGGATCACGGCTTCCTGACCGGGGAGCGTCCCGCCGGTCGGGCCGGGCCCCGGTGAGCCCGGACCGATCGGCGGGACACCCCCTAGGCTGGGGGGCGTCGCCACAGTGCTGTCGCGACGTCCCCAGCACACGCGTGTCCGTACGGCAGGAGTCCCGCACCCATGGCAGAGCGCAAGCCGATCGAATCCTGGCTCACCGACATGGACGGCGTCCTCATCCACGAGGGCGTGCCGATCCCCGGCGCCGACGCGTTCATCAAGAAGCTGCGGGAGACCGGGAAGCCGTTCCTGGTCCTCACCAACAACTCCATGTACACCGCCCGCGACCTGCACGCCCGGCTCGCCCGGATGGGCCTGGAGGTCCCCGTCGAGAACATCTGGACCTCGGCGCTCGCCACCGCCAAGTTCCTCGACGACCAGCGCCCCGGCGGCACCGCGTACGTCATCGGCGAGGCCGGTCTCACCACCGCGCTGCACGACATCGGCTACGTCCTCACCGACCACGACCCGGACTACGTGGTCCTCGGCGAGACCCGCACGTACTCCTTCGAGGCGATGACCAAGGCGGTTCGGCTGATCAACGCCGGGGCCCGGTTCATCTGCACCAACCCCGACGAGACCGGCCCGTCCCTGGAGGGCCCGCTCCCGGCCACCGGCTCCGTCGCCGCCCTCATCACCAAGGCCACCGGCAAGGAGCCGTACTTCGCGGGCAAGCCCAATCCGCTGATGATGCGCACCGGGCTCAACGCGATCGGCGCCCACTCCGAGTCCAGCGCCATGATCGGCGACCGGATGGACACCGACATCCTGGCCGGTCTCGAAGCGGGTATGCAGACCTTCCTGGTGCTGACCGGGCTGACCGGCAGGGCCGAGATCGACCGCTTCCCGTTCCGTCCCTCGAAGGTCGTGGACTCGATCGCGGACATCGTCGACCGCGTGTAGCGGCCCGCCGCCGTACCCCTGCGGATGCGGAGCGGACCGATCCGGGTGACCCTGCCAGTACCAGGAGGTCACGATGCGTTCAGGTCCCATTGCTCTCCGTGCCGCAGGGGCGGCCCTGCTGCTGGTCCTCGCGCCCACGGCGGGCAGCGCGTACGCCCACGACGGGGTCAAGGCCACCGTCACCCCGTTCAACGCCTCGCCCGGCGCCGACGTCGACGTCCGCGTCGAGGGCTGCGGGGGCACGACCGGCGCCGCGAAGTCCCAGGCGTTCGTCGCCGACGCGGAACTCACCGGGCGGGACGGCGGCAGGTCCCCGCTGTACGGCGACACCACCGTCAGGTCCGGACTCGAAGAGGGCACGTACAAGGTCAGCGTGACCTGCGACGGCCACGACCATCCGGACGTCGGCGCCGTGGAGGTCCGTCACCACCGGCCGACCCATGAGCCGAGCCACCACCCGAGCCCGGTCGCCCCGGTCCACGCGGGCGGCGGCGGCACCGCCGCGTACGCCGCCCCGGCGGCCCCCGGTGTCGCCCAGACCGCCACCGAGAGCGGCCTCGGCACCCCGTACACCCTGCTCGGCCTCGGCATGGCCGCCGTCGCCGCCGTCGCGGTCGCCTTCCGCAGCTCCCGCCGCCGGGCGGGCGGGCCCTCGGGTACCGGCGGGGAGTGACGGTGCGGTCCGGCTCCCGCCCGGCGGGCACCGGGCGGCTGGTCACCGGCGTCGCCTGGGCGGTGCTGCTGCTCGGGCTCTGGCTCTGGGGCCACGAGGCCGCCGAGGGCTTCGGGGGCGCCTCGGGGCCGACGACCGGCGACATGGCGGCGGTGGGCCGCCCGCTGAGCGTGGAGCTGCCCCCGGCGCACGACCCGATCGCCGCCGCCGAGCCCCGGCGGGTGGAGGTCCCCTCGCTCGGCATCGCCGCGCCCGTCGTGGCCCGGGGGCTGGACGCGTCCGGCGCGATCGACCCGCCGCCGTTCGAGATGTCGCACACCGTGGGCTGGTTCGGCCCCGGCACCCGGCCGGGCGCCGCCGGGGCTGCCCTCCTCGTCGGCCACGTCGACACGGACCGCCGCCCGGCCGTCTTCTACGGCCTGAGCGCGGCACGCCCCGGGGAGAAGGTCCGGATCACCCGGACGGACGGTTCGGTCGCCGAATTCACCGTCGACGACGTGCAGGTCCACCCCCGGGACGACTTCGACCCGAGCAAGGTCTACGGGCCCCGCGACCCGCGCCGCGCGGAACTCCGCCTGATCACCTGCGGCGGCACGTTCGACCGCGCGGCGGGCACGTACACGGCGAACGTGGTGGTCTCCGCCTATCTGACGGCGACGGAGCCCCCCAAGAGCCCTTGAGCCGCCCACGGGGCCGGGCGGGCGACGGCCCCGCGGCGCGGGCGGCGGGACCCGTGGCGGGCGAGGCGGGACCCGTGGCGCGGGCGGCGGCCACGCCGGACCTGGCTCCGGCCGGCGGGGCGCGTCCGGGCCGCCGCCGACCGGGCCGGTCCTCGACCGGGGGGCTCGCGGGCGCGGGAAGGGCCCGGTGCCGCCCCGGGAGGTCGGGGTCGCGGCCACTGTAGGGGCCCTGCCTCGCCCGGCCCAGGGGAACGACGTGCCACGATGACCCCGACCGTTCCGCACGTGTCCGAGGGGCCCCGAATTGTCCGCACGTCCGTCCGCGTGCCGCGCCGGTTTCGTCCTCCCGGCCGCCGTGTTCCTGCTCCTGCTGCCCGCCCTCTCCGGCTGTACGTCCCCGGCTCCGCGCCCCGCGGGCTCGGTGGCCGCGCCCGGAGCCCGGGGCCCGAGCACCGGCCCGGCCGCCGCCCCCGTCCCCTACTGGGTGAACCCCGACGGCAGGGCCGCCCGCGCGGTCGCCGAGCACCTCGCGGCGGGCCGCACCGCCGAGGCCGAACTGCTGCGGAGGATCTCCTCCCGGCCGCAGGCCGAGTGGATCGGCCCCGACCGGCCCGAGGAGGACGCCCGCGCGGTGACCGAAGCAGCCGACCGGGCCGGGAGCGAGGCCCTCCTCGTCCTGTACGACATCCCGAACCGCGACTGCGGCCAGCACTCGGCGGGCGGCGCGCCGGACGCCGCCGCCTACCGGGACTGGGTCGACGCGGTCGCCCGGGGCATCGGCGACCGGCGGGCCACCGTCGTCCTGGAGCCGGACGCGGTGATGCACGTCGTGGACGGCTGCACCGAGCGGCGGCACCACGTCGAGCGGTACGAGCTGCTCAGGGCGGCCGTCCAGCGGCTGAAACGGCAGCCGTCCGTCACCGTGCACCTGGACGCGGGCAACGCGGGCTGGGGCAGGCCGGAGCAGCTCGCGGGCCCGCTGAAGGAGGCCGGGATCGAGGACGCCGACGGCTTCGCGGTGAACGTCTCGAACTTCCGGACGACCGAGGAGAGCACCGCGTACGGCAGGCAGCTCTCCGCCCTGGTCGGCGGCAAGCCCTTCGTGATCGACACGAGCCGCAACGGGGACGGGCCCTGGGCGGAGGGGGACCCCGTCGACAGCTGGTGCAACCCGCCGGGCCGGTCCCTCGGCGCCGTGCCCACCCGGGACACCGGGGACCCGCTGGTGTCGGCGTACCTGTGGATCAAGCGCCCGGGGGAGTCGGACGGCGAGTGCCGGGGCGGCCCGAAGGCGGGGGAGTGGTTCGACGCGTACGCCCGCGAACTCGCGCGCGACGCACGGTAGTCCGGCCGGAAAGAGCCCCGGAGGAACGGCAAGACCCCCTCACCGATGGTGAGGGGGTCTTGACTGTGCGTGCGCCGCCAGGGACTCGAACCCCGGACCCGCTGATTAAGAGTCAGCTGCTCTAACCAACTGAGCTAGCGGCGCCTGCTGACAGAGAGAACTCTACCCGACCTGCGGGCGTGCTCCCGACCAATACCGGTCGCTCCCGGCCTGTCGGATGGTCGTATCAGGCCTTCGATCCGTCAAAATGCGATTTGTCCAGACAGTTGAGACACTGGCGCCCGAAACAAGGGTCAAAAGATCTTGACGAGTGTGGAGGGGAATCGCATGAGCGTGCCGGTCTTCGAGGAGTTCGAACCCGCGGCCGACTGCGGCTGCCCGGGGTGCGCCCGGCAGCGGCGCGACCTCGCGCTTGGCCTGCCCGTCCGGTCCGGCGGTCACCCCGCCGCCCACGGCGCCCGCCGCGCCCTGGTCCTGGTGACGGCGGCGGGCGTGGTGCTCGGCGGCGGCGGGGCGGGAGCGACGGCGGCCCTGTCGCCCCCGCCGGGCCCGTTCACCCCGGCGGACGCGGGGCCGGTGGCGACGGGCCCCGGGACGGTGGCATCGGGGGCGGTGGCGTCCGGGGCGGTGGCCCCGGAGGCGCGGTCCGGCCTCGCCGACACGGTGGAGGCGGCGCCGGACGGGACGGTACGGGGAGCGGCGGGCGGGTCAGTACGAGGAGCGGCGGGCGAGACGGTACGGGCGGTGGCGGCGGCCCCCGGGCCCGACACCCCGCAGGGCGGACGCGCACCCCTGCACGGCGCTCCCGGCCCGGGGCCCTCCCCGCTGGCCACCCCCACCACCGCCCAGGTCTCCGCCGGAGCTCTCCGGCGGACCACCCGCGCCGACATCATCAACCGCGCCAAGCTGTGGGTGGCGGCCCAGGTCCCGTACTCCATGGACAAGTACTGGTCGGACGGCTACCGCCAGGACTGCTCCGGCTACATCTCGATGGCCTGGAACCTGCGCAGCAACGAGTGGACCGGCAGCCTCGACCGCTTCGCGGACCGGATCGACCGCGCCGACCTCCAGCCCGGCGACATCCTCCTCTTCCACAACCCGGCCGACCCGACGCGCGGCTCGCACGTGACGATCTTCGGCGGCTGGACCGACTACACCCACACCTCGTACATCGCGTACGAGCAGACCAGACCGCGCACCCGCAAGCAGGCGACGCCGATGGCGTACTGGGAGAACTCCGGCCGGTACGTGGGCTACCGCTACAAGGGCGTGATCAGCGGCAGCGGTACCGGCGGCGGTACGACCTCGGCGCCGACGCCGTACCCCGGGTCGGCCATGTTCGGGCCGGGCGCCGACAACGCGTACGTCACCCAGCTCGGCGGGCTCCTCGTCGAGCGGGGCGGCAAGAAGTACTACGACCAGGGCCCCGGCCCGAAGTGGGGCGAGGCGGACCGGCGCGCGACGCAGGCGTTCCAGCGGGCGCAGGGCTGGAAGGGCGCGGAGGCGGACGGTCTGCCCGGCCCCCAGACCTGGCGGCTCCTCGTCACCGGCGGCGGCAAGGACATCGGCGGTTCGAGTGGTTCGAGCGGCCCGAGCGCGTCTGTGACGGACTTTCCCGGGCGTGGCGTCTTCCGTCCGGGCCGATCCAGCGCATATGTGGAGAAGCTGGGCGAACAACTGGTGAAGCGGGGCTTCGGCAAGCACTACCTGTCGGGACCCGGTCCGCGCTGGACGGAGGCGGACCGCCGCAACGTCGAGGCGTTCCAGCGGGCGCAGGGCTGGCGCGGCGCGGCGGCCGACGGCTACCCGGGCCCGGAGACCTGGCGGCGCTTGTTCCGATGACCCCGAGAGCATGAGGTGGACCCGAATGACGGCATCGACCCCGAACCCCGCGGACTCCGGCGCGGCGGCCTCACGTGACGCGGCCCGCACGGCGAGACGCCTGACGGACGGCACGCTCCCGAGGACGTCCGCGTCCCACGGGCCCCGGACGACGGGAACGCCACCGCCGAACGGCCCGAGCCCGGTGCGCCCCCCGACCCCCACCGAGCCCGTGTCCCCCGCCCCCCACCCGACGCCCCCGGAGCCCACGGGACCGGGGGCGATGCCTGACCGGGGGTCGACCCCTGGACCTGGGGCGATGCCTGGGCTGGAGCTGACTCCTGGGGCGGGAGCGACTCCCGGGCCCGGGGCGACCCTCGGCCCGGAGCGGACTCCTTGGCCGAGGGTGACCCCTGGACCGGAGGCGGCCCCCGAGCCGAGGACGGCCCTCGGGCCGGAGGCGCTTTCCGGGCCGGGGACGGCTCCGGGGCCGAGAGCGGCTGACGGGCCGGAGGCGGCCCCTGGGCAAGGGGTGACTTCCCGGCCGGGGCTGGCTTCCGAGCCCGGGGCGACCCTCGGGTCGGGGGAGACCCTTGGGTCGGGAGGGACCCTTGGGTCGGGAGGGACCCTTGGGTTTGGGACGGTCCTCGGGCCGGAGGTGACTTCCGGGCCTGGGGCGGCTCCCAGGCTCGGGGCGCCCCTCGGGTCGGGGGGGACTTCCGGGCCTGGGGTGGCTCCCGGGCCGGAGACGGCCTTCAGGCCGAGGACGACTTCTGGGCCGGAGGAGGTCACGGGGCTGAGGGCGACTTCTGGGCCGGAAGCGGCCCCTGGGCCGGGGCTGGCTCCCGGGCCGGGAGCCGTCGCGGAGGCTCCCGCTCCTGGCGGGTCCGCCACCGGGAACGCGCCGACGCGTGCACCGGGCGTCACCGCGTCGTCCTCTGAGGCCGCCGCGCGGTCCGACGTACATCCGGATCACCCGGATCACCCGGACCGCCCGGACCACCCAAATCATCCGGACCACCACGGAGCCCGCTCCGGCCCGCCGTCCGGCGGCGCCGCCCGGGAAGGGGACTCCGGGGCCGGACCTTCCTCCCGTACGAGGTCCACCCCGCCCACCACGACGGGAGCCCCTCCGGCCTACGGGGCGGGGCCCGCCACCACGGGAACCCCTCCGGTCCACGGGGCAGAGCCCACCGCGTCGGACACCCTCCCGGCCCCGGCCGGGGGACCCGTCACCCCGGGGGGCCTTTCCACGCGCGAGGGAGGGCGGGCGGCCAGGGGCGCGTTCTCCGGTTCCGGCGGAGGCCCCGCGACCCCGGGAACCCTGTCCGCTCCCGGCGGGGGACCTCTCGCCTCGGGCCCGCGTCCCGCTCGCGGGGGAGAAGCCGCCACCGCGTCCGGCCTTCCGGCCCCGGCCGGGGGGCCTGTCGCCTCCGGAGGCCTTCCCGCTCATGGGGGAAGGCTGACGGCCGCAGGCGTCTCCCCCGGTCCTGACGGAGGGTCCGCCACCTCGCTGCCCGCTCCGGGCGGGGGTGCCTCCGCCTCGCGCCCGCTCTCCGCCGACGCGGGCGAGACCCCCGCCGCCGCTTACGGAGGAGGAACCCCCCTCTCCGGAGACCGTTCCGCTCACGGGCGGGAGGGCGCCACCGCTTCCGGCGGGGAGACCGCCGCCACGGGGGGACCGCCGACTCGCGGGGGAGCGGCGGCGGCCACGGGCACCTTCTCCGGCCACGACGGAGGCCCCACCGCCCAGGTCGGACTTCCGGCCTCGGGCGGAGGGTCCGGCGTCCAGGTCGGGCTTCCCGCCCTGGGCGGAAGGCCCACCTCCCCGGGCACGCTTCCGGCCTCGGGCGGAAGGTCCGGCACTCCGGGTGCGCTTCCGGCCCCGGGCGGAGGGCCCGTCTCCCCGGGCGTGCTTCCCGCCCCGGGTTCTCTTCCCGCCCCGGGCGGAAGGCCCGCCTCCCCGGGTGCTCTTCCAGTTCGCGGGGGAGAGCGCACTCCGGATGTTCTTCCTCCCTCCGGCGGGGAGACCGCCGTCCCAGGGGGAGAAGCCGCCGTCCCGGGCGGAAGGTCCGGCGCCCCGGGCGCCCTCTCCGCTCCCGGTGGCGGGTCCGTCGCCACCGGCGCGTCCGCCCCCGGTGAGGCTCCGGGCGCCTCCTCCAGGGAGGCCCTGACCGCCGACGCGCTTCCCGCCCCGGGGCCTGGCGTCGGCCGGTCCGGTGCTCCCGCGCCGCTTCCCGGTCGGCCCGCCCGCCCGGTGGGCCGGTCCGGCCCGGACGCCCAGGTCCGTACGCGACCGACCACTGCCGTGACGCCTCCGTCCCCGGCGGAACCAGCGGCACCGGCGGTACCGGCGGCACCGGAGGCGCAAGCGGCGCGAGCCGCGCAAGCCGCACCCCCGGCCCCGCCCCGCCCCGGTCCCGTACCCCCCGTGGGGCCGGACACCGGTGGGCTCGACTTCGAACGGATCGCCGGGGTCCGGGTGGGCGCCCTCGCCGTGCCCGTCGCCGCCGTCGTGCGGGTGACGCGGCGGAAGAACGTGATCGGGACCGAGACCACCGGGTCCATCCCGGTGCACCTGCTCTTCCGCGACGAACCGGAGGGCCTGGTGCTCCCGGTGCCGGGAGACGACGACGGCGGCCCCGACACCGTCGCCATGGCCGCGCCCACCCCCGTACGGAAGGGCCGGGGCCCCGCCATCCCGGCGCCGTCGAAGGTCGAGCCGTCGCCCGGGACGCGGCCCGGCGACCGGGTCGGCGAACGGCGCTCCCAGGCCCGGGCCCTGGCGGAACGCGACCGGGCGCGGCACACCGCTCCGGCGGCGCCCGCCCGCCCCGCGCCCACCGCCGATCCGGCGCTCGTGGAACGGCCGGGGCCGGTGCTGCCGGGCTGGGTCGGGGTACTGGGCGGCGCGCTCGCCCTCACCGGATGCGCGGCGGTCGTGTGGTGGGCCGGGGCGGTCCCGGAGGAGGCCGCGCGGATGCTGCGGCTGCCGGTGCGCCCGTACCACGGCATCCCCCTCGGCCAGTGGGCGCTCCTGGCGCTCGGCGTGGTCCTCACCCTGTTCGCGCTCGGCGGGCTCGGCAGGGGCCGGGTCGGCTACGCGTGGGTCCTGACCCTGTTCGGCGACTACCGGGGCACGGTCCGCCGTACCGGGCTGGTGTGGGTGAGCCCGCTGCTGCTGCGCCGCAGGGTGGACGTACGGCTCCGGCACTGGCGGAGCGAGCCGCTGCCGGCGGTGGACGCGAAGGGCACGGCGCTGGACGTGACCGTGCTCGTGGTGTGGCGGGTGCGGGACACGGTCCGGGCGGCGCTCGGGATCGACGGGCACGAGGAGTACCTGCGGGAGCAGGTGGAGGCGGCGATGGCCCGGGTGCTCTCGCAGCTTCCGGCGGACGCGTTCCACGAGGACGCGCCGACCCTGCGGGACGCGGAAGCGGTCGGCGAGGCGCTGACGCGGATGCTGTCGGCGGAGTGCGCCCCGGTCGGGGTGGACGTGTTCTCGGCGCAGCCGACGCGGATCGAGTACGCGCCGGAGGTGGCGGCGGCGATGCGGCGGCGGCGGATCGCGGCGATCGACGCGAAGCACCGGGACAGCGTGCTGACGTCGGTGGTGGACGCGGTGGACGACGTGGTCCACCGGCTGACCAGTCGTGGTCTGGTGGAACTGGACGACTACGAGCGCAAAGCGCTGGTCAAGGACCTGACGGTGGCGTTCTACACCGGACGGACAGGTCCGGTGGAGGGCGCGTGAAGGGATGGACAGGTTCAACTTCCGTCCATACCTTGGTAGTTGGTCCAGACCACAAATGAGGCAGCGCGGTACGGCTCCCCGGCCGTGCCGCGTCCCGCACCCGTGCAGCACGGCTCGACGGAACTCCCCCACGTTCTCCAGGAGCGACAGTATGCGCAAAAACTCAGTAGGGGCGGCGGTGGTGGCGCTCGGCGTCGCCGGTGTCACCTTCCTCTCCACGGGCAGCGCCGGAAGCCACGGCTACACCGACGCGCCGATCAGCCGCCAGAAGCTCTGCGCCAACGGCACCGTGACCAACTGCGGCAACATCCAGTGGGAGCCGCAGTCGGTCGAGGGCCCGAAGGGCTTCCCGTCCGGCGGTCCCGCCGACAGCAAGATCTGTTCGGGCGGACTCTCGCAGTTCGCCCAGCTCGACGACCCCAGGAACGGCGCGTGGCCCGCGACCCAGCTCACGGCCGGACAGAGCTACAGCTTCCGCTGGCAGTTCACGGCCCGGCACGCCACCACCGACTTCAAGTACTACATCACCAAGAACGGCTGGAACCCGAACCAGAAGCTGACCCGGGCCGCCCTCGACCCCCAGCCGTTCCTGACCGTCCCCTACAACAACCAGCAGCCGCCGTCGACCCTCTCGCACTCCGGGACGATCCCGGCGGGCAAGACGGGCCGCCATCTGATCCTGGCCGTGTGGACGATCGCGGACACCGGGAACGCCTTCTACGCCTGCTCGGACGTCAAGTTCTGACGGACGCACGGCATCCGGTCACGGCCGTTCAGTTCTGACGTTCCGTCAGTTACAGTCCGCCGCATGAGGGGTGCGGACACCGTCGCGGAACTCGTACGGCGCCAGTGGGACGACCACCGGATCGGGCTGAGGGACGAGCACCACACCCTCACCCACCACCAGGTCGCCGCAGGCGCCGCCGCGCGGGCCGCCCTGCTCGTGGACCTGATGCCACCCCGGCCGGGGTGCGAGCCGCACCTCGGCCTGCTGCTCGACAACACACCGGAATACCCGCTCTGGCTCAGCGCGGCGGCCCTCGCGGGGGCCGCCGTCGCCGGGATCAACCCCACCCGGCGCGGCGCCGAACTCGCCCGGGACATCCGCCACACCGACTGCCGGGTCCTGGTCACCCAGCGCGCCCACCTGCCGCTCCTCGACGGGCTGCCGCTGCCCGGACTCCGGGTCCTGGTCACCGACACCGACGCCTACCGGGAACTCCTCGTCCCCTACGGGTCCGCCCGGCCGGGGGACGCCCGGCTCGGTCCGGTCCGCCCCGGCAGCCGCTTCCTGCTCTCCTTCACCTCCGGTTCCACGGGCGCGCCCAAGGCCGCGCTCTGCAGCCAGGGCCGCCTCGCCGCCGCGGGAGCCTCGCTCGTCGCCCACTTCGGGGTGCGGCGGGACGACGTCCACTACGTCTGTATGCCGATGTTCCACGGCAACGCGGTGATCGCGGACTGGGCGCCCGCGCTCGCCGCCGGGGCGGGCGTGGCGCTCCGGGCCCGGTTCTCCGCCTCCCGGTTCCTGCCGGACGTCCGCCGCTTCGGAGCCACCTACTTCACCTATGTGGGGCGGGCCGTGCAGTACCTGCTCGCCACCCCGCCGGACCCGGACGACCGCGCGCACCCGCTCCGCCTCGGCTTCGGCACCGAGGCGGGCGCGGCGGACGCGGCCCGTTTCCGGGAGCGCTTCGGGGTGCCGCTCGTCGAGGGGTACGGCTCCTCCGAGGGCGGCGCGGCGATCCAGCGGACCCCGGACACCCCGGCGGGCGCGGTCGGGCGGGCCGCGCCCGGCGACGATCTGGCGGTGGTGGACGCGGAGACCGGCGCCGAGTGCCCGCCCGCCCGGTTCGCGGCCACCGGCGGGCTCCTCAACGCGGCCGAGGCGGTCGGCGAACTGGTCAACCGGGGCCGGTCGTCCTTCGAGGGCTACTGGCGCAACCCGGCGGCGGAGGCGGCCCGGCTGCGCGGCGGCTGGTACTGGACGGGGGACCTCTTCTACCGCGACGCGGACGGCCACCTCTACTTCGCGGGCCGTACGGACGACCGGCTGCGGGTCGACAGCGAGAACCTGGCGGCGGCGATGATCGAGCGGATCCTGGCCCGCTGGGACCGGGCGGCGGGGGTCGCGGTGTACGCGGTGCCGGACCCGGTCGCGGGGGACCAGGTGATGGCGGCGCTCGCCCTGCGCGAGGGGGCCGTCTTCGACCCGGAGGCGTTCGGGGCCTTCCTCGCGGCCCAGCCGGACCTGGGCACCAAGATGCCGCCGAGGTTCGTGCGCGTGATGCCGGAGCTGCCGCTGACCGCCACCAACAAGGTCCATCGGGTGGGCCTGCGCGGGGCCGCCTTCCTCTGCGAGGACCCGGTCTGGTGGCGCCCGTCCCCCGGCACGCCGTACGAACCCCTCACCCCGGAGGCGAAGGCCGGGCTACGGCGGGAGTACGCCCGCCACGACCGCTCCCCGACCCCCTGACACCCCCGGCCCCGAGGCCCACGACCGCCACCCCGGGGCCCCGGGGCCCTGGCGGTACCGCCGAGAGACGGACCCGTACGGTCCCGAGGCGAGCCCCCGCTCGTACGGGCCCGTTCCGGGCGAACACCCGAGCCCCCGCAGGGGCCCCCGCCACGACCGCTCCCCGACGCCCTCGCTCGTATGGGCCCGAGGCGAGCCCCCGCCTCCACGGGCCCGTACCGGGGGAACACCCGAGACGTCCCCCGTAGCGGACCGCCCCGCCGACCTCCCCGCGTACCCCCGCCCCCGGAGGGGGTAGTCCCAGCCCCACCCCCTCCGCACCCCCCACCCCCATGGCCCCCCGCCGGGCCCCGCGCCTACCGTGGCGCGCATGGAAGCCCGTACGCCCTGGCAGGCGCTCACCCGGCCCCGGTTCCCGTGCGGTCCCTGGCCGTGGCGCGCCCTCGGGTACCTGCTGTCCGGGGGGCTCCTGGGGGCCGTCGTCTGCGGTGCGTTCCTGCTTCTCGGGGTGTTCTCGCTGGTCCTCGTGGGGCTGCCGCCGCTGCTGCTCTCCGGGCTCGCCCTCGGCGGGATCGAGCGCCGCCGCCTCCGGCTCGTCGACCTGGACCCCGCCCCCGACCCGCACCGTCCCCCCACCGCCCCCGGACCGCTCGCCTGGCTCCGGCTCCGGGCGGGGGAGCGGGCGACCTGGCGGGAACTGGCGTACGCGCTGCTGCTCGCCACCGTCCTGTGGCCGCTGGACCTGCTGGCCGTCGCCGTCGCGGCGGGCCTGCCGCTGGCACTGCTCGGCGCCCCGGTCCAGCTGGCGGCGGACGGCCACGAGACCAAGGTCGTCAAGGCGTACCTGGTGACCTCCTACCCCGAGGCGTTCGCGGCGGCGCTGCTCGGCGCGCTGCTCCTGGTCGCCCTGGCCTATCCGCTGGCGGCGTTCGCCGGGGCCCGCGCGGCGCTCGCCCGCGCCCTGCTCGCCCCGCGCGCGGCGGCGGGGGAGGACAGGATCGGGGAGGTCATCGCCTCCCGGGCGCGGCTGGTCGACGCCTTCGAGGCGGAGCGGCGCCGGATCGAGCGCGATCTGCACGACGGCGCCCAGCAGCGGCTCGTCGCCCTCGCGATGACCCTGGGCCTGGCCCGTCTCGACGCGCCGCCTGGCCCGCTCGCCGAGCAACTGGCGAAGGCGCACGCGGAGGCGGGCCGGGTCCTGACGGAGCTGCGGGAACTGATCCACGGCATCCGCCCGCAGGTCCTCGCCGACTACGGTCTGGGCGAGGCGCTCGCCGACGCCGCCGACCGGTCCGCCGTCCCCGTCGCCCTGGACGTCGAGCTGCCCCGGCTGCCGGAGGCGGTGGAGAGCGCCGGGTACTTCGCGGGCTGCGAGGCGCTCGCGAACGTCGCCCGGCACAGCGGCGCCTCCCGGGCGCGGCTCACCGCCCGGCTGACGGCGGGGACGCTGCGGCTCGACGTCGAGGACGACGGGCGCGGCGGCGCCGACCCGGCCGGGGGCACCGGGCTGACCGGTCTCGCCGACCGGATCGCCGTCCTGGACGGCACACTGACGATCACGAGCCCGCGGGGCGGGCCGACCCTGCTGAGAGTGGAGATCCCTTGTCCCGTACGGTCCGCAAGCTCCGTGTCGTCCTCGCCGAGGACGGCGTCCTCCTCCGGGAGGGCCTGATCGGGCTGCTGGCCCGGTTCGGTCACGAGGTCGTCGCCGCGGTCGGGGACGCGGACGCGCTGCGGGCGGCGGTCGCCGCGCACGACCCGGACGTCGTGGTGACGGACGTGCGGATGCCGCCGGGCTTCCAGGACGAGGGGCTGCGGGCGGCGGTCGCGCTCCGCGCCGAGCGGCCCGCCCTGCCGGTCCTCGTCCTCAGCCAGTACGTGCAGCGCAGCTACGCCGCCGATCTCCTCGACGCGGGGGACGGCACCGGCGTCGGCTATCTGCTGAAGGACCGGGTGGGGCAGGTGGAGGAGTTCCTGGACGCCCTGGCCCGGGTCGCGGACGGCGGGACGGTCGTCGATCCGGAGGTCGTACGGCAGCTGCTGCGGCGGCACCGCGATCCGCTGGCGGCGCTGACCCCGCGCGAGCGGGAGGTCCTCGGGCTCGTCGCCGAGGGCAGGTCGAACGGGTCGATCGCCCGGCACCTGGTGGTGACGGAGGCGGCCGTGGGCAAGCACATCGGCAACATCCTGGCGAAGCTGGACCTGCCGCCGGCCGACGACACCCACCGCCGGGTCCTCGCCGTCCTCACCTATCTGCGGGCCTGAGGGCCCACCGCGGCCCCCGGGCCCGTACGGGAGACGACGAGAAGGGCCCCTCGCTCTCGCGAGGGGCCCTTCTCCGTCTGTGCGCCGCCAGGGACTCGAACCCCGGACCCGCTGATTAAGAGTCAGCTGCTCTAACCAACTGAGCTAGCGGCGCCTGTTGACAGAGAAAATACTACCTGGTCCCGGCGGGTGCTCCTGACCACCCCGGGGGAGGGCGGCCCGGACCGTCCCGGGGGCCCCGACCGTCCCCGGGGAGGGCGGTCAGATCGCCAGGGAGAGGACGACCGGGGCGGCCCTGCGGTTCAGGGTGTCGGCGGCCGAGCGCAGCCGGTGGGCGTGCTCGATCGGGAGGGAGAGCGCCAGGCAGCCCACGGCGGAGCCCGCCGTCAGCGGGACGGCCGCGCAGACCGTGCCCACCGCGTACTCCTGGAGGTCGAGCACCGGGACGGTGGCCGGCTGGCTGTCGAGCTTGGAGAAGAGGACCCGCTCGTTGGTGATGGTCCGGGAGGTCAGCCGGGCGATCTTGTGGCGGGAGAGGTGGTCCCGCCGTCCGTTCTGGTCGAGCTGGGTGAGCAGGCACTTGCCGACCGCGCTGGCGTGCGCCGCCGAGCGGAAGTCGACCCATTCGTTGACCTTGGGCGTGCGCGGCCCGTCGGCGAACTGGGTGATCTTCACCTCGCCGTCGATGTACCGGCTGATGTAGACGGCCGCTCCGACGGAGTCGCGCAGCTCGGTCAGGGTCTCCTGGAGCTTGGCCTGCAGCGCCTCGCGGCGGGTCATGCCGGAGCCGAGGAGGACGAGCGAGTCCCCGATCACGTACGCGCCGTCGGCGACCTGCTCGACGTACCCCTCGCGGCGGAGCATGAGGAGCATCGAGGAGAGGTGGGCGACGGGCAGCCCGGTCTCGCGCGCGATCTGGACGTCGGTCACTCCGCCGCCGTGCCGCGAGATCGTCTCGAGGACGCGCAGGGCGTATTGCACCGAGTGGAACGGCGCGGTGGGCTCGGGCTTCAGCGCCACGGTTTCCCCCTACCAGGTTGTGACCGCAAGCTTTCGTCCCACGATAGCCGCCAAGCGCCCTCCACGGGACGGCTGTTGGCGAGAAGGGTGCGGAGCATCCCGGCCGTACGCTGGGCCGTACCACTCTGGCATATGCCCTTGTCATGAAATGGGCGCAGATCCTCAGGTCAGGGCGGTGTCCCGGAGTCCTCGGGCATACGTTCGGCCGGTGGCGGACGGGGGATTTCCCGGCGGAAGCGGAAGGCGGGGAGACCCCTCCGGCCGGGAAGTGACGGAATAAACGGAGCCGCCCTCCTGTTGTCGTCGAGTCCCAGCAGAACCACGAGTCCGTGCGCGTTCCGTACGGATGCCGAGGAGGATCCCGAAGGTGACCGACGCCATCCGAGGAGAGGCGCGGGGCTCCGCGCCCGTGCCGCTGTCCGTGCTCGACCTGGTCACGGTGGGGGCGGGCCGGACCGCGACCCAGGCGCTCGCCACCAGCGTCGAGCTGAGCCGGCTCGCCGAGCGGCGCGGTTTCCACCGGCACTGGGTGGCCGAACACCACTCCATGCCCGGGGTCGCCTCCTCCTCCCCCGCGGTGATCCTCGCCCACCTCGCGGCCCACACCCGGCGCATCCGCCTCGGCTCCGGCGGCGTCATGCTGCCCAACCACGCCCCGCTCGTGGTGGCCGAGCAGTTCGGCACCCTGGAGGCGTTCGCGCCCGGCCGGATCGACCTCGGTCTCGGCCGCGCCCCCGGCACGGACGGCGCCACGGCCGCCGCCCTGCGCAGGACCACCACCCTGAACGAAGGGGCGGACGACTTCCCCGAGCAGCTCGCCGAGCTGACCCGGTTCCTCGACGACGACTTCCCCGACGGGCACCCCTACGCCCGGATCCACGCCGTGCCCGGCCCGGTGCAGGGCCCGAAGGGACGCCCGCCGGTCTGGCTGCTCGGCTCCTCCGGCTTCAGCGCCCGGCTCGCCGGACTGCTCGGGCTGCCCTTCTCCTTCGCCCACCACTTCTCCGCCCGGAACACGATCCCGGCGCTCGACCTCTACCGGGACTCGTTCCGCCCGTCGGCGGTCCTCGACGCCCCCTACGCGATGATCGGCGTCTCCGCGCTGGCCGCCGACGAGGCGGCGCAGGCGCGCCGCCAGGTGCTGGCCGGGGCGCTCGCGATGCTGCGGCTGCGCACCGGACGGCCGGGCCTGGTGCCGACGCCGGAGGAGGCGGAGACGTACGGATACAGCTCCGCCGAGCGCGAGTTCGTGGACGGCTGGCTGGCGAACGTCGTGTACGGGACCCCGGACGAGGTCCGCACGGGCCTGGAGGACCTGCGCAAGCGGACCGGCGCCGACGAGCTGATCATCACGGCGAACGCGCACGGCGGGGACGCCCGGCTGCGGAGCTACGAACTGATCGCGGACGCCTTCGAACTGCCCGAACTCGAAGGGGAGTAGCGGGGGCGGTCCGGGGCCGGGCCCCTGCCGGGGGAGGAAAAAACCGGGCTCCACAAGCGGGTTGGTTCATTCCCCAACCATCCGCGCGACCGCCCTAAGCAGACCTTAAACCGCTCGTCACCGATGGTGGCGAGCGGTTCTTTTTTGTGCTGCGCGTCCCTGACAAGGCCTTTCTTCCGCGAATTGGTCTAGTCCTCAATCTGGTTCAGACCATTGACGCGGTGTTCATGAGCCGGTTATCACTTCTCCAACTCCAGTACGGCACCACCCAGTACTCCCCCCACATCGGAGGCCGCACGTGCACCCCCGTAAGCCATTGATCGCCGCGCTGCTCAGCACGGCCCTCGCCGCAGGCGCCCTCGCCGCCACCGTCGGCCTCGGTTCCGCCCAGGCGGCCGGCACGTCGACCGCCGCCTCCACGGGCGGCGTGCGCATCGCGTACTACGACCAGTGGAGCGTCTACGGAAACGCGTTCTACCCCAAGCACCTGGACACCCGTGGCATCGCGGGCCAGCTGGACGTCATCAACTACTCGTTCGGCAACATCCACCCCACCAACCTCACCTGTTTCATGGCCAACAAGGCCGCGGGTGACGACAACAACCCCAACGCGGGTGACGGTGCGGGCGACTCGTACGCCGACTACCAGAAGTCCTTCAGCGCGGCGGACAGCGTCGACGGCGTCGCCGACAAGTGGGACCAGCCGATCGTGGGCGTCTTCAACCAGTTCAAGGAACTGAAGGCGAAGTACCCCCACCTGAAGATCAACATCTCCCTCGGCGGCTGGACCTACTCCAAGTACTTCAGCGACGCGGCCAAGACGGACGCGAGCCGCAAGAAGCTCGTCTCCTCCTGCGTCGACCAGTACATCAAGGGCAACCTGCCCGTCGACGCGGGCTTCGGCGGCGTCGGCTCCGCGGCCGGGATCTTCGACGGCATCGACGTCGACTGGGAGTACCCCGGTTCCAACGGCGGCCACCTGGGCAACCACTACGCCCCCGAGGACAAGCAGAACTTCACGCTGCTCCTCGCCGAGTTCCGCAAGCAGCTCGACGCGTACGGCACGGCCAACGGCGGCAAGAAGTACCTCCTGACCGCGGCCCTCCCGGCCGGCCAGGACAAGATCAAGTACATCGAGACGGACAAGATCGGCGCGTACCTCGACTACGCGAACATCATGACGTACGACATGCACGGCGCCTGGGACGGCGACGGGCCGACGTACCACCAGTCCCCGCTGTACTCCGGCACCAACGACCCGACGGACCCGATCGCCCCGGGCACCGAGAAGTACTCGGTCGACGCCGCGATCGACTCCTGGATCGACGGCAAGCCCGCCTACGGCATCGCGGGCGGCTTCCCCGCCAACAAGCTGACCCTGGGCTACGAGTTCTACTACCGTGGCTGGAAGGGCGTCCCCGCCGGGACCGCCAACGGCCTCGCGCAGCCCGCCACCGGCGGCTCCGCCGCCCGTCCGCTCAGCCAGGCGGCCGGCATCGCGCACTACAAGGAGCTCGGCGGCATCGTCGACAACGCGGCGACGACCTTCTGGGACGACCAGGCCAAGGCCTCGTACTTCTACAAGAACGGCGAGTTCTTCACCGGTCTCGACCAGAAGTCCATCCAGGCGCGGGTGGACTACGCCAAGCAGCGCGGCCTCGGCGGCGCGATGATGTACTCGCTCCTCGGTCTGGACGAGAACGCCACCCTGCTGAAGCAGATCAACACCGCGCTCGGCGGCACCAACATCCCGCCCACCACGCCTCCGACGACTCCTCCGACCACGCCTCCGACGACCCCGCCCACGGGCTGCGGCTCGCTCCCGGCCTACGTCGCCGGATCGGTCACCAACGCGAACGCCCAGGTCTCCCACAACGGCCGCAAGTGGAAGGCCAAGTGGTGGACCCAGAACGAGGCCCCCGGCACCACCGGCGAGTGGGGCGTCTGGCAGGACCTCGGCGCCTGCTGAGCGCCTGACCCGGCGGACGCCTGAACCGCCGAACCCCTCATGAACCGCTGCCCCCGCCCGGAATGTCCCTCCGGCCGGGGGCAGTTCCATGCCCGCCGCCCCGCCGCCCCGCCGCCCCGCCGCCCCTCAGGCACTCAGACCCTCAGCGTCTCCGCGTCGATCAGTTCGGCGATCCGCTCCGGGGCCACCGCCCGCGAGTACAGCCAGCCCTGACCGGTGTCGCAGCCGATCCGCCGCAGCCTGCTCGCCTGCCCCGCGGTCTCCACGCACTCCGCGGTCACCGTCAGGCCCAGCCGGTGCGCCAGTTGCACCAGCGCCTCCACGATCAGCTCGTCCGCCGGGTTGGCGTGCTCCTCGTCCTGGAAGCCGCGGACGAACGAACCGTCCAGCTTCAGCACCGAGACCGGCAGCCTGCTCAGATAGGCCAGGTTCGAGTAGCCGGTGCCGAAGTCGTCGATCGCGATCCGCACCCCCATGTCGCTCAGCGCCTGGAGCGCCTGCAGCGGACGCCCCGCCGAACCCATCACGGCCGACTCCGTCAGCTCCAGCTGGAGCAGGTGCGGGGCGAGTCCGGTCTCGGCGAGGATGCCCGCCACGTCCCCGACCAGATCGGAGTCCCACACCTGCCGGACCGCCACGTTGACGCTCACGAAGATCGGGCGCTCGCGCGGATGGTCCCGCTGCCACTGCCGGGCCTGACGGCAGGCCGTGGCCAGCACCCACCGGCCCAGCTCCACGATCGAGCCGTCCTCCTCCGCGATGCCGACGAACCGATTCGGCGCCAGACGGCCGAACCGCGGGTGGTCCCAGCGCACCAGCGCCTCCACCCCGCGCAGCGCCCCGCCGGCCAGGTCCACCAGCGGCTGGTACTCCAGGGTGAACTCCCCGCGCTCCACGGCGGGCCGCAGCGTGGAGGAGAGCGCCTGCCGGGTCATCCGGTGCGCGTTGCGCTCCGGGTCGAAGAGGTTCCAGCGGCCCTTGCCGTCGGCCTTCGCCCAGTACAGCGTGGTGTCCGCCGCCTGCATGAGCGCGGTCGCCGTGGTGCCCTGCCCGGAGCGCTCGACCACCCCGATCGAGGCGGAGACCGAGAGCCGCTGCCCGCCCAGGTCGAAGGGGCGCTGGAGCGCGTCGAGGACCGAGCGCGCCAGATCGGCCAGCTGCTCCGTGCCGGTGGAGTCCTCGACCAGGATCGCGAACTCGTCGCCGCCGAGCCGCGCCACGAGATGGCCGCCGCTGCGGGTGTAGCCGTCGCTGTCCGCGCACTCCGTCAGCCGGGCGGCGACGGCGGCGAGCAGCCGGTCGCCGACCCGGTGGCCGAGGGTGTCGTTGACCGCCTTGAACCCGTCGAGGTCGAGGTAGCAGAGACCGATCCGCCCTGTTCTGCCATACCCGTACGATCCGTACGACTCGTAGGAAGAGCTGACCGGCTCCGGGTCCCCGCCGGTCTCGGAGAAGTCCCTGGCCGGGTCCTCCAGCGCCGCCGAGAGACGCTCGAAGAACAGCGCGCGGTTGGGCAGCCGGGTCACCGGGTCGTGCATCTGGAGGTGACGCAGCCGCGCCTGGAGCTCGCGCCGCTCGCTGACGTCCGCGATCGACAGCAGGACCCGCCCGCTGCCCGGCACCGGGGCGACGGTGACCTCGGCCCACAGCGAGCGCCCGTCGGCGTGCTTGAGGCGGCGGGTGCAGCGGAAGCGGGAGCGCCGCCCGCGCAGCACCTCGTGGTACGCGTGCCAGGTGCGCCCGTCGGAGGCGAGGTCCACCAGGTCGGCCGCCGCCTGCTCGCGCAGTGCCCGGGGGTCGCTGCCGAGGAGGGTCCCGAAGGACTCGTTGGCGGTGACGACGACGCCGTCCCGATCGACGACGGCCATGGCGAGCTGGGCGGCGCGGAAGGCGGCGCCGTGGTCGCGGAGTTCGGCGGCGCTGCGGTCCTCGGCGGTGCCGGTGCGGGGGCGGCCGTCCGTCTCCCGGGGGAGGGCCCCGCCGTGCTCCTCGGCGTGACGCTCCGTGATGGCGTCGTCCGCCGCGTACGTCTCCGGCGGTTCCGCGTGCACCGGTCCTTCGGGGGTTCCGCTCACCGCTGGCTCCCGTAGTGCGGTCGGGCCGGTCACATGTGGTCGGGGCGGCCGGCCGGGGACGAGTGAGCCGATCATAGGGCCAGGGCGGGGGAGCGTTCCAGCTCCGGGGCGCTCTCGGCGGCCTTCCGGAGCGGCGGAGCCGACCGCTGTACGACTCTGACCGACCGTTTCTGCGCGGGTGTGACACGGACCGATGCCGCCGTGACCGAATATGACTTTACGTGAGCTTCGGTGCGCCCGTGTCGCGTCGGTCCGGAGGGACCCGCTCACCCGACCGGGGCAGTGGAAACATGCGAAACACCGCAAACCATCACAAGGTGGGTGGGGTGTCCCGCATTCCCGATCCGGAGGTCCACGTGAGGGGTCAGCTGCCACCCGGGGGAGTGGAGCGAGCACGGCTGCGCTCCGGGGCGGCGGCCTTCACCTCGCTCGCCGCCCTCGCCGCCACCGGGCTCGTCGCGGGCCCCGCCGTCGGAGCCCCGTCGGCCGGACCCTGCGTCCTGCCCCGTACGGCCGCCCATCACTCGCTCGGCCTCGACACCTGGAACAGGTCGTATCCGCGTCCCGACCGCACCCTCGACGCGGTCATGATCTTCCTGTCGTTCCCGGACGCCGAGCCGCTCACCGAACCCGCCGCCCTGGCCGCCGACCACTTCCCGGCCACCACCGACTTCTTCACCCGGGCGTCCTACGGGCGGTTCACCCTGCGCCCGCACCCCCAGCGCGGCTGGACCCGGATGCCGAAGCCGTCGACCGCGTACGACATACGGCGGGACTGGGACGCTGGGCAGCGCGCCGCCTATCTGCGCGACGCGATCGCCGCCGCCGACGCGGGCGTCGACTTCTCCCGCTACGACGTCGTCTACCTGGTCGCCGACCCGGACGCGCCCGGGGTGGACTCCGACGCGACGAAGGTCGTCAACCTGGAGCACCCCCTGGAGGCGGACGGTACCGAGATCAGGCGGGTCGTGACCGTCTTCGAGCGGCACCCGCCCGACCGCAACGTCCTCGCCCACGAGACCGGGCACGTCTTCGACCTGCCCGATCTCTACCACCGTCCGGAGGACGGCAGGGGCGACTGGGACACCCATGTGGGTGACTGGGACGTCATGGGCAGCCAGTTCGGGCTCGCCCCCGACCTGTTCGGCTGGCACAAGTGGAAGCTCGGCTGGCTCTCCCGCGACCAGGTGGCCTGTGTCCAGGGGGCCGACCCCCGCACGGTCACCCTGGAGCCGACCGACGCCCCCGTCCCGCCGGGCGGCACGCTCGGCACCCGGCTCGCGGTGGTCCGCACCGGGCCCGACGACGTCCTCGCCGTCGAGGCGCGGAGCCGCGCGGGCAACGACACCGGCACCTGCGCCGAGGGCGTCCTCGTCTACCGGGTCCAGGGCGGCGCGGCCTCCGGCGACGGGCCGGTCCAGGTGGTCGACGCGCACCCGCGCACCGGCGCCTGCTGGGACCGGTCCGTCTATCCGCCGCTCGCCGACGCCCCCCTCGGTGAGGGCGAGACCTTCACGGTGCCGGGGACGGGGGTGCGCGTGGAGGTCGTGGACCGGACGCCGACGGGTTCCTGGACGGTACGGGTCACCCCGCCGTCCGTACGCTGAACGGGCCGCCCGGCCGGGACGGGTCCCGGGCCGGTCCGGGAGCCGTACGGTGACGGTCCGGGGCTGTCCGGGTCGTCCGGGTCGTCCGGGTCGTCCGTGAGCACGAAGAAGCCCCCCGCTTCCGCGAGGGGCTTCTTCTGTCGGTGCGCCGCCAGGGACTCGAACCCCGGACCCGCTGATTAAGAGTCAGCTGCTCTAACCAACTGAGCTAGCGGCGCCTGCTGACGTCGTAGACATTAGCACCCGTCCGGGCGGGAGGAAAAATCGATACCCGCACGTCGGCGGCGGACAGCGACCTGGCGGCCCGCACACAGGCCCAGAGCATCACCTCGGGCCCCGGCAGCCAGGGGGCGCGGGTGTCGGGCGCCACCAGCCAGCGCGGACCCGGCGCCCCGGACGGTACGAGCGGCGGCACGGTCACCGCGTCCCCGACGCCGTGGCAGAGCGGCCGGGGAACGCCCTCCTCCCAGTCGAGGAGGGCGGGCAGCCGCTGGGCGGTGCCCGGCGCGGCGAAGAGCATCATCCGGCCCCGGTGCACGGCGACCGGCCCCGACCCGGGGCCCTCCGCCCACATCCGGTCCAGCATCCGGCGGCCGAAGACCTGGTCGACGCCGACGACGTCGAAGGCCGTGCCGCAGGGCAGCGTGGCCGGGACGTCCGGCCGGGACTCCCAGCGGGTCAGCGAGGACTCGCGGTCACCGGTGGCCGTGGTGAGCCAGGCGGCCCCGTCGGCGGTCACCCGGGCCGTCTGGTGCCGTCCCTCGTCGCTCTCCCGGAGGAACCGGAAGACGTCGTACGGGGTCTCGTCGCGCAGCCAGGTCGTCATGGCTCCAGATCTACCCGGCGTCACGGACCGGTCGCTCAGTGTCCGCGAATCCCGGACAGGACCGGCACCCGAGGGGTATCGTGCCCCCCTCGGCATATGCCAGAGGGCGATTCCCGGCCACCACCGTCCGGGCCCTGGCCACTCTGTCCGCTGCTGGCGGCCCCCTGGCCACCCTGGCTGACCATCGGCTACTGCTGGCCACCTTGGCCACCTTGGCCACCTTGGCCACCTTGGCCACCTTGGCCACCTTGGCCACCTTGGCCACCTTGGCCACCGCCCGGCCACCGCCCGGTCCCTGCTGGCCGACCCCGGCCACCCTGACCGACCCCCGGCCACCGCCCGGCCGACCCCCGGCCGCCCGAGATCACCACCGCCGATCGAGGTCCGCCACAGGGCCGGATCATCACCCGTCCAGCCCCTCCGCCGACCGCAGGCCGCCACCGGGTCCGGCGTGCGCTGCCGGACCCGCCCGCTCGTCGGCCGCGGACCCTGCCGTCGGCCAGCGGACCCCGCCGTCGGGCGCGACCGCCCCGGACCCGGTCCTCAGTCCTCCGGGGGGCGGCCGTTCGCGCGGATCAGGTCATGGCCGAACTCGATCATCTTCCGTGCGTAGTCCTCGGTCCACTGCGCGCGGTCGGCGACGTCCGCCACCGTCAGCCGGTCGAAGCGGCGCGGGTCCGCCAGCTGCGCCGCCGCCATCGCCTGGAACTCCGTCGCCCGGTCCGCCGCGGCGCGGAACGCCAGCGTCAGCTCCGTCGCGCGGGCCAGCAGCTCCCGGGGGTCCTCCAACGACTCCAGGTCGAAGAAGTGCTCCGGGTCGGCGGTCGCCTCGGCAGGCTCGAACACCAGCGGGGCAGGCCTGAGCCGCCGCCGCACGTCCCGTTCCGCGGATTCCGCCATCGTCCTGCTCCTCCTCTGCGCAGACACGGCCCGGACTCCCGGACCGCCTTCCATTGTCCCGTGCCCCGCAAGAGCGCGAACCCTTCCCCGCGCGCGCCCCCGGCCACCACCGCTCACGGCGTCCAGCGCACCCGGTGCCCCTCCAGGTGCGAGAGGACCGTGTGGTTCGCCTCCCAGCCGTCCGGGAACGACACCGCCGCCCCCAGTCGCACCGGGTCCGTCGACGGATGCGCGTCCAGGAGGTCCGCCACGCCCTCGCGGCAGACCACCACACAGGCGTGCCGGTGCCGGGAGGCGAGCACGCACAGCCGGCCCGTCTCCAGATGGAAGGCCGTGGCGTCCGGACGGCCCGACAACGGGTGCAGGACGACCGTCACGTCGTACTCCCGGCCCTGGAGCCGGTTCGCGGTGTCCACCGTCACCCCCGTCACGCCGAGGTCCGCGAGCGCCGCCCGGACCGCCGCCGCCTGGTCCCGGTGCGCGGTGCCGACCGCGATCCGGTCCGGGGTCAGGGGGACGGGAGCCTCCGAACGCTCCGAGACCGCCGTGCCCTCCCGGTCCAGGAACCGCCGCACCACGAGCGCGACCGCGCCGACCGCCTCGGGATCGGTGCGCGGGGTGTGCCCTGCGGGCAGTTCGAGCAGACCCCAGCCCGACTCCGCCGCCTCGTCCAGGACCCGGTCGGGCCCCGAGCCGTCCGACGCCACCCCGAACGACAGCCTCCGGTCCCCGTGCCCGGTCCCGCTGCGGAACGGCGTGTACGGGTAGAAGGCGTCCGAGACCAGCGGCGCCGCCGACGCGGGCAGCCGCCACGACACCGGCAGCCGGTGCTGCGGCAGTTCCGGATTGTGCGCGAGCAGGGTGGCGACCGCGCTCGCCGACGGGTCGTACGACAGCCCCGCCCACTGCTCCGCGCCCACCACCGAGAACGGGTCCAACTGCCCCGGGTCGCCCACGAACAGCGCCCGCTCGAACAGCCCCGCCACGGCGAGCAGCGCGTCCGAACGCATCTGGTACGCCTCGTCGACGATCGCGTGCGACCACGGCCCGACGTTCTTCACGTGCCCCCACTTGGCGGCCGTGGACAGCACCACCGGCAGCCCGGCCAGGTCCCCCGCCTTCGCCGACTTCCGTACGTTCTCCAGGGCGTCCAGCGCCCGGTCGTAGGGGTCGCCGTCGTTGGAGTGCAGCCGCCCCACCTCAAGCCCGGGCTCCTTCTCGGCGAGCCGCAGCACCAGATCGTCCACCTGCGCGTTCGTCTGCGCCACCACCATCAGGGGCCGCCCGGCGGCGGCCAGTTCGAGCGCGGCCCGCACCACGAGCGTCGACTTCCCCGCACCCGGCGGCGAGTCCACCACGACACCGCGCGCGGAGCCGTGCAGGGTGTCCGCCAGGATGCCGTCCGTCGCCCGGCCCGCCGCCACCGACGGATCGAGGGCCGACGGATCGAGGACCGGCGGGTCGAGGGTCTCGGGGGTCACAGCACGTCCTCCTCGGTCACGGCGTCCGGCAGTTCCACGGCGCCCGTCCCCGGCGGACCGCCGTGCGTCCAGGGGGTGTCCTCCGCCTCCGGGAGCTGCGGCCCGACCCGCTGCTCGTGCTCGAACAGCGTCCAGGCGATCCGCTCGCCCTTCTCCGGCACCGAGCCCTCGGCGGGGTCCTTGCCCCGTCCCATCCGGTCGAGCAGCCGCAGCAGCAGCGCCCCGTCCTCCTCGTAGCGCACGAACTCGGCCGCCTGCGGCTTCCCGTCGAGCGAGCGGTACACCCGCAGCCGTTCGCCCAGGTGCGGCCGGTCCTCCGTGCGGACCGCGAGCAGCGGGCGCGGCGCGGGCCGCTTCGACTCCGTCCACGCCATCACCACCTCCACCACCTCCGCCGTGAACGCCTCGCCCGCGAGCCGCCGCCCGGCCAGCACCAGCGGATCGTCCAGGGCCTCCTGCGCCTCCAACTGCCCTTGCGCCTGCTCGCGGACCGCGAGCTTCCGGGCCGCCGTGACGGCGTCGTCCCGGCGCGGCTGCGGCGGCTCACCGGCCGCGACCCGGTCCCGGTGGGCGGTGAACGACCAGCGGTCCCTGGTCCACCGGTCCGGCACCCTGGCACCCTCGGGCAGCTCCCTGAGCAGGCCGATCGCCTGCCAGACCGCGTCCCAGGTCGGCTTCAGCCGGGAGACGACGAGCCGCCGCACCTCCCGTTCGGCCGCGTGCAGCTCACCGAGGCCGGTGTCGGCGGCCCCGCCGTCCTCGGCCGCGCCGACCGCCTGCCGGGCCCGGTCGTACCGTTCGATCGCGGGCGCGAGGAGCCGGTTGTCGAACGCCGGATCGGTGGCGGGCCCGGCGGGCGGGCAGAACAACTGGCCCTGGGAGTCCCGGCCCGCCTCGGCCCGCAGCGCCGCCGCCGCGCCCGGCTCCCCGTCGTACGGGTCGATCCAGGCGAGCAGCGCCCCCAGGTGCTGGTCCTCCAGGGCGGACTGGCCGGTCGCCCAGTGCCGGTTGAGGAGGTCGGTCGCGGCGAGCAGCAGCGAGGAGCCGGGCACCAGGGCCCGGTCACCGAAGTGCGTCAGCCAGCGCCCGAGCAACGGCACCCGGGGCGGCGCGGGGAACGGGGTCTCCGGATCCTGCTCGGCCGTCCGCCGGAACCGCGTGGACCGCCCGAGCAGCCGGACGTACTCCACGCCCGCCCGGCTCGGCACGATCAGCTGCGGCGCGTCCGTGCACAGCTCCGCCTCGGCCTTCACCTTCTTGCCGGTCGCGGGGTCCGTCTCGGTGCGCTCCACGGCCTCCACGGCGCCGGTGAACGAGTCGACGTACGGCAGGACCACCTCCGCCAGGTCGGCGAGGAACGCGAACCGCAGGTCCCGGTCCCGGGGCTGCGGCACCACCAGGAGCCGGGGCTCCTCGGAGTCGGTGCCGACGAGGGCACCCAGCGGGGCGCCCGCCTCACCTGCCGTCGTCAGCGGTACGAGCACCAGGGGCCGCTCGGACAGCCGCCGGTGCCGTACGGTCGCCAGCGGCTGGGCCCGGCCCGCCTCGACGGCCTCCATCCGGGCCAGGGTGGAGATCAGCGACATCAGAGGACCCCTTCCGTCTCCGCGGCGGCCGTCCCCGCGGTCGCGCGGGCCGTGGCCAGTGCCTCCTCGCGCAGCGCCCGCGCCCGGCGCAGCGCCACCACCGCGGGGTCCGGCGGACCGTCCGTCCCGGGGCAGGACGCCCCGTCCTCGCCGCGCGCCGCCGCGAGGACCGCGCCGACCGTCGTCAGACCGCCCAGCTCGCCCCGGACCGCACGGCCCAGGGTCTCCACCGCGCCCGTCTCCCGGGCCCGCGACCGGCAGTGGAAGGCCAGCTCGCAGGCGGCCAGGCACTCCGGCGCGTACTGGTGGGGGACCGCCTCCACGGAGGCGGCCAGCTCCGCCGCCGAGCGCTCCGCCACATCGAAGCTGACGCCCTCCGGCAGGGCCTCCGCGATCTCGTCGATCCGGGTCAGCCGGTCCAGCTGCCGCCGGGTGACCGCCCGCTGTTTCCGTACGTCGACGAGCGAGGCCGTCGGTACGTTCGAGAAGTCCTTCGGGCAGACCAGGAGCACCGAGGGCGAGACCCGCGCCCCCGGCGTCCGCTCCGCGACCCGCTCCAGGGCCAGCACGTACACCGCCGCCTGCCGGGCCGCCGCCCCGACCTTCGAGGCGTCGGCCGCGCCGTCGACCATCGGGAACGACTTGATCTCCACGACCGTCCAGCCGCCGCCGGGCCGGACCACCACCGCGTCCGGCTCCAGATAGACCGGCGAGCCCGCCACCTCCAGGGCGAGCAGCGGATGGTCGAGCAGCGTCCAGCGGTCCGCGCCGGTCGCCTCCCGCAGCGCGAGCGCCGTGCGGGCCACCCGCCCCTCGGGTCCGGCCGCCGCCAGCTCGGGCACCGCCACCGTGCCGGGCTCCTCGACCCCGATCAGCCGCAGCAGCTCCCGGCCGCCGTCCGCCTTGACCTTCGCCTCGAACGAGTTGCCCCGCACGATCGCGAACTGCGACTGCCCGAAGGGCGCGGGGGCCCCGAGCTTCGCGGCGAGCGCGGACTTGTCGACGCCCGCGCCGTCGAGCAGGGCCCGTCGTCGGCAGCCGGGGTTGGCGGCCAGCGCGGCGAGGGCCCGCGCGTCCAGGGGACGGGGGACGGTGGCGGGTCCGCGCAGCTCAGCGAGCGTCTCCCGGGCTCTTTGCCTCGCTCGGGTCGGGGCGGCTCCGGGCCGAGGTGTCTGCGGGGGTCCGGGCGGACCGCTGTCCAGGGATGCGCTCACCCGCGGAAGTCTCGCATCCGCCACTGACAACGGGGGGCGCTTCCGTCGTCCCGCGCAGCCGCCCGGCGCCCCGCAGCACGTACGGGGTGAGCAGCAGCCCCAGGCCCATGACGGCCGCCCCGGCGACCGCGTCGAGCAGATAGTGGTTGGCGGTACCCAGGACCACCACCGTCGTGACCAGCGGATACGCCAGCCCGGCGGCCTTCGCGGCGGGGCCGCGCCCGTACCGCCACAGCATCGCCCCGCACCACAGCGCCCAGCCGACGTGCAGGCTCGGCATCGCCGCGAACTGGTTCGTCAGACCGCCGAGGCCGCGCGGCGCGCTGGCCTCGCCGCCCCACCAGCCGTACGCGCTGTACCGGGCCATGGTGTCGGTGAAGCCGTACACCGGGTCGAGTAGCCGGGGCGGGCAGGTGGGCAGCAGGGTGAAGCCGACGAGACCGAGGAGGGTGGCGGTCATCAGCCAGGTGCGGGCGGCCCGGTAGTGCGCCGGGCGGCGCCGGAACAGCCACACCAGGATCGCCGGGGTCACCAGGTAGTGCAGGGAGGCGTACGCGAAGTCCGCCGGTATCCCGAGCGCGGGCAGGTCGGTGAAGAGCCGGTTCAGCGGGTGTTCGGCGTCGGCCCCGAGGCGTTCCTCGAACCGCAGGATCGCCAGACCGTGGCCGACGGCCGTGGCCTCGTCGCCCCGCGCGAGCAGCCGCCCGCCGGAGTAGGCCGCGTACACGAGCCCGATCAGGGCCGACTCGGCCCACCAGCGCGGCTTGCCCATGCGAAAGCTTCCCCCCGACGTGTCCGGCCCGGGAAGGGGGACGCGGGGCGGCGCCCGGCGGTTGCCCGGACGTCACCCCGAATCCGTCTGCGCGATGATGGGAGAGGCACGTCCGCACCGTGAAACCTGGAGAGTCCTTCCCATGGCACCGCGCATCCTCCTCGCCCGGCACGGCCAGACCGAGTGGTCGCTCCTCGGCCGGCACACCGGCAGGACCGACATCCCGCTGCTCGACGAGGGGCGGCGCGGCGCGAAGCTGCTCGGTGAGCGCCTGCACCGGGGCCCCTGGGAGGGCCTGCCCGGCGTGGAGATCCGCACCAGTCCCCTGGTCCGCGCGAGCGAGACCTGCGAACTCGCGGGCTTCGGCGACCGGGCCGAGCCCTGGGACGCGCTGATGGAGTGGGACTACGGGGCGTACGAGGGGCTGACCCCGCCGCAGATCCAGGACATCCGGCCCGGCTGGTTCATCTGGCGGGACGGCGTCCCGGACGGCGAGTCCCTGGCGCGGCTCTCGGACCGCGCCGACGAGATCGTGCACTGGGCCCGGTCCGCCGACCGGGACGTCCTCGTCTTCGCGCACGGGCACATCCTGCGGTCGATCGGCGCCCGCTGGCTCGGAGAGGACGTCTCCTTCGCGGCCCGCGTCCGGCTCGACCCGACGAGCCTGTCGGTCCTCGGCTGGGCGTACGGCGCCCCGGCGATCGAGCGCTGGAACGACACCGGGCACCTGGAGCGGTAGCCGGACCCGGCAGGCCGACGGGTCCGGCCGGTAGCCGAACCCGGCCGGTCGGCACGGGTCCGTTCGTCGGGCACGGGTCCTTCGGCGGGCGCCGCCGTCGCGGACCGGCCGACGGGGGCCCGCCGTCGCGGCCAGGCCGACGGAGGCCCGTCGTCGCGGGCCGGGCGGCGAGCCCGGCCCGAGGTCGCGGCCCCGGGCGCCCACCGGCCCCGCCAGCGCCCTGACCCCGGCGTACTGCCCCCGTCAGAGCCCGGACCTCAGTCGCGCGGTTCTCAGGCGCGCGGTTCTCAGCGCCGGGTCCGGCGGCGCGCGGTGAGGACCCGGCGGGTCTCCGCGAGCATCGCCCGGATCCGGGCGGACGCGACCCCGGCGAGGGACTCCGTCACCCGCCGTGCCTCCGTCGCCGCCTCCTCCAGACGCCCCGCGTACGCCAGGTCCTTCGCCAGATGGGCCCGGTAGAGCGCCAGGTTCCGGGCGAAGTGCGGGTTCTGCAGGACCACGGCCCGGTGGGCGTGCCGGGCGGCCCGCCCCCATTCGCCGAGCGCCGACCAGCACTGGGACTCCAGGGCCTCCCGCTCCGGCTCCCCGAAGAACGACATCCACTCGGGGTCGCCGTCCGAGGGGCCCCGGTCGAAGAAGCCGTGTGCCCGGCCGAGGGCCCGCTCGCACGCCGAACGGTCGCCGAGCCCCGCCCAGGCGCCCGCCTCCCGCAGCGAGAGCAGCGCGGGCAGCCGGGCCGAGTCCACCGACCGGGCCGCCCGCAGTCCGGCCTGCGCCGCGCGCAGCGCCTCCCGGAACCGGCCGCCGTCCCGGGCCAGGAACGAGGTGTTGCAGAAGGCGTGCGCCTCCAGGGCCGCGTTCCCCGCCATGCGCGCGGTGGCGAGGGCCTCGGCGTAGTGCGAGCGGGCGTCCTCGTGGCGGCCGGAGTCGTGCGCCAGCCAGCCGACGGACAGCGAGAGTTCCCCCGTGCCCGCGTGCAGCCGGTCCTCGGTGGAGCGGCGGGCGGCGGTCCCCGCGTCCAGCAGCGCGTACGCGGCGCGCAGCGGCTGGGCGGCGGCCCGGTAGAGCCCGTCGGCGCCGTACCGGTCGTCCAGCAGCCGGATCTCCCGTACGGCGTCCTCGACGGCCCGCACCTCCGCCTCGCCGACGCGGTGGGGCCCACGGGGGGCCGGGATCGCGACGGCGGGGCCGCCGAGTCCCAGCGACACGGCCGCCAGCGTGGCGGAGCCGCTCGTCATGAATGCGCGACGTAGCACGTCGCTCTCCTCATCGTTCCGGGTCGTGATGGCGGCGGCGGGCACGTCCCCCTCGGGATCGGCCTGCCGCCTGCCGCGCACCGTCTCCCGCGCGGAGAAACCCAGGTCGGTGAGGCCGAGACCCGGGAACATGTGCAGGAAGACCCGCTCGTACGCGTAGTTGGGACAGCGGATCTCGCCCGCCTCGACACGCCCGACGTAGCGCGCGTCGCAGGCGACCTGTTCGCCGATCTCCCGCGCCGCGCGGCGGACCGCCGCCGCGAACTCCGCCGGTGAGTGCCGACCCCGGAGGCGCCGGAAGGCGAGATTGGGAACTGCCCGTGACATCGTCATGGCCGAGCCCTCTCCTGGTGCTGCCGGGTGGTCCGGCGGCAAGAACGTACCCGCTGCCACCGATCGCTCATGCCGAGTTTGGCTACAAATCGGATATCTCGCCTTCCATCTGCCATGAACTGCCATCCTTTGCGGCGGGAAACCGCCGTAGCCGTTGACGCGCGCGGGCGTTGAACCGGTAGAGGAGAGACGGCACGTGTCTCCTCAGGAGCGAGGAGGGGTCCCATGACGGAGATCGGTTCGCAGTCGGCCACGTGGCACGCGCCCGCCCCGGAGGCCACCGGGGCGCCGTCCGCCGCCGAGCCCTGGGACCTGGTGACCGTCCCGGTCCGGCAGGGGCTGGAGGCCGTGGACATCCTCCGGCGCGGCGCCACCCCCGCCGTCGGCCCCGTCGTCCACGACGGGACCTGCGCCACCCTGGGCTTCCTGGTCCCGCCCGGCACCGCCGCCGCCTGGGACCTGCCCGGCAGCGCCTGTACGAGGACCTCCGGGCGCGGGCTGCGCCTCCCGGAGCTGCCCGAACTGCCCGAACCGGCCGGGGACGCGCCCCGCCCCGCGGGCTGGCTGCTGCCCCCGGGGGAGGCCGACCAGGTCACCGACCCCGCGGTGCTCCGCGCGGCCCTCGGCGAGGCGGCCCGGCTCATCGAGGCGGCCGACGGCTGCCACTGACGGCTGCCGCCGCCCGTCCGCCGCCGCCCGTCTGCCCCGACTGTCCGCCGTCGGCCGATCACCGCTCCTGCCTGATCGCCGTCTGCCGTCTGCCGTCTGTTCTCCGCTCCCTGTTCTCTGTTCTCTGTTCTCTGTTCTCTGCTCTCTGTCGTCTGCCGACCGTCCGCCGGGCCCCGGCTCCGGGCGGCAGTCGATAATGGGTCCGTGGCCAGGAACAACAAGCAGCGCGACCGGGCGGCGGCTGCCGCCCCCGTCGTCGAGACCGTCGACGGCGGAGTCGCCGAACTCGTGCCCGACCGGGACCGGCCCCGGGCCTGGACGCTGCTGATCGACGGCGCCCCGCAGTCCCACGTGGACCTCGACGACCCGGCCCGCCTCACCTTCGAGTACCAGCGGCGGCTCGGTCACGTCATCGACCTCGTCGCCCCGCCGAACCGGCCGCTCCAGGTGGTCCACCTCGGCGGCGGCGCCTTCACCCTCGCCCGCTACGTCGCCGCGACCCGGCCCCGCTCCACCCAGCAGATCGTGGAGCTCGACGCGCGTCTGGTGCAGTTCGTCCGGCGGGAACTCCCGCTGGACGCCGGGGCCCGCATCCGGGTCCGCTCCGCCGACGCCCGCGCCGGGCTCGGCAAGGTCCAGGACGGCTGGGCCGACCTCGTGGTCGCCGATGTGTTCGGCGGGGCCCGTACCCCGGCCCATCTGACCAGCACCGAGTTCCTCACCGAAGTGCGGCGGGTGCTGCGGCCGGACGGCTGCTACGCGGCCAACCTGGCCGACGGCCCGCCCCTGAGCCATCTGCGCGGCCAGATCGCCACCGCCGCCGCCGTCTTCCCCGAACTCGCGCTCACCGCCGATCCGACCGTGCTGCGCGGACGCCGGTTCGGCAACGCGGTGCTGCTGGCCTCGGACCGGGAACTGCCGGTCGCCGAGCTGACCCGCCGGGTCGCCACCGATCCGCACCCCGGCCGGGTCGAACACGGCCGGGCGCTCGCCGACTTCGCCGGGGGAGCGGTGCCGGTCACCGACGCGGTCGCCAAGCCCTCGCCCGTACCGCCGCCGTCCGCGTTCCACTGACGGCGGCGTCCCGCCACCGGCTCAGACGGCCCGTTCCTCGATCTGCACCCGGGGCGCGGTGTCGTGCCAGAGGCAGAAGACGGACAGTTCGCGCCCGCCGGAGGTGAAGGTGACCCGGATCCAGGTGGCGTCCTTCCACACCTGCATCTGCCAGCCGGACGCGGGGGTCGCCGAGACGAGTTCGGCCGAGGTCTTCCCGAGGTCGAAGGCGACCCGGCCGCCGTCCACGGTGTAGCTCTTCACGTTCGAGCCGGATTCCGCCCCGGTGGTGGCGGGCGGCGGGGCCACGGGCTCGGTCGTCCGCGCGGGCGTCGTCGCGGGGGCGACGGCCGTGCCCGTGGAGCCGCCGTCAGGGGCGTACCGGGAGGGAGCGGGCGTGGACGGCGGGGTGGTGTCGGGCCGTCGGGTCGAGGAGGACGACAGCTCCTCGGCCGCCGGGGGCTCCTCGACGGGACCGGCGGGCAGGGGCAGCGCGCGCGGCGGGTCGTACACCGTGCCGGACAGCACCGTGTGCACCCCCCACCAGGACAGGGTTCCCGCCGCGCCGGTGGCGAGCGACCAGGCCAGGGCGTGAACGAGTCCTCTTCGCACCGGGCCATAGTGCACCACCGGCCACGGGGTTGGGCCAGAGGGTGGAGATTGTCAGATGATCCTCTCGAATGGCGTACGGTGCGGCCCATGGCAAGTGTGCTCGTGGTCGAGGACGACCAGTTCGTGCGCTCCGCCCTCATCCGTCGGCTGTCCGAGGCCTCCCACACGGTGCGGAGCGTCGGCACGGCTCTGGAGGCGTTGCGCGAGGTCGCCCATTTCCGCTTCGACGTCGTGATCCTGGACCTCGGTCTGCCGGATCTCGACGGGTCCGAGGCCCTCAAGATGCTGCGCGGGATCACCGACGTACCGGTGATCATCGCGACCGCCCGGGACGACGAGGCGGAGATCGTCCGGCTGCTCCACGCGGGCGCCGACGACTACCTCGTGAAGCCCTTCTCGGTCGACCACCTGTCGGCCCGGATGGCCGCGGTCCTGCGCCGGGCGCGGTCGGCGGTGGGGGAGGCGCCGCCGTCCCGGGTGATCCGGGTCGGCGGGCTCACCGTCGATCCGTTGCGCCGTCAGGCGGAGCTGGACGGGGCGCCGCTGGACCTCACCCGGCGCGAGTTCGACCTGCTCGCCTTCCTCGCCGGGCGGCCCGGGGTCGTCGTGCCCCGCAAGGAGCTGCTCGCCGAGGTCTGGCAGCAGTCGTACGGGGACGACCAGACCATCGACGTACATTTGTCATGGCTGCGGCGGAAGTTGGGGGAGGCGGCCGCCCGGCCCCGCTATCTGCACACCCTGCGCGGGGTCGGCGTGAAACTGGAGCCGCCCCGGGAGCCGACGCCGTGAGGTGGGCGCTCGTCAAGGTGTCCCTCGCGGTCACCGCCATGGTCGTCTTCGCCTTCGCCGTGCCCCTCGCGCTGGTCGTCAAGGAGATGGCCCGCGACCGGGCGTTCTCCAACGCCGAGCGGCGGGCCGCCGGGCTCGCCCCCGTCCTCGCCATCACCACCGACCGCGACGAGCTGGAGAAGGCCGTCGCCAGCACCGAGGAGGGGGCCGCCGGGCGGCTCGCCATCCACATCCCCGCCGCCGGGGCCGACGGCGAACGGCTGGAGATCGGTACCCGCCGGGTCAGCGAGAAGGACCTCGCGGTCACCCGCAGGATCAACCGGGTGTCCATCGCCGAGGTCCCCGGCGGCTTCGTCCTGCTCCAGCCCACCGCCATCAGCAGCGCCCAGGTCGCCTACGTCGAGATCTTCGTCCCCGAGGGGGACGTGTCCAACGGCGTCACCACCGCCTGGCTGGTGCTCGCCGGGGTCGGCCTCGCCCTGGTCGTCGGCTCGGTCGCCGTCGCGGACCGGCTCGGGGTGCGGATGGTCCAGCCCGCCCAGCGGCTCGCGGGCGCCGCCCACGAGCTCGGCGAGGGCAGGCTCGGCGTCCGGGTCCCCGAGGAGGGTCCGGCCGAACTCAAGTCGGCCGCCGTCGCGTTCAACTCGATGGCCGACCAGGTCGTGCAGCTCCTCGCCAACGAGCGGGAGCTGGCCGCCGACCTCTCCCACCGGCTCCGCACCCCGCTCACCGTGCTGCGCCTCAACGCGGCCTCGCTCGGCTCGGGGCCGGTCGCCGAGCAGACCCGGGCGGCCGTCGAGCAGCTGGAGCGCGAGGTCGACATCATCATCCGTACGGCCCGGGAGGCGAAGCCGCAGACCCAGGCCGCCGGACCCGGCGCGGGCTGCGACGCGGCCGAAGTGGTGCGCCAGCGGATGGACTTCTGGTCCGCGCTCGCCGAGGACGAGGGCCGCCCGGTCCGGGTCGCGGGCGTCGAGCGGCCGGTCCGCATCCCGGTCGCCCGGCCCGAACTGGTGGCCGCGCTCGACGCGCTGCTCGGCAACGTCTTCCGGCACACCCCCGAGGGCACGGCCTTCTCGATCGACGTCCACAACGGCGACGACGCCGTCATCGTCCTGGTCTCCGACGCGGGCCCCGGCATCGAGAACCCCGCCGCCGCGCTCGCCCGGGGCAACAGCGGGGCCCGGGACGGCTCCACGGGCCTCGGCCTCGACATCGCGCGGCGGCTGGCGGAGGCCACCGGCGGCGATGTGCGCATCGGGCGGTCGGTCCTCGGCGGCACGGAGGTCCGGGTGTGGATCGGGCTCGGCGGACGCGGTACGGGCTCGGCGTCCCGGGCGTCCCGCCCGCCCCGCCGCCGCCGAGGGGGCACGGGCACCCGCAGGGCGGGCGTCGGCTGACGTGGGGGTCGGCCGGTTCAAGCCCCCTCGGCCGGGTCCGTTCGGCAACCTTTGCTGGTTCCGATGCCTTCCTTAAGCACGCCTTAAGGAAGGCCGCCGATGTCCCCGTACTCCCCTTTGTCCGTTTCCGGGGCGCTAGCGTCTGTCGTGCTACCCCCTCCCCCCACAAGGCGCGCCCCGGCCCGCAGACCCCCTACCCCGGCCGGGGCGCGCACCCCCCACTCAGACCGTGGCGGCCTTCCACTCCTCGGCGTAGTCGTTGAAGATCGCCCGCAGGTGGTGGCCGATCTTCAGGTAGTCCAGGTCGTCGAGGTTGGCCAGGGAGACCCGGACCGACCACTCGGGACCGTCGAAGCCGCCGCCGTTCAGGAGGACGACGCTGGTCTGCTCGGCGAGCCGGAACAGCGGGTCCACCGGCTCGTAGTTCTTCTCCAGGAAGTCCGCGAAGTCCTTCCCGTGCACCCGCTCGGCCTCCGCGAGCAGGTCCAGCTCGATGTAGTACCCGGCCCGCTTCGGATCGTCGGCGATCTTCATCTGGGCGCCTTCGAGGAGCAGTTCCAGACGCTGGCGCACGATGCCCCGGATCCGCTCCTTGTACGCCTGTCCCTCGGGCAGCAGGTCGAAGAGCGAGAACAGCGACATCATGACCTGCTGGGGCAGCGACAGTCCGGCCGTGTGGTTGAGCGCGACCTGACGGGAGTCGGCGACCAGCCGGTCGATGAACCGGATCTTCTCCGGGTCCAGGGTGAGCGTGCCGTACCGCTTGTTCAGGCGGTCCGTCTCCTCCCGGGGCAGCTTCTTGATCATCTCGTCGATGACGTTGTCGTCGTAGAGGCCGATCACGCCGAGCCGGTGGCCCGTGCAGCCGTAGTGCTTGGAGTACGAGTACACGAGGAGGGTGTTGCGGGGCAGGTCCGCGGCGAGCGAGCGGAAGCCCTCGACGAACGTGCCGTACACGTCGTCCGTGACGATCAGCAGGTTCGGGTTGGCCGTGGCGACGATGTCCTTGATCTGGTCCGTGACCCGCTCGCTCAGCGCCAGCGACGGCGGGTTCGACGGGTTGACGACACAGACCATCTTCACCGACGGGTCGGCCAGCTTGGCGACCTCCTCGGTCGGGTAGCGCCACTGGCGCACCCCGGTCTCCGTGAAGAGGCTCGCGTTGACGTTGACGACGTCGAAGCCGTACGTGTCGAGTTCGGGGATCTCGATGTACGGGGTGAAGACCGGGACCATCAGGGCGATCCGGTCGCCCTTCTTCAGGATCCCGTTCTTCATCAGGGAGTCGAAGATGTAGCACATGGCGGCCGTGCCGCCCTCGGTGGTGAACAGCGACATGTTCCCGGCGGGCGGCTTTCCGCCGAACATCTCGTCGTCCAGGTAGCCCCGTACGATCTGCTCGGTGTGCGGCAGGATGCGGCCCGGCACCGGGTAGTTGTCGCCGATCGTGCTGTCGGTCAGCTCGTGCACGAAGGCGTCCTTGTCGAAGCCGAAGCGTTCGACGGCGTACTCCACACAGCTCTGGAGGAGTTCGATGCCGGGCAGGTCGGGGTGCTGCCGGACGAAGGTGTCGAAGCGGGCGCCGGAGCCCGCGACCTCGGGCATCCCGCCGAGGTCGTCGGCGGTCCAGACGCGGCGCGACTCGGAGAGCGAGAAGTAGCCGAGCGCGAAGTACGCCTCGCGGGGGCCGGTGGCGACCCAGTTCGGGTTGCCCCGGCCCGCGTTGAGCATCTGCGTCTGCGACTTCTCCTTCTGTCCGGGCTTGTCGGCCTGCGCCTCCTGCGCGATCCGGATGAACTTGTCCTTCAGTTCGAACGGCGAGAGCTGTGCGAAGGACTGGATCTCCGCACGGGTGAAGGTGGTCTTGGGCACGGCGGGCACTCACTTCCGTCAGCGGTCGGGGCGGTGGTTCCGGGTCAGTGGTTGAGGATGACGATCACGGCGCCCCAGATGGTCAGCAGGACGTTGCCCACCGCGTAGGGGATCGTGTAGCCGAGGGTGGGGATCTGGGACTTGGACTGTTCGTTGATCGCGCCGATCGCCGCGGTCGTCGTCTGGCCGCCGGCCAGCACGCCCATCAGGATCGGGAAGCGGATCTTCTGTACGTAGTGGCCGACCAGGAAGCCCACGATCAGGGGGATCAGGGTCGCCACCGCGCCCCAGATCAGCAGCCCCCAGCCGGCCGTGGACAGGCCGCTGGTGAAGCTCGGCCCGGCGTTGATCCCGACGACCGCGACGAAGAGGCAGAGCCCCAGGGTGTCCATGAACCACTGGGCGCCGGGCGGCACGTTGCCGTACGTCGGGTACTTGCCCCGGATCCAGCCGAAGACCAGACCCATGATCAGGGCGCCGCCGGAGGTGGAGAGCGAGATCGGCACGCCCGACACGGTCAGCGCGGGGATGCCGATGCAGCCGCCGAGGAAGATCCCGAGGCCGACCCAGAGCATGTCGGTGGCGAAGGAGGTCGGCACCGGCTTGCCGATCGCCTTGCCCGCCGGGCCCACCAGCCGCTTGGGCCCGGTCAGGATCACCGTGTCGCCGCGCTCCACCTTGGTGGAGAGGCGGTACGGGTACTCCGCGCCCGCCCGGTAGATCTTGTCGATGTACACGCCGACCATGAAGGGCTCGCGGCGCAGGTCCGCGACGGTCCTGCCCATCTGCTCCTTGTTCGAGGCGACCACGTGCAGGGTCTCGGTCTCGTAGCCGAGCAGTTCCACGTCGTCGGTCTCGGGTCCGATGTTCGTCCGGGCGTCGAAGTCGACGAGCGAGCCCCGCAGCGCGCTGACCGCGACCACGTCCCCGGTGCGCAGCACCAGGTCCTGGTCGTGCGGGAGGAGCTGGCCGTCGCGCCGCACCCGGGTGAGGTAGATGCGGTGTCCCAGCTCCTTCTGCTGGTTCTCGAAGTCGTCGACGGTCCTGCCGACCAGCGGCGAGTGCTCGATCCGGTACGCGCGCAGCACGACCTCGTAGTAGCCCTCCGCGAGGTCCGGGTTGTCGCCCGGGGCGTCCAGCTCCTTGGCGAGCTGCGCGGACTCGGCGGCCAGGTCCCGCTTGTAGAGCCTGGGCAGGACGTTGGCGAGGAGCATCGCGCAGAGGATGGTGCCGAGCGGGTACGTGACGGCGTAGCCGATCGCGACCAGGTTCTCCTCGGTCTTCATCTGGTCGGCGGAGAGCCCCGGCAGGTTGCCGATGGCGTCCTGGGCGACACCGATGACCGCCGACTGGGTGAGCGCCCCGCCGAGCAGACCGGCGGAGAGCCCGGGACCGTACCCCAGCATCACGGCGAAGCCCCAGGAGACGAGCAGACCCGTCACACAGACCAGGACCGCGTTGAGGACCTGGGGAAGGCCGTCCTTCCGCAGCCCCCGGAAGAACTGCGGGCCGACCTTGTAGCCGAGGGCGAAGAGGAACATGGTGAAGAAGAGGTTCTTCACCGTGCCGTCGATCGTCACCTTGAACTGCGCGCCGAGCAGCAGCCCGGCCACCAGGCACCCCGTCACCGCGCCCAGCGCGATGGCCTTGTAGCGGAGCTTGCCGAAGAGGAAGCCGAGCGCGACGGTGATGAAGACCAGCAGCTCGGGGTGGGGCTGGAAGATGTTCCGGTTGAGGAAGTCGATCATGACCTCACGCCCCGAGGACACCGACGAGCAGGGGGCCCGTCAGCGGCAGCAGGAAGTTCGAGAGCGTGTACGTGATCGTGTAACCGAGCATCGGCACCGAACTCTTCGCGACCTGGGTGATCGAGGTGATCGCCGGGGTCGAACACTGCTGGCCCGCGATGGCGCCGATGAGCAGCGGTTTCTCGATCTTCAGCAGCTTCCGTCCGATGACCAGCGAGAGCGTCGCGGGCACCAGGACCATCGCGATGCCCGCGAACGGCAGCAGCAGGCCGTACTCCTTGAGCAGCGGCCAGGCCTGCGGGCCCGACACCAGACCGGTGCAGGCGATGAAGATCGCCAGGCCCATGTCCTTGAGGGTGGAGGCCGCCTGGGGCGGGAAGGCGCCGAAGGTCTGCGTCCGGGAACGGAACCAGCCGAAGAGCAGACCGGAGATCAGACAGCCGCCGCCGGTGCCCAGCGACATCGGGACGTCGCCGAAGCGGACCACGATCTGGCCGAGCAGCGAACCGCAGACGATGCCGAGGCCCAGGTAGATGAAGTCGGTGGCGTCGTTCTTCACGACCGAGCCGATCTTCGACGCCAGCTTGCCGAGCCCCGAGCGGGCGCCGACCAGGGTGAGCACGTCACCCCGGGCGACGACGGTCTCCGGGGTCGCGGGCAGGTGCTGGTCGTTGCGCAGCACGTCCGTCACGTACACCCCGCCGGAGGTGAACTCCGGGTGCTCCTTCGCCAGGGTGTCCAGGGACTTGCCCACCGTGTTCTGGGCGGTCAGCGAGACCTGGGTGGTGGCCAGCGGGGTGTCCAGCCCGGGGATCGCCGGGGTCTCGGGGCCGATGACCCGGCCCGCCTCGATGATGTTGGCCCGCCGTCCCACCGTGAGGACCAGGTCGGAGAGGGTCAGCTCGAAGTCGGGCGGGGGAGGGGTGAGGACCTTGCTGCCCCGCTTCACCGCCTCGACGGTGACCCGGCGGTCCAGCGACCGTTCCAGGTCGCCGACCTTGCTGCCGTCGGCGTGGGTGACGAGGAAGGTCCGGCCGACCATGCCGGGGAGCGCCTCGCGCTCGTCGGACTCCAGACCGCCGCCGCTGCCGCGCATCTTCTCCCAGAGCGCGCGGGAGGCGTCACGGAGGTCGATGCGGAGCATCATCGGCATGATCTGGCTGGTGTAGATGACGATGGTGACGAGCCCGAAGAGGTAGCAGACCGTGTACGCGGTGGCCACGTGCCCCTGGTACTCGGTGATCTGCGCCTGGGTCAGGTCGGAGAGCTTGGCGATGGCCTCGGTGGCCGTGCCGACGACCGCCGACTCGGTGGCGGCGCCCGCGAGGATGCCGGCGGCGGTGCCGACGTCCAGGTCGAAGCCCTTGGCGAGACCGAAGGCGATGCCGACGACGCAGACGACCTCGATGAGGCAGAGCGCGAAGAAGCGCAGGCTCTTGCGGTTGAGGTTGGCGAAGAACTGCGGGCCCGCCATGTAGCCGAGCGAGAAGATGAAGAGCGCGAAGAAGACCGTCTTCACGTCGTCCGAGATGGTGACCTTGGTCCAGGCGCCGAGCAGCAGCGAGACGATCAGGGTGCCGCAGATGCCGCCGAGGGTGATGGGCCCGACCCGGAGCTTGCCGACCAGGTATCCGGCCGCGAGGCAGAGGAAGAGGGCGAGTTCGGGATGGTCACGCAGGACTCCCATTCAGCCTCACCTCGCCCAAAATCTCTGAAATGCGAGCATGTTGGACATAAGGGGAAGTTAACAGGAGGAGGTCGAAGAGGATCGCCGTCGCGCCCGAACGAGTGGCGGAATCCGGAAGGACGATTCCCCGGCGGCGGGACGCCCGGGAGGGCCCCGCGCGGGACGCGTTCGCGCGCCCCGGGCCGGACGCCACGGGGGCACCCCGGCCCGGACACCACGGGACGGGTCCCGGCTCCGACGCGTCCGGGGTCCGATGTGCGCTGGGTCCGCCCCCAGCCGGACGCCACGGGGCGCGCCCCCTCACCCCTTCAGCCCTCCACCCCTCCGTCGTTTCCTCCCTCCACCCCTTCACCCCTTCACCGCGCCCCGCATCACCCCGCCCACGATGTGCCGCCCGAACAGCGCGAGCACCACCAGCAGCGGCAGCGTCCCGAGCAGCGCCCCCGCCATCACCACCGACGGGTCCGGCACGTACCCCCGTCCCAGGCCGGTGAGCGCCACCTGGACCGTCGGGTTCCCCGTCTGCGTCAGCGCCAGGACCGGCCAGAAGAAGTCGTTCCAGGAGGCCACGAAGGACAGCATCGCGAGCACCGCCATCGCGGGCCGCGCCGCCGGGAGCACCACGTGCCACAGCGTCCGTACCGTCCCCGCCCCGTCCGTCCGGGCCGCTTCGAGCAGCTCGGAGGGCAGCGCCCGCACGAGGTGCTGGCGCATGAAGAACACCCCGAAGGCCGACACCAGCGAGGGCAGCACCACCGCCTGGAGCTCGTCCGTCCAGCGCAGCCGGGCGATCAGCAGATAGAGCGGGACCACCCCCAGCTGCGGCGGGATCAGCATCGTCCCGGCCACGAGGAGCAGCAGGACGCCCCGGAACCGGAACCGCAGCTTGGCGAAGGCGAAACCGGCGAGGGTCGCGCACACCACCGTCCCCGTGGCGACCGTCCCGGCCACCAGCGCGGTGTTGAGGAGCGCCTCGCCGAGCCGGGCGTCGGTCCAGGCGATCTCCAGGTTCCGCGCCAGGTTCCGGCCGAAGCGGAACGGGGGCGGGGTCGCCGCGAGCCGCGTACCGGTCCGGGAGGCGGCGACCGCCGTCCAGAGGAGCGGGAAGAGGGAGACGAGGGTGAACAGCGCGAGCAGCGCGTACGTGCCCGCCCCGGCGCGCCCGGTCCGCATCAGCCCGCCCTCCGCGCCGTGCGCCCCCGCAGGACGGCGGGGAGCAGCCGGGCCGCCCCGCAGACCGCGACCAGGATCAGCAGCATGGTCCAGGCGAGGGCGGCGGCCCGCCCCAGGTGCAGGTTCACCCAGCCCTGCTCGTACAGGTAGAGGCCCAGCGTCTGGAACTGGCGGTCCGCCCCGCCCGAGGCGCCCGCCCCGCTGCCGAACAGCAGCGGCTCCCCGAACAGCTGGGTCGCGCCGATCGTCGACACGAGCCCGGTGAACGCGAGCGCGGGCCGCAGCCCCGGCAGCGTCACGTGCAGGAACTGGCGCCACCGGGAGGCCCCGTCGAGCGCCGCCGCCTCGTACAGCTCACGGGGGACGGTCTGTATGGCCGCGAGGTAGATCAGCGCGTTGTAGCCGGTCCAGCGCCAGATCACGATCGACGCCACGGCGGACTTCGCGGCCCAGGACCCGTTCTGCCAGTCCACCGGGCCCGCTCCGAGGCCCGTCAGGACCCAGTTGGCCATCCCGTGGTCCCGTCCGAAGAACAGGGCGAAGACCAGGGTCGCGGCGGCCACGGAGGTGGCGTACGGGGCCAGGGCGACGACCCGGAAGAACCCCCGGCCGCGCAGCCGCACGTCCAGCAGATGGGCCACGCCGAGCGCGAGCAGCAGTTGGGGGACGGTGGCGAGGACGCCGATGGCGACGGTGTTGCCGAGGGCGTTCCAGAAGAACTCGTCCCCGGCGAGCCGGGTGTAGTTCCGCAGCCCCACCCACTCGGCCCGCTCGGGCGCGGTCAGCTCGACCCGGTGCAGGGAGGCCCAGGCGGTGGCGACCAGCGGAAAGACACCGAAGGCCCCGAAGAGCACGAAGAAGGGGGAGAGGAGGGCGTACGGAGCCCAGGACCGCCGCCGCCCTCCCGCCCGCCCCCACCGGCCGCGCGCGGGTCCGGCCCCCGGGCCGGGCGGAGAAGCGGACGCCGCCGGGGACGGGACCGCGCGGGGGAGCACGGGGAGGGGCGCGGGAACGGAAGCCGTCACGGCGCCGGGCGCCGGAGGGCCGGGCGCGGGACCAGGCGCGGGGCCCGGCGCGAGGTCCGGTGCGGGGGGTGGGGGTCCCGGTGCCGCCGCTCCCGCGCCCGTGGTTCCGGGCGGGTCCCCGCCGCCCGGCTCCCGGGGGTCCGTCAGGTCCGGCACCGGTGTCACCGGTCCAGCGCGTTGTCGAGGGCCTTCATCGTGGCCCGCCAGGCGTCGTCCGGGTCCCGGCCCGTCTGGTCGATCTGGAGCATCCCGGTGTCGGCCAGGGTCTGGGTGATCAGCCCGTCCTTGGGGCCCACCGGGGCGCGGGGGACGCCCCGGGCCGCCTCGGCGAAGAGGGCGCCGACCGGTGCGCCGCCGAAGTACGCGGCGCGGGCCTCCGCCACCGCCGGGAGCGGGTACGCGGCCGAGGCGCTCGGGAAGCTCCCGCGCCGGGCGAAGAGCCGTGCCTGCTGGGCCGGGGCGGTCAGCCAGGCCGCCAGCCGGGCGGCTTCGGCGCGGTGCCGCCCGGCGGCGGGCACGACGAGGAAGGAGCCGCCCCAGTTGCCGGGCCGGGGGGCCGCCGCCACGTCCCAGCGCCCGCGGCCCGAGGGGCCCGTCTTGTCCTGGATGTAGCCGAGCATCCAGGCGGGACAGGTGACGGTGGCGAAGGCTCCGTGGGCGAAGGCCTGGTCCCAGCCGGGGGTGAACTGCTGGAGCCGGGCGGTCAGTCCCCGCCGGGCGAACGAGGCGGCGAGGTCCCAGGCCTCCCGCACGGCGGGGTTGTCGGCCACCACGAGGGCGCCCCGCCCGTCGTAGTGGCGCACGGGCGCGCCCGCCATGACCGCCGCCAGCACCCCGGACGCGGAGTCCGTGAACGCGGTGCCCTTCGGCGCGCGTTCGCGGTAGCGGAGCCCCGCGGCCAGGTACCGGCGCCAGTCCCCGGCCCACAGCCGCCCGACCGCGTCCCGCCCGGTGGGCAGTCCGGCCTTCGCGAAGAGGTCCTTGCGGTAGCAGACGGCCTGCGGGCCGATGTCGGTGCCGAGGGCGAGGACGCGCCCGTCGGGGCCGGTGCCCTGCGCCCACTTCCACGGCAGGAAGGCCCGCCGGTCCACCCCGGGGGCGGTGCCGAGCTCGACGAGCCGGTCGGCCTGGGTGGTGATCACCTCGGCGATGTTGCCGACCTCGACGGCCTGGACGTCGGCGAGCCCGGACCCGGCGGTGAGATGGGTCAGGAGCTGCGGGTAGTAGACGTCGTTGCGGGTGAGGGAGGTCTGCCGGACGGCCACGTCGGGACGGAGCCGCATGTACGCGTCGTAGAGCCCGGCCTCCTGGAGGCCGAAGGTGCCGAACACCCCGACGGTGAGGGTGACGGGCCGGGACCCGCCGTCCCCGGCCCGGTGCGCCCGCGCCGGGGAGGGCCCCTCGGGGTCGGTGGCGCAGCCCCCGGAGAGGAGGGCGGACAGGAGGAGCAGGACCAGCGCGGTCCCGTACGCGCCCGTGCCCCTCCGCCCGCTCCACATGGGCCCCGACCGTAGTGCGGCCCCGTCCGGCGGCCCGGCGGCAGCTCGCGGGGCGCCCCGGAACTCACCCGCACGGCCCGCACCGGCCCGCCCGTGACCGCCTCGGAGAGGAACAGGACCCCCGGCCCCCGGACGGTCGGCCTGATCGGGCTGGTCAGCCCGGTCGGCCTGATCAGCCCGGTAGGGCCGCTCCGGTCCCGGTCCGTCAGCCCGGCCCGGGTCCGGCGCCCCCCGGTCCGGCGCCCCCCGGTCCGGCGCCCCCCGGTCCGTCAGCCCTCGGCCGTCCGGCTCCCGGTCGGTGTCCTTCCGGCCGGGGCGCGCAGTCCCCGGACGCACGCGGCGGTGGCGACCAGCGCGCACAGCACCATGAGCGCGTTGAGCACGGCGTCGGGTTCGAGTCCCTGGTCCAGGGCGTTGGCCGCCGCGCCCCGGACGACGTACAGCTGGAGGGCGGCCGTGCCGACGAGCACCACGGCCCGGGTCCACCGGGGGACCCTCTTCATGAGGGCGGGCAGTCCGAGGAGGGCCGCGGCCCAGAGCAGCAGGACGACGGCCGCCGCCATCACCGCGAGGAAGGCGCCGGGACCGGACCGGTCGGGCTCGGGACTGTCCACGGCGAGGAGGACGGAGGCCAGCTGTAGGAGCAGGAGGTAGCAGACCTCCAGGACGAGGACGGACGCCCCGGCCCGCCGGAGGGAGAGGGAGGTCACAGGCGCTCCTCGACGGAAGTGGGGAGGGGAAGGAGGGGCGCGGTCGCGGACCGCCCCGGCGCCGTGGAACGACTCAGGCCCCGGTTCGGATGAACCGGGGCCTGAGTCTTCAGGGTGAGTAACGGGACTTGAACCCGCGACATCCTGGACCACAACCAGGTGCTCTGCCAGCTGAGCTATACCCACCATGACCAGCGGTCTTCCCGAAGGTTTCCCTGACCGGCCGAGAAGAAGTCTACAGGGTCCCGGAGGGTGCTCGCGCCCGCCTTTTCCGAGGCGGGTTCCGGGGGCGCGAGCGGCCCTGCGGGAAGGGGGTCATTCGGACGGGACGACGTGCCGCGCGGCGATCCGCTTCGCGGTCTCCGAGTCGGGGCCGGGCTGCGGGACGAAGACCGCCTCGCGGTAGTAGCGCAGTTCCGCGATGGACTCGCGGATGTCGGCGAGCGCGCGGTGGTTGCCGTTCTTCTCCGGGCTGTTGAAGTACGCCCTCGGGTACCAGCGCCGGGCCAGTTCCTTGACCGAGGAGACATCGACGATCCGGTAGTGCAGGTGGCCCTCCAGGGCGGGCATGTCCCGGGCGAGGAAGCCCCGGTCGGTGGAGACCGAGTTCCCGCACAGGGGCGCCTTGCCCGGTTCCTTGACGTGCTCGCGGATGTACGCGAGGACCTGGGCCTCCGCGTCGGCGAGCGTGGTGCCGTCGGCGAGCGCGTCGAGCAGGCCCGAGGACGTGTGCATCCGGCGCACGACCTCCGGCATGGTCTCCAGGGCCGCGTCCGGCGGGCGGATCACGATGTCCACCCCGTCGCCGAGTACGTTCAGTTCCGAGTCGGTGACCAGTGCGGCCACCTCGATGAGTGCGTCGTCCGTCAGCGAGAGCCCGGTCATCTCGCAGTCGATCCACACCATGCGATCGTTCATGCGTCCTACCTTAGGGGGCTTCCGGCTCTCCGAGCAGGCCGACGGGCGCCCGGGAGAGGTCTCCCGGGCGCCCGTGGGTCCCGCGCGGCGCGGCCGGTGGCCGCGCCGCTCCTTCGTTACGGCGCGCTGCGCTGGCCCGGGAGCGCGGGGCGCCCGGGTGCGTAGGCGTCGGAGTGCGGCTTGCCCGGTTCCAGCCCGGACCCGGGCCGCCGGGCCCCGACCTGGGCGGGCACCATCGGGTCGAGCACCGCCGTGCTGGTGTCGCTCTGCGGTCGCCTGGCGCGGTACGCCGCCCGGTAGGCAGCCGGCGAGGAGCCGAGCTGCCGCCGGAAGTGGCCGCGCAGCGCCACCGGGGAGCGGAAGCCGCACCTGCCCGCCACCTCGTCGACCGAGTAGTCGGAGGTTTCGAGCAGCCGCTGCGCCTGCAGCACCCGCTGGGTGATCAGCCACTGGAGCGGGGCGGATCCGGTCAGCGAGCGGAACCGGCGGTCGAAGGTCCGCCGTGACATGTAGGCGCGGGCGGCGAGGGTCTCCACGTCGAACTGCTCGTGGAGGTGCTCCAGCGCCCAGGCGACGACCTCGGCCAGCGGGTCGGCGCCGATCTCCTCAGGTAAAGACCTGTCGAGGTAGCGCTCCTGACCGCCGCTGCGCCGCGGCGGGACGACCAGCCGGCGCGCCAGGGCGCCCGCGGCCTCCGTGCCGTGGTCGGTCCGCACGATGTGCAGACACAGATCGATTCCGGCCGCCGTTCCGGCGGACGTCAGGACGTCCCCGTCGTCGACGAAGAGCTCCCGGGGGTCCACGTGGACCGACGGGTAGCGCTTGGCGAGCGTCGGCGCGTACATCCAATGCGTGGTCGCCGGGCGGCCGTCCAGGAGTCCGGCCGCGGCGAGGACGAACGCCCCCGTGCACAGGCCGACGATCCTGGCGCCCTCCTCGTGCGCCCTGCGCAGTGCTTCGAGCGCCTCCGGCGGTGGCGGCGAGGTGATCGACCGCCAGGCCGGGACGACTACGGTGCCCGCGCGGCTGATGGCCTCCAGGCCGTAGGGCGCGGTCAGTTCGAGTCCACCGGTGGTCCTCAGCGGGCCGTCCTCGCCCGCGCAGACGAGCAGCCGGTAGCGAGGCACTCCGGCGTCCTGCCGGTCGATCCCGAACACCGAGAGCGGAATGGAGCTCTCGAAGATGGGGCCGCCACTGAACAGCAGCACCGCGACGACTTCGCGACGACGGCGTCCGGTCAGTTTCCGTGCGGCCTCCGGTACGGCGGAGTCCTGGCTCATGACGCTAAGCCCCCCTCGGTGTTCGCGTCTCCCTGGTCGTGTCGCACCTGCACGTTTCCCCTCGGTTCTGCACGAGACCCCAGTCTTCGGTACCCATGATCGAATCTACTGCGTCCGATGGCACCGGCGTGACAAGTTCTCCATCCGGTGGATTGTCGACAAGGCCACTTGGCGTGAAGCGATCGATCGCGGAGACTTCCCGGGTGAGGGCGCCCGGGAAGGGCCGGTGCGGGAAACAGCCCCGTACGCGGGGGGTGCGGGCCCCTGGGGCGGGGCATTCCCGGGTGTCGGCACCGGGGTTGGACAACCGTTTCGCCAAGGGCTCACCGATGGCTGGAAGTTGGCTGAAAACATATGGGTTCGGTTGTACGAACCTGTCAACTCGAAGAGGAGCGGACGGAAGCGGGGACCGATTTCCGTCCCGTTCCGTCCCGGTTCGCCCCCGGCCGGTTCAGCCCCGCCGGGAGCCGTGGGCGCCCTCGCCGCGCAGTCCGCGCTCCGCGCGGCGCAGCAGCAGCCGGCAGGCGGCCGTCACCGAGACCAGTCCGCACGCGGTTCCGGCCGCCCCCGCGAGGGAGGAGCCGTAGACGAGGAGGACCACCGGTACGAGCGCGCAGCAGAAGACCGCCCACCGGACGACGTCCCCCGTCTGGTCCGCCGGACCCGCTCCCGTGCCCGCACCCGGTCCCGTCGCGGCCTCCGGTCCGGCGTCCGGCGTCCCCGCGCCCGGCTCCCGCACGGCCGGGGGCGCGGGCCGCCGCCGCCCGCGCGGCGCGGAGAGGAGGGGAGCGGGCGCGATGGGGGTCTGGCCGGTGGCGGTCGATGGTGCGGGCACGGGCGTTCTCCCTGCGACGGTGGCTGGACCTGTGGCAACGAGGAACGGAACGGTCCGGTCACTCTCGGCGACGTCCGTTTGGCCCCCGTACGGACACCTGTAGGGCACATCCGGCATTGCCAGATCCCGAACCGCTCGTGCATGCTCCCTGGAACGCCGTGCGCGAGCCGCGGCGCACCGGGTGCGGCACGGCGGACTCTGGGCAGGAGAGGAGTGTCGCCGTACCCTTGGGGGTATGGGCTTGGGAAGATGATTCCCGGACACAGCTCCGCCGTCACCCGTCGTTCGTCCCCTCCGTTCCCCGTCCCTTCCCACGAGGACCTTCTTCGCCGAGACACCGATGGCCGGTCACGAATTCTCCGAACCCGCGGACCGCGAGCGCGTCGCCGACTCCACGGTCGACCCCCTCGCGGTGGAACAGACACGTCACGCCTGCGATCCGGCCTTCCGGCACGGGGTCGTCGTCGGCTTCGACGGCTCCACGTCCAGCGAGCGCGCCCTCGCCTACGCCATCGGCATGGCCAGGCGCTCCGGCTCGGGCCTGATCATCGTGCACGTGGCCAACCGGCTGCCCACCACGGTCTGGGCCGGGTGCGAGCCGCCCGTCTTCGTCGACGTGCCCGACCACCGCACCGAGGTCCTCGGCCTCGAGCTGGCGTGCGCCGAGCACCTCTCGGAGGTGCCGTGGATCCTCGTCGAGCGCGGCGGGGACATCTGCCACGAACTGGAGGAGGTCGGGCGGGAGTACTCGGCCGACGCCATCGTGGTCGGCTCCACGCACGGCATCGTCGGCCGGATCTTCGGCTCCGTCGCCGGGCGCCTCGCGCGCCGCGCGCAGCGGCCCGTGATCGTCATCCCGTAAGCCCCGCGCGGCACGTGCCGTCGTCACTCACGACCCGTCAGATGACTGGGTCAACTGCTGTTCTCCGGCCATAATTTCGGCCTTCCTCAGGTGAATTGCGCGCTTGTGAAGGGTACATAAGGGTCACCGGATCACAGCAGCTCACGCAGCATGACTGCGCACCTGAAGGGAGCCCGCCGTGAGCAACGACATCGCCGCGGGAAACACCACCTCGACTCTCGGACACCTCGCCCTCGGACTCACCCTGCTGGCCTTCGGCCTGGGTGGCACGGGCGTCATCGACCACGTCACGGCAGCCGATGCCGCGGGCCTCGCCACCTGGGTCGGCGGGGTGACGCTCTTCCTCGTCGGGCTGCTCGCGCTGCGCGCGGGCGACAAGGCCGGGGGCACGGCACACACGGCGCTCGGCGCCTTCTGGTTCACCTGGGGGATCGGGGCGGGCGGCGACGCCTCGGCCGACGCCGCCGGGGTCTTCCTGCTCCTGTGGGCGCTCCTGGTGCTCACCCTGACGCTGGCCGCCTCGGGCAGCGGACCGTTCGGACAGGGCGTGTACGGGCTGCTGTTCGTCGCGCTGGTGCTGCTGGGCACGGGCGCGCTCGCGGACAACGGCACGCTGGGCAAGGTGGGCGGCTGGGTCGCCGCGGTCGCCGGTCTCGCCGCCTGGTACGGCGCCACGGCGGCCGTCGCGGGCTGGCCGACGGCCCTCGGCCGGGCGAACCGGAGCGCGGTCCCGGCGGCCTGAGCGGGCGGGAAGGGGAGCGGCCCCCGGTGCGAAGGCACCGGGGGCCGCTCTGGTGTCAGGCGAGCCGCCGGGGGACAGGCCCGGCGGGCGCGGCGGGTCCGGGGGACAGGCCCGGACGGCCGCTACTCGACCGTGACGGACTTGGCCAGGTTGCGCGGCTTGTCGATGTCGCGGCCCATGGCGAGCGCCGTGTGGTAGGCGAGGAGCTGGAGCGGGATGCCCATCAGGATGGGGTCCAGCTCGTCCTCGTTCTTCGGTACGACGATGGTGTGGTCGGCCTTCGCCTGCGGCTGGTGCGCCACCGCGAGGATGCGGCCGCTGCGGGCCTTGATCTCCTCCAGGGCGGCGCGGTTCTTCTCCAGGAGGTCGTCGTCGGGGACGATCGCGACCGTCGGCAGGGCGGGCTCGATGAGGGCGAGCGGGCCGTGCTTCAGCTCGGAGGCGGGGTAGGCCTCGGCGTGGATGTAGGAGATCTCCTTCAGCTTGAGGGAGGCCTCCAGGGCGACCGGGTAGCCCCGGACGCGGCCGATGAACATCATCGACTGGGCGCCCGCGTACTCCGCGGCGATCTTCTTGATCTCGTCCTCGGTCTCCAGGATCTCGCTGATCTGCGCGGGGAGCCTGCGCAGCCCCTCGATGATCCGCTTGCCGTCGGTGACGGACAGGTCCCGGATGCGGCCCAGGTGCAGGGCGAGCAGCGCGAAGGCGGTGACCGTGTTGGTGAAGCACTTGGTGGAGACGACGCAGACCTCGGGGCCGGCGTGGACGTACACGCCGCCGTCGGCCTCCCGGGCGATGGCGGAGCCGACCACGTTGACCACGCCGAGGACGCGGGCGCCCTTGCGCTTCAGCTCCTGGACGGCGGCGAGCACGTCGTAGGTCTCGCCGGACTGGGAGACGGCGATGTAGAGGGTGTCGGGGTCCACGACCGGGTTGCGGTAGCGGAACTCCGAGGCGGGCTCGGCGTCGGCGGGGATGCGGGCCAGGGACTCGATGAGCCCGGCGCCGATGAGACCGGCGTGGTACGAGGTGCCGCAGCCGAGGATCTTGATCCGGCGGATGGTGCGGGCCTCGCGGGCGTCCAGGTTCAGACCGCCGAGGTGCACGGTGGAGAAGCGGTCGTCGATCCGGCCGCGCAGCACCCGGTCGACCGCGTCGGGCTGCTCGGAGATCTCCTTGTGCATGTACGTGTCGTGACCGCCCATGTCGTACGAGGCGGCCTCCCACTCGACGGTCTCGGGGGTGGCGGTGGTGGTGGTGCCGGAGACCGTGTAGGTGCGGAAGTCGTCGGCCTTGAGGGTGGCCATCTCGCCGTCGTCGAGGGTGACGACCTGACGGGTGTGGGCGATCAGCGCGGCGACGTCGGAGGCGACGAGCATCTCCTTCTCGCCGATGCCGAGGATGACCGGGGAGCCGTTGCGGGCGACGACGATGCGGTCGTTGAAGTCGGCGTGCATCACGGCGATGCCGTAGGTGCCCTCGATGACCTTGAGCGCCTCGCGGACCTTCTCCTCCAGGGAGTCGGCCCGGGAGCGGGCGATGAGGTGGGTGATGACCTCGGTGTCCGTCTCGGAGGCGAAGACGACGCCCTCGGCCTCCAGCTTGGCGCGGAGCTCCTGGGCGTTGTCGACGATGCCGTTGTGGACGACGGCGACCTTGTTCTCCGGGTCCAGGTGCGGGTGCGAGTTGACGTCGCTCGGCGCGCCGTGGGTGGCCCAGCGGGTGTGGGCGATGCCGGTGGTGCCGGTGAAGCGCTTGGGGACCTTGGCCTCCAGGTCGCGGACCCGGCCCTTGGCCTTCACCATCTTCAGGCCGGAGGCCTTCGGGCTGGTGATGACGATGCCCGCCGAGTCGTATCCCCGGTACTCCAGGCGCTGAAGGCCCTCCAGGAGCAGCGGGGCGACGTCACGCTTACCGATGTAACCGACAATTCCGCACATAAAGGTGAAACCCCTCCAGGTTGACGAGTGTGCTCAGCCGTAGACGATGCGGCGCAGCTGCCGGAGCGAGAGCTCCTGGGGCGCCACGGCCCGGTGCGGGAGTTCCGCCGCGATCCGTTCGAAGATCTCGGCGTTCACGGAGCCGCCGGACTGCAGCTCGCGGTGGCGGCGCCGGACGAACTCCTCGGTCGTCTCGTCGAAGTACGCCAGCACGTCGAGGATCACCCGGACCGCCTCGCCGCGCTGGAGCGCGGTGCTGCGCACCAGGTGGTCGATGAGGTCGTCGTGTGACGGGCGGCGTTCGAGCACCCATGAATACTGCGGGGTACACAAGGGCCTTTGCAAGAATCCTGCCCGATATCGGGCAGGAGGCTCATGATCCAGGCAAGGAAAAGGTGGTTTGGTCCAGACCTTGACCGTTCGGACCCTCAGCGGTACGCATGGTGAAGGTTCGGATATAGAACTCCACAGACGTGTCCAACGCCTGAAGGGGACCCAGCCCGTGAAACAGCGCCGAAGGATTCCACGCCTGATCGGATCCCTCCTCCTGGTCGCCGCAGCCGGAGTCGGCTGCGGCGAGGCCGCCGCCGACGGCCGCACCACCGACGGCAAGCGCGGCGGCCGGTCCGCCGTCGAGCCCGAGGTCCGCCCGCTCGGCCGGATCGTGCCCGTACCCGCCTCCGTCTCCCCCAAGGGCGAGCCGTACACCCTGACCCGCGCCACCCGCATCGGCGTCGACACCGGCTCCGCCGAGTCCAAGGCCCTCGGCCAGTACCTCGCCGGACTCCTGCGCCCCGCCACCGGCTTCCCGCTGCCCGTCGTCGACGACCGGGCCGCCGACGGCGGCATCCGCCTGCGCCTGCGCCCCGACGACACCGCCCTCGGCGACGAGGGCTACCGGCTGCGCTCCGCGCCCGGCGGCCTCCTCCTCACCGCCCGCGCCCCCGCCGGACTCTTCCGCGGCCTCCAGACCCTCCGCCAGCAACTGCCCGCCGCCGTCGAACGCGACAGCGTCCAGCCCGGCCCCTGGAAGGTCGCGGGCGGCACCGTCACCGACACCCCCCGCTACGGCTACCGGGGCGCCATGCTCGACGTCGCCCGGCACTTCTTCACCGTCGACGAGGTCAAGCGCTACATCGACCAGCTCGCCCTCTACAAGGTGAACACCCTCCACCTGCACCTCTCCGACGACCAGGGCTGGCGCATCGCGGTCGACTCCTGGCCCCGCCTCACCACCTACGGCGGCTCCACCGAGGTCGGCGGCGGCCCCGGCGGCTTCTACACCAAGGACGAGTACCGGGAGATCGTCGCGTACGCGGCCTCCCGCTACCAGGAGGTCATCCCCGAGATCGACCTGCCGGGCCACACCAACGCGGCCCTCGCCTCCTACGCCGAACTCAACTGCGACGGCGTCGCCCCGCCCCTCTACACCGGCATCAAGGTCGGCTTCAGCTCCCTGTGCGTCCCGAAGCCCGTCACGTACGACTTCGTCGACGACGTGATCCGGGAGATCGCCGCGCTCACCCCCGGCCGGTACGTCCACATCGGCGGCGACGAGGCGCACTCCACCAGCCAGGCCGACTACAAGGCCTTCATGGACAAGGTGCAGCCGGTCGTCGCGAAGTACGGCAAGAAGGTCGTCGGCTGGCACCAGCTCACCGCCACCACCCCCGCAGAGGGCGCCCTCGTCCAGTACTGGGGCCTCGACCGCACCCCCGCCGCCGAGAAGGAACGGGTCGCCGCCGCCGCCCGCGCCGGCAGCGGTCTGATCCTCTCGCCCGCCGACCGCACCTACCTCGACATGAAGTACACCAAGGACACCCCGCTCGGCCTCGCCTGGGCCGGATACGTCGAGGTCAGGCGCTCCTACGACTGGAACCCCGACACCTATCTGCCGGGCGCGCCCGCGTCCGCCGTCCGGGGCGTCGAGTCGCCGCTGTGGACGGAGACCCTGGCCACCACGGACGACCTCGACGTGATGGCCTTCCCCCGGCTGCCGGGGGTGGCGGAACTGGGCTGGTCACCGGCGGCGAGCCACGACTGGGAGACGTACAAGGTCAGGCTCGCGGAGCAGGCCCCGCGCTTCGAGGCCCTCGGCATCGACTGGTACCGCTCCCCCGAGGTCCCCTGGCCCGCGCCGTAGCCGGACCGCGCGCACGACGGCGCGGGCCCCGGCGGAGGACCGTACTCCGCCGGGGCCCGCGCCGGGTCCGTCAGGCGAACCGCGCGATCGGGTTCACCAGGTCGCCGACCAGCTGGAGGGCCGCCGACGGGTCCGACAGATCGACCATCTGCCGGTTGTCACGGAGCTGGAGGCGGTTGAGGGCCGACAGCGCGAAGGTCTCCGCGAACATGTCGTACTGCGCGAACCGGTCCGCCAGCTCCGGCTTCGACGCCTCGTAGCCGCGTACGCACTCCGCGACCGTCCGCCAGAACGCGTCCTCGTCGAGGACGCCCTCCGAGGCGAGGGTCGCCGCCAGGAAGCGGAAGAAGCAGTCGAAGACGTCCGTGAACACGGACAGCAGCTTCATGTCCTCCGGGACGTCCGCCCGGACCCGCTCCACCGCGGGCGGCAGGACCGCCGCCGGGTCCATGACGACGATCTCCTCGGCGATGTCCTTGAACACCGCCCGCACGACCGCGCCCCGCTCGTCGAGGACCAGGATCACGTTCTCGCCGTGCGGCATGAACGCCAGGTCGTACGCGTAGAAGCTGTGCAGCACCGGCAGCAGGTAGGCGTCCAGGTAGCGGCGCAGCCACACCGTCGGCGCGAGGCCCGACTCCTCGATCAGCGCGCCGGTGAAGGACGCGCCCGTGTGGTCGACGTGCAGCAGCGAGGCCATCGTGGCCAGCCGCTCGCCCTCGGCGATGCCCGGCACCGGGGACTCGCGCCAGAGCGCGGCCAGCATCTTCCGGTAGGGCGAGTAGCGGTCGGTGGCGGCCTCGTACTCCAGGTGCCGGTAGCCGATCGCGGCCCGCTCGCGGATGATCGAGAAGCGCGCCGCCGCGAAGACGGAGTCCGACTCGATCAGCTGGTGCAGCCAGTCGTTGATGGCCGGGGTGGCCTCCATGTACGCGGCCGACAGGCCCCGCATGAAGCCCATGTTGAGGACGGACATGGCCGTCTTCACATAGTGCTTCGCCGGGTCCGAGGTGTTGAAGAAGGTCCGGATGGACTGCTGCGCCAGATAGGCGTCGTCGCCCTCGCCCAGGTACACCAGGCGCTGCCGGGCGACCTCGGCGGCGAAGGTGACGGACAGCTTGTTCCACCACTGCCAGGGGTGGGCGGGCAGCAGCAGGTAGTCGGCCGGGTCGAGGCCCTTCGCGGTGAGGACGGCGGCGAAGCCGTCCACGGCGGTGTCGCCCAGCTCGGCGCGGACGAAGGCCTCGTAGTCGATGTCCGCGCCCGCCGTGAAGGTGGTGCGGTCGCGGCGGGCGGCCAGCCAGATCAGGTGGATCTCGCTGGCGGCCTCGGGGGCGTAGGCGCGGAACTCGTCGACGCCGAAGCCGAGGCGCCCGTTGTTGGCGACGAAGCAGGGGTGGCCCTCGGTCATCCCGGTCTCGATCGCCTGGAAGCCCGCGCGGGCCAGCTCGGCGGAGGTGACGGGCGGCTTGGTCGCCTTGAAGGCCGTACCGGCGAGGGTGGAGGAGATCTCCTCCAGGTAGACCGGGAGGACCTCGTCGCTCAGGCCGAGGGAGCCGCGCAGCTCGGTGATGAACTGGAGCGCGTCCAGCGGCAGCCGCTCCTCGCCCCGGTGGCGGCTGATCGACTCGGGGTGGACCTGCCAGTGGTCGAGGGCGAAGCGGTCGGCGGTGAAGCGGTAGCCGGTGGTGCCGTCGTCGCTGAGGACCTCGTAGCGGCTCTCGCCCAGGTCCCTGGGGTGCAGCAGCCGCTCGTGGGCGAACTCGGCGAGGCCCTTGCGGATCAGGGCGCGGTCGGCGTCGGCCCAGCGCTCGGGGGTGAGGTGGGCGACGGCCTCGGCGCCGTGCGCGGTGCTCATGCGGCCACCGCCACGGCAGCCTCGAAGCGCGCGCGGGTGCAGAAGCTGAGCAGGGCCTTCTTCTCGGGCTTCTGGATCTCGCGCTCGGCCACGAAGCCGACGGCCTCGTTGAGCGCGTGGACGGCCTTGTTGGCCACGTCGGGCTCGACGACCACCCGGGCGGTCGCCGGGTCGGCGAACAGCTCGGCCATGACGGCGGTGATCACGGTCCGGGTGAAGCCGTGCACGGGGGTGTCGGTGGGCGCGACGAGGAAGTGCATACCGACGTCACCGGGGAGCGGGTCGTACAGTCCGACCAGTTCCAGCCGGGTCGGGTCGTAGCGCTCCATCAGGAACGAGGGCACGCCGTCGACCAGACCGATGAAGGCCTCGTGGTGCGGGTGGGCGGTGATCGCGGTGTACTCGCGCTCGACGTCCTGGAGGCTCGCGCCCTGCATCATCCAGTAGGCCGCTTTGGGGTGGGTGACCCACGGGTGGATCAGCTCGGAGTCCTTCGACGGGTCGAAGGGACGTATGGATACGGTCATACCGCGAACTCCTGGAAAGCGATGGTCTTCTCGACGGGGTAGTACTCGCGCCCCAGCATCGCCCCGATGATGTAGGCGTTGCGGTACGGGCCCATGCCGAGGTCCGGCGAGGTGATCGAGTGCGTGTGCACCCCGGCGTTCTGCAGGAACACACCGCGGCCCGTGGTGTCGACGGCGTAGTTCCGGGCCACGTCGAAGCGGCCCCGGGAGTCCCACTTGAGGCGGTCGCGGACCGGCTCCAGGAAGGCGGGGACCTCGTACTTGTAGCCGGTGGCCAGGATCAGGCCGTCGGTGTCCAGGGTGAAGTCCTTGCCCTGCTCCTCCTGGCGGAAGTCCAGGCTGTACGTGCCCGAGGCCTCGTGGTACTCCGCGCCGCGCAGCGCGGAGTTGGTGAGGAGGCGGGTGGGGGCGGGGCCGCCGAGGTTCTTCTGGTAGAGCAGGTCGAAGATGGCGTCGATCAGCTCGCCGTCGATGCCCTTGAAGAGGCCCTTCTGGCCGGTCTCCAGGCGGTAGCGGGTGTCCTCGGGCAGCGCGTGGAAGTAGTCCACGTACTCCGGGGAGGTCATCTCCAGGGTGAGCTTGGTGTACTCCAGCGGGAAGAAGCGCGGGGAGCGGGTGACCCAGTTCAGCCGGTAGCCGTGGACGTCGATCTCGGAGAGCAGGTCGTAGTAGATCTCGGCGGCGCTCTGGCCGCTGCCGATCAGCGTGATCGACTTCTTCTTCTGGAGCGCCGCCTTGTTCTGCAGGTAGCGCGAGTTGTGGATGAGGTCGCCGCCGAGCTCGCGGCAGCTCTCGGGGACGTACGCCGGGGTGCCGGTGCCCAGCACCAGACGGGCCGAGCGGAACGTTTCCCCGGCCTCGGTGGTGACCTCGTACAGCTCGGTCGCCTCGTCGAAGGTCACCGAGACGACGGTGGTCGAGAAGCGGATCGAGGAGACCCGGGCGGCGGCCCAGCGGCAGTAGTCGTTGTACTCGGTCCGCAGCGGGTAGAAGTTCTCCCGGATGTAGAACGAGTACAGCCGTCCCTTGTCCTTCAGGTAGTTCAGGAAGGAGTACGGGGAGGTCGGGTCGGCCATCGTGACCAGGTCCGACATGAACGGGGTCTGGAGGTGGGCGCCTTCGAGGAACATCCCCGAGTGCCACTCGAAGTCGGGCTTCGACTCCAGGAAGACGCCGTTCAGCTCGTCGATCGGCTCGGTCAGGCAGGCGAGCCCGAGGTTGAACGGACCGAGCCCGATGCCGATGAAGTCATGGGTCTGAGCCGTCTCAGGCGTGGACAAGGTTCTCTCCCAGGTACTGCTCGGCGTGGCCGGCGATCAGATCGAGGACGGCCGCGATGTCGGCCGTGGTGGTCTCGGGGTTGAGCAGGGTGAACTTGAGGTACTGGCGGCCGTCGACCTTGGTCCCGGCGACGACGGCCTCGCCCGAGGCGAACAGGGCCTTGCGGGCGTGCAGGTTGGCCCGGTCGACGTCCTCGGGGGAGGCGTCGCCCTCCGGGACGTACCGGTAGACGAGGGTGGAGAGCTGCGGGGCGACCACGACGTCGTAGCGCGGGTCGGCGGCGAGCATCGCGTGGCCCTCGGCGGCCAGGTCGCAGACCTCGTCGAAGAGCTGTCCGACACCGTCGGCGCCCATCACGCGCAGTGTCATCCAGAGCTTGAGCGCGTCGAAGCGGCGGGTCGTCTGGAGGGACTTGTCGACCTGGTTGGGTATCCGCTCGGCGACCGTACGGGCCGGGTTGAGGTAGTCCGCGTGGTAGGTCGCGTGCCGCAGGGTGACCCCGTCGCGGACCAGCAGGGCGGAGGAACTCACCGGCTGGAAGAAGGACTTGTGGAAGTCGACCGTGACCGAGTCGGCCCGCTCGATGCCGTCCAGGAGGTGGCGGCGGGTCGGGGAGGCGAGCAGACCGCAGCCGTAGGCGGCGTCCACGTGCATCCAGGCGCCGTACTCGTCGGCGAGGGCCGCGACCTCGGACAGCGGGTCGATGGAGCCGAAGTCGGTGGTGCCCGCGGTGGCGACGATCGCCATCGGCACCAGGCCCTCGGCGCGGCAGGCGGCCAGCTCGGCGGCGAGCACGACGGACTGCATCCGCTTGTTCCCGTCGACCGGGACCGAGATGACGGCGTCCACGCCCAGACCGAGCAGGGTGGCCGACTTCTGGACGCTGAAGTGGCTGCACTCGGAGGAGAAGATCCGCAGTTTCGCCAGGTCGGAGCTTTTGGCCTCCTCGCGGGCCAGCAGCAGCGCCTGGAGGTTGGACTGGGTGCCGCCGCTGGTGAACACGCCGTCGGCGGACGGGCCGAAGCCGATGCGGCCGGTGGTCCAGTCGACGAGCTTGCGCTCGATGAGGGTGCCGCCCGCGCTCTGGTCCCAGGTGTCCAGGGAGGAGTTGACCGCCGAGAGGACGGCCTCGCCGAGGACGGCGGGGATGACGACCGGGCAGTTGAGGTGGCCCAGGTAGCGCGGGTGGTGGAAGTAGACGGCGTCGCGGAGGTAGACGCTCTCCAGCTCGTCCAGGGCGGCGGTGGTGTCGCCGAGCGGCCGGTCGAGGTCGACGGCGTCGATGACGGGCGCCAGCTCGGCGGGGGTCACACCGGTGAACGGACCTCGCGTCGTGGCGATTTTGTCCGCCACCCGCTCGACCCCTTCGGTGACGGAGCGTCGGTAGCTCTCCGCCGTGGCGTCGTTGAGCAGGTGAGAGCGCATGTGGGGGCCTCCCGGTACGGGGCTCGGTCGCGCCCTCCGGACAGGAGAGGGGGGCGAGGGGCGACACGGTGAAAACAAGGTTAGCCTAACCTAAGTTTTGACCGCATCGGTCCCTCGCGCCCCAGGGGTCACCCCAGTTGACGTGCAAGGTGTCCGAAGTGTCCTGGAGATGCCCCCGGCCCGCCCGAGGGGCTACGCGTCTTCCCGCGTCTCGTCCGGGACCTCGCGCAGCGCGTCCTCGGACAGCCCCTTGCGCCAGTAGCCCACGAACGTCACCCGGCGCCGGTCGACGCCCCGGTCCCGCACGAAGTGGCGGCGCAGCGCCTTCACCGAGCCCGACTCGCCCGCGAGCCAGACGTACGGCGCCGCCCCGGGAAGTTCCGCCCCGGGCACCGCCTCCACTCCGGACGGCGCGCCCTCCTCCCGGACCAGCCAGGTGACGGTGGCGTCCGCCTCGGTCGCCAGGTCCGCGCGGTCGCCCGAGTGGGGCACCTCCAGGAACACCCGGGCGCGGGTGTCGGCGGGCAGCCACTCCAGGATCGCCGAGGCGGCGGGCAGGGCCGTCTCGTCCGCCCAGATCAGTACGGAGTCGGCGTCCTCCGGCAGCCGGAAGCGGACGGCGGTGTTGTCGGCCACGGCGGGTCCGAGCACCACCACCCGGTCGCCGGGCGCCGCCCGTCCGGCCCAGCGGCAGGCGGGACCGCCGTCCTCGTGGAGCGCGAAGTCGATGTCCACCTCGCTGGTGCCGTCCGGCGCCACGCGCTGTTCGCGGACGGTGTACGAGCGCATCACGGCCCGCTCGTCGGCGGGCATCGCGCGCCAGGCGCCGAGCACCGCGTACATGTCCGGGTCGTCCAGCGGGGGCATGACGGGCGCGTCCTGGCCGGGGTGCGGCAGGAAGAGCGAGAGCGACTGGTCGCGGCCCCCGGCCGCGAAGCCCTTCAGCTCCTCCCCGGTGAAGGTGACCCGGACCAGCGAAGGGCCGAGCCGCCGGGTCCGGTCCACCTGGAGGCGGAAGAACTGGAAGGGCGCGGTCGCGGCGTGCGTCATGGGGCGGGACACCTTTGCGGTACGGGCGGGGGCCCTCCGAGGGGAGGTGAAGATAGGTTAGCCTAACCTCATGACTGACCGTAAGGGCGGGACGTAACAGCGGGACCGGCCCGGGGGGCCGGGGGTGTTGGGGGGGCGGGGGTGTCGGGGGGTGCCGCCCCGGAGGACCCCGGGACCCGGAGTCCCGGAGGGCCCCGGGACCCGCGGCCCGGGAGTGCGGCGGCCCCCGGAGTCCGGAAACGGCCGGACCCGCCGACCCCGTGGGGTGGCGGGTCCGGGGCGGTGTCCGTAGGTCAGGCCTGGAGGCCCAACTCCCGTGCGATCAGCATCCGCTGGACCTCGCTGGTGCCCTCGCCGATCTCCAGGATCTTCGAGTCGCGCCACATCCGGGCCACCGGGTACTCGTTCATGAAGCCGTAGCCGCCGTGGATCTGCGTCGCCTCCCGGGCGTTGTCCACCGCCACCGTCGAGGAGTACAGCTTCGCGATGGCCGCCTCCTTCTTGAACGGCTCGCCGAGCACCAGCCGGGAGGCCGCGTCCCGCCAGCCGATCCGGGCCATGTGCGCCCGGGTCTCCATGTCGGCGATCTTGAACTGGATGGCCTGGTTGTCGCCGATCGGACGCCCGAAGGCGTACCGTTCCTTCGCGTATTTGACCGACTCGTCCACACAGCCCTGCGCGAGCCCCGTCGCCAGCGCCGCGATGGCCACCCGGCCCTCGTCGAGGATCCGCAGGAACTGCGCGTACCCCCGGCCCTCCTCGCCCAGCAGGTTCACGACGGGCACCCGGACGTCGGAGAAGGACAGCTCCCGGGTGTCCGAGGCGTTCCAGCCGACCTTCGAGTAGGGCGCGGCGACGGTGAAGCCGGGCGTGCCCGAGGGGACGATGATCGAGGAGATCAGCGGCCGTCCGTCCGGCTTGCAGCCGGTGACCGCCGTGACCGTCACCAGGCCCGTGATGTCCGTACCGGAGTTGGTGATGAAGCACTTCGAGCCGTTGATCACCCACTCGTCGCCGTCGCGGACGGCGGTGGTGCGGGTGCCGCCCGCGTCGCTGCCCGCCCCCGGCTCGGTCAGCCCGAAGGCGCCGAGTAGCTCGCCCGAACAGAGCCTCGGCAGCCACTCCCGCTTCTGCTCCTCCGTGCCGAACAGATGGAGCGGCATCGCACCGAGCGAGACGCCCGCCTCCAGGGTGATCGCCACGGACGAGTCGACCCGGGCCAGCTCCTCCAGGGCGATGCCCAGGGCCAGGTAGTCGCCGCCCATGCCGCCGTACTCCTCGGGGAACGGCAGCCCGAACAGGCCCATGCGGCCCATCTCGCGGACGATCTCGTACGGGAACTCGTGCCGCTCGTAGTAGTCGCCGATCTTCGGCGCCACCACGTCGTGCGCGAACGCCTCCACGGTGCGGCGGAGTTCCTGGTGCTCGGCGGAGAGCCGGTGGTCGAGGGACATGGCTGAGGTCACTCCTGGTGGGAGAGGGCGCGGACGGTACGGGAAGGGCTGGGTCGACCCAGTTGTCCGGCCATCCACCCGCTCGTGGCGGTGAGGGCGGCCAGATCGACTCCGGTCTCGATGCCGAGGCCGTCGAGCATCCACACGAGATCCTCGGTGGCGAGATTGCCGGTCGCGCTCTTCGCGTACGGGCAGCCGCCGAGGCCGCCCGCGCTGGCGTCGACCGTGGTCACCCCGTGACGCAGGGCGGCCAGGGTGTTGGACAGGGCCTGTCCGTAGGTGTCGTGGAAGTGCACGGCGAGCCGGGGGGTGGGCACCCCGGCGTCGTTCAACGCCGTGAGCAGGGCCGTGACATGGCCCGGGGTGGCGACCCCGATGGTGTCCCCGAGGCTCAGCTCGTCGCAGCCCATCTCCGCCAGGGCGCGGGCCACCCGGACGACCCGCTCGACCGGCACGGCCCCCTCCCAGGGGTCGCCGAAGCACATCGACAGATAGCCCCGGACCCGCAGCCCCGACTCGACGGCCCGGGTGACCGTCGTCGCGAAGAGCGCGAGCGACTCGTCGACGGTCCGGTTCAGATTGGCCTTCGCGAAGGACTCCGTGGCGGAGGCGAAGACGGCGACCTCCCGGGCGCCGAGGGCCAGCGCCCGGTCAAGACCCCGCTCGTTCGGCACGAGCACCGGGAGCCGTACCGGCAGCTCGCGGACGAGCGGGAACAGCTCCTCCGCGTCGGCCAGTTGGGGCACCCACTTCGGATGCACGAAACTGGTCGCCTCGATGGTGCCCAGACCGGCGGCGGCGAGCCGCCGCACGAACTCCGCCTTCACCTCCGTGGGAACGGCCGTCTTCTCGTTCTGCAGCCCGTCCCGGGCACCGACCTCGTGGATGCGGACCCGCGCCGGAAGCCCCGGGTCCCGCACCGTCATGGGCAGTCCCGCGCTCACGCTCCCGCCTCCTCGCGGGGCGCCACCACGGCCAGCACCTGGTCCATGGCGACGGTCGTGCCCGGGGTGACGTCCAGCTCGGTGACCGTTCCGGCGTGCGGGGCGGAGATGACGTGCTCCATCTTCATCGCCTCCACCACCAGCAGGCTCTGCCCGGCCTCCACCTCGTCACCGACCGACACCTTCACCACGGTCACCGTGCCCGGCATCGGCGCGGCCAGCGTGTCCGCGCCGCCCTGCCGGGCGCCCGACAGGGCCGCCGCCACCGGATCGTGGTCCAGGACGTGCCAGGAGTCGCCGTCCCGGCCCAGCCAGTTCCCCGCCCGGTGGAAGCGGTGCGCCACCCCGTCCACGGTCACGGTCACGGAGTCGTCCGTCACCCGGCCGCCCGGCGGCGCCACCACCGTCACCGGCTCCCGGCCCGCCACCCGTACCGGGAAGGACAGCGGCGCGGGGGTCCCGCCGAGCCGCCAGCCCGACGGCACGTCGAACGGATCGGTCCAGCCGTCCCGCGCCACCGGGGCCAGCCCCGCGAGCCGGACGGCCGCCGCCGCCGCGTACACCTCCGCCGGAACGGACTCCGGCACCAGCTCCGCCGCGTCCCGCTCCACCAGACCCGTGTCCAGCGCGCCCGCCACCACGTCCTCGTGGGCCAGCAGCCTGCGCAGGAAGCCCGCGTTCGTCGGGACGCCCAACGTCACCGTGTCCGCCAGGGCCGCGCGCAGCCGCCGCAGCGCCGTCGGACGGTCCGGGGCGTGCACGATCACCTTCGACAGCATCGGGTCGTACAGCGACGACACCTCCGTGCCCGCCGACAGGCCCGAGTCCGTCCGCACCCCGTCGCCCGCCGGCTCGCGCAGCGCCAGGACCGTGCCGCCCGAGGGGAGGAAACCGCGCGCCGGGTCCTCCGCGCAGATCCGGGCCTCGATCGCCCAGCCGTCGAGCCGGACCTCGTCCTGCGTCAGCGGCAGCGGCTCGCCCGCCGCCACCCGCAGCTGCCACTCCACCAGGTCCAGGCCGGTGACCAGCTCCGTCACCGGATGCTCGACCTGGAGCCGGGTGTTCATCTCCATGAAGCAGTACGCGGACGGGTCACCGCCCGGCACGATGAACTCGACCGTGCCCGCGCCCACATAGCCGCAGGACCGCGCCGCCTCGACCGCCGCCGCGCCCATCGCCGCCCGCAGCTCCGGGGTCAGCAGGACGCTCGGCGCCTCCTCGATCACCTTCTGGTGGCGCCGCTGGAGCGAGCACTCGCGCTCCCCGAGGTGCAGCACGTTCCCGTGGGTGTCCGCGAGGACCTGGATCTCGATGTGCCGGGGCCGGTCGATCCACCGCTCCACGAGCAGTGTGTCGTCGCCGAAGGAGGCGCGGGCCTCCCGGCGGGCCGCCGCGATCTCCTCCTCCAGGACCGACAGGTCGCGGACCAGCCGCATCCCCTTGCCGCCGCCGCCCGCGCTCGGCTTCAGCAGCACGGGCGCGCCCAGCGCGCGGGCGGCCTCGGCCAGTTCGGGATCGGCGGCGCCGGGCACGACGGGCACGCCCGCCGCCCGTACGGTCTCCTTCGCCCGGATCTTGTCGCCCATCAGGGCGATGGCCCCGGCGGGCGGGCCGATGAAGACCAGGCCCGCGTCCGCGCAGGCCCGCGCGAAGCCCGCGTTCTCGGCGAGGAAGCCGTAGCCGGGGTGGACGGCCCGGGCCCCGGTGCGGGCGGCGGCGTCGAGCAGCGCGGGCACGGACAGATAGGACTCGGCGGCGGGCGGCGGGCCGATCCGTACCGCCGTGTCCGCCTCCCGTACGTGCCGGGCGTCGGCGTCGGCGTCGCTGAAGACGGCCACCGAGCGCACCCCCATGGCCCGCAGGGTGCGGATGACCCGGACGGCGATCTCGCCCCGGTTGGCCACGAGGACGGTGTCGAACATGCTGCTCATCTCCTGGGGCCCCTCACATCCGGAAGACGCCGAACTGGGGGTCTCCCAGCGGCGCGTTGGCGCAGGCGGTCAGGGCCAGCCCGAGGACCTGCCGGGTGTCCGCCGGGTCGACGACCCCGTCGTCCCAGAGCCGGGCGGTCGCGTAGTAGGCGCTGCCCTGGGTCTCGTACTGCTCGCGGATCGGCGCCTTGAAGGCCGCTTCCTCCTCGGCGCTCCACGCGTCGCCGAGCTGGTCGCGCTTGACGGTGGCGAGCACGGACGCGGCCTGCTCGCCGCCCATCACCGAGATCTTGGCGTTGGGCCACATCCACAGGAAGCGGGGGGAGTACGCCCGGCCGCACATCGAGTAGTTGCCCGCGCCGTACGAACCGCCGACGACCACGGTCAGCTTCGGCACCCGGGTGGTGGCCACGGCCGTCACCATCTTCGCGCCGTGCTTGGCGATGCCGCCGTGCTCGTACGCCTTGCCGACCATGAAGCCGGTGATGTTCTGCAGGAACACCAGCGGGATGCCCCGCTGGTCGCACAGCTCGATGAAGTGGGCGCCCTTCTGGGCGGACTCGGCGAACAGGATGCCGTTGTTGGCGACGATCCCGACCGGGTGCCCGTGGATCCGGGCGAAGCCGGTCACCAGCGTCTGCCCGTACTCGGCCTTGAACTCCTGGAAACGGGAGGCGTCCACCACCCGCGCGATCACCTCGCGCACGTCGTACGGGGTGCGGGAGTCCACCGGCACCACCCCGTACAGCCCCGCCGGGTCCACCTTCGGCTCCTCGGCGGGCTCCACCGACCAGGGCAGCGGGCCGCGCGCGGGGAGGGTGGCCACGATGTTCCGGACGATCCGCAGGGCGTGCGCGTCGTCCTCGGCGAGGTGGTCGGTGACGCCGGAGATCCGCGAGTGGACCTCGCCGCCGCCCAGCTCCTCCGCCGTGACGACCTCACCGGTCGCCGCCTTCACCAGCGGCGGACCGCCGAGGAAGATCGTGCCCTGGTTCCGTACGATCACCGCCTCGTCGCTCATCGCGGGCACGTAGGCGCCACCGGCGGTGCAGGAGCCGAGGACCGCCGCGATCTGCGGGACGCCCGCGGCGGACATCCGGGCCTGGTTGTAGAAGATCCGGCCGAAGTGCTCCCGGTCCGGGAACACCTCGTCCTGCATCGGCAGGAACGCGCCGCCCGAGTCGACCAGGTAGAGGCAGGGGAGACGGTTCTCCAGCGCCACCTCCTGGGCCCGCAGGTGCTTCTTCACCGTCATCGGGTAGTACGTGCCGCCCTTGACGGTCGCGTCGTTGGCGACGATCACGCACTCGCGGCCGGAGACCCGGCCGATGCCCGCGATGACCCCGGCGGCCGGTGCCTGGTCGCCGTACATCCCGTTCGCCGCGAGCGGGGCCAGCTCCAGGAACGGCGAGCCCGGGTCGAGGAGCGCGTCCACCCGGTCGCGCGGCAGCAGTTTCCCGCGCGCGGTGTGCCGGGCCCGCGACTTCTCGCCGCCGCCCAGCGCGGCGGCGGCGAGCTTGGCGCGCAGCGTCGCGGCCAGCTCGTGGTGCGCCGCCTCGTTCGCCCGCCAGGCCGGCGAGGCGGGGTCCGCCGCACTCGACAGCACAGGTGCCTGCTGCATCCCACGAGCTCCCTTGCTCGGTTAATGAGCGTTAACGTACGAGGCTCAGGTTAACGACCGCTAACGGAGATGTCTACAATCGAAAGCATGACCACTGGCACCACCCGCGTGGACGCGCCGACGCGCCGCGAACAGATCCTCAAGGAGGCCGCCCGGCTCTTCGCCGAGCGCGGCTTCCACGGAGTGGGCGTCGACGAGATCGGCGCGGCGGTCGGCATCAGCGGCCCCGGGCTCTACCGCCACTTCGCGGGCAAGGACGCGATGCTCGCGGAGCTCCTCGTCGGCATCAGCGACCGCCTGCTGTCGGGCGGCCGGCTGCGCGCGGCGGAACACCCCGGCGACCCCCGGGCGCTCCTCGGCTCCCTCATCGACGGCCACATCGACTTCGCCCTCGACGACCGCCCGCTGATCACCCTCCACGACCGCGAACTGGACCGCCTCAAGGACGAGGACCGCAAACGGGTCCGGCAGCTCCAGCGCCAGTACGTGGAGGTGTGGGTGACGGCGGTCCGCGACCTCTACCCGACGGCCCCGGAGAGCGAGGCCCGCACGACCGTCCACGCCGTCTTCGGCCTCCTGAACTCCACCCCCCACCTGGCCACGGTCGCCCGCCCGTCCCTGGAGAGCCTGCTCAGGAGGCTGGCGGACGGGGCGTTCGGGGCGCTGGGGGTACGCGGGCTGCCGGACGGCGTGTGACTGAGGGCTTCCTGCGGTAGGGAAGCCTCCTTTCCGGGAATGGCAAGGCCCCCGCGAGCCGCTGTCTGCTCGGGGGGCCTGCCAGAGATTTTTCGGAGTGGTTCACATGTGCTTTTTGGTGATGGGTCTAACTCTTGAGTTTTCCTTCGTAGAGGCAGTCTGCCTCGACGGAGTAGCCCGCTGTCTGGAGCGATGAAATGACGTCCCGGACATCTGAGACAACCTGATCAGAGGGTGTCCCCGAGGTCGGATCGCATTCGATAACCGTGCCCCATTGGAGAAAGTTGGACGGGTCTCCTCCGTCGGTCCGATAGTCGTTGTGCGCGACATACAGCTCCAGGGACCGGTACCTGAGTTCCCCAGTCGCCGTTGTTCCCGGGAGTCGAAGGATCAAGTCCTCTGCGACCTGAGGTAGCTCAAGGTCGACGTACAGATTGCAGTGGAGGTCGAGGGTCCCGGCTGTTTCGTCAGCGGATATTGACAAAGGGTCCTTCATCGAAGGGTCCTCCCATCTTGATTATGGATACATCAACCTTGAGGATTTCGTCTCCGACGACAGGTTGGATCGATTTTCTTATGCCGCTGAGACGCTGAGGCCAAGCGTCGCCAGCGGTGATCTTACCGGTAGCGACCGCGTGATCACGAGTGTCTGCGCGATTGCTGCCCTCGTTCACCCCGCCGAACCGTTCCTTGATCATCCTGTTGAACGTCTCCGGGGTTACTCGCACCGCAATATCGAGATCGGATCTTCCTTGAGCGTTACCGGCCGCCCGGCTTCCCTGTACGGCTACATTCGCCTCGATCTTCAATTGGCTGCGGAAGATGCTTGCTATCTCTCTGAACTGACTGCTGGAGACCCCCTCGGGAATTCCGGTGGCCTTGATTATGCCTCGTCCCGGTCTGAGCCCGAAGATGCCGATGGAGCCCCCAGTCATCCCGGACATGACTCCAAACTTGTATAGGTCATTGCGGGCGCCGCAGACCCACTTCGGGTCGCCTGGGGGGCACGGAAGGTCTGGAATCTCCGGGGATTTTGGCCTCGGTGACGGAGCGCAGCTGCTGGCCATGGCGAAGACGCATACACCATTGGACTCGTACTGGTATTGCTGTGGCTGTTGGTTTTCAGACTCCTCGGTAAGAATCAAATCGTAGCCCTTGTCTTCTCTGCCCTGGTTGTTGGTCCCAGGCTTGCCGCTTTTGCCGGATCCTTCGGAACTTCCTTGTGTTGTGCTTCCAGAACTAGAATTGCTGCTTGTGTTCGAGTCGGTTGACGGCTCGCATCGGCCGTTGCCCGCGTCGAGGCAGGTGCCCGTGGGGTCCGAGAAGGTGATCGGGTTGTTGGCCGCGTAGCCGTAGCCGCTGAGGGTCTGGGGCTTGTCGATCTCCAGGAGGGGGTCGACGCTGATGAACTGGCCGAGGGCGGTGTCGTACTCGCGGGCGCCGATGTGCGTCAGGCCCGTCGTGGCGTCGATGTCGCCGCCCACGAAGCCCTTGGTGCCGGGCCAGAAGTAGGGGGCCGCTCCGCGCTGGGCGCCGTACGGGAGGGTCTTGCGGCGGTTGACCGCGAGGCTGCTCGCCGAGATGGAGAGGCTGTTGGTGTTGTGGTGGTCCGAGACCAGGATGCGGACGCCGTTGTCCTTGCTGGTCCGGATGACCGAGCCGCCGGGCACCGCGTAGTAGCGGGTGCCGTTGGCGAGCTGGGCCGGGGTGGTGGTCCCGTCCTTGAGCGTGAGTTCGAGTTCCTGGCCGCCCGGCAGGTAGAGCGTGGTCTTGCCCGGATCACGCTTGAGGATGCGCGTGCCCTCGGCGTCGTACAGGAAGGACGTGGCCTGGCCGGAGATCGTGGAGGTCCTGAGCTTGCCCTCCGCGTCCCACGCCAGGTCCTGCACCGCACCGCCCGCCGGGGCCTTCTTGGTGAGGTTGCCGGTGCTGTCGTAGGTGTAGTCGTCCGTCCCGGTCGCTCCGCCGGTGGCGGTCACCGAGGTGACGGCGTGGGCCTGGGGCGCGCCCTTGGTGGTGGGGTACTCGTAGGTGCGGGTGGTGTCCGCGGTGACGGGGCCGGCCTTGTACTGGGTCTCGGTCCTGCGCTGGCCGGTGTCGGTGAACGTCCAGGACGTCCGGTACGGGTCGACCGTGCCCAGGTCGGGCGTGCCCGTGCCGTTGACGGACTTGGTGGCGCAGGCGTCGCCGGAGGACCAGGCGTCGGTGAGGCGACGGGCCCAGTCGTAGGTGAAGCACTGGTCGTCGGTGACGGTGCCGTCGTTCTGCGCGTCCTTGATGGACGTGATGTTGCCGGTCTGGTCGTATCCGTAGGTGATGTTGGACAGGGTCGCGGGGCCGGTGGCGGCGCGGTTGATCTGGTTCTTGACCAGTCGCCGGGTCGACGTCTCGTAGGTGAGGGTCTGGGTGACCAGCTTGGCGAGGTTGCCGAGCTGGGCCTGGGCCAGCTCACCGTAGGGGGTGTACGAGGCTCCGCGCAGGTAGGCGTGGTCGAGCGAGCTGTCCACGATGGCCAGCGTGTCGTCCGAACCGTAGTGGTTGGTGACGGTCTCGGCGGGCAGCGCGGACGCGGCGCCCGCGCTGGGGTTGGTGGTGCTGTAGGCCGCCGTCAGCGGCAGCCCCTTGACGGGAGTGGCGGTGGTGGCCACGGTGTAGGTGCCCGCGAGGAGCTCCTCACCGGTCACCTTCGGGACCGTCACCTTGGTGCCCGTGGCCTGACCGGCGGGGCCGTAGCCGGTGACCTCGGTGGTGTAGGCGGCGCTCGCGTTGCCGGTGTCGTAACGGATCGACTGGTGCGGCAGGCCCTTGCCGCCGGTGGCGCCGTCGTAGGTCCACTCGGCCAGCTTGGTGCCGGTCACGGACCCGCTGCGCAGGGTGGTCCTGCGGCCGAGCTCGTCGTAGGTGGTGGCCAGGGTGCCGCGGGCGTCGGTGACGGTGTCCGCGCGGCCCTTGTCGTCGTAGTGGGTGGTGCTCTCGCCCTTGTCGGGGTCCTTCGTGCCCACCTGACGGCCGCGCAGGTCGTAGGTGTAGCTCCAGCTGTTGCGGCCCGAGGAGTCGGTGATCGAGGCGAGCAGACCGGCGGAGTCGTAGGCGCGGGTGGTCGTCTCGTACTGCGTCTTCGCCGCGCCGGGAACCGGGTTGCGGTCCTTGTACTGCCGCTGCTCGGTCATGCGACCGCGCACGTCGGTGAGGGTGAGGGTCGCCGTGCCGCCGGTGGGCGGGACGCTGGCCGACCAGTAGTCGCCGTAGGTGGTCGTGGACTTCCACTGCGGCACGTTCAGGGAGAGCTGGGAGCTCTCGATGACCCGGCCACGGCCGTCGTACGAGTTCTGTACGGCCTGCGGGATGTCCTTCGGGGCGACGACCAGCATCGCGGTCGTCGACAGCGCGCTGCTGTTGTAGTAGGGCGCGTTGGCGAGGTAGGCGCGGCTATGGCTGTCGTAGTAGGTGTCGGTGACGACACGGCCGGTCACGCCGACGGCGTCGGACTGCGTCTGGCGGGCCCGCATCAGCGAGTCGTAGAAGGTGACGCTGGTGCCCCACTGGCCGTTCTCACGGAGCGACTTGGAGACGACGGTGGAGGGGACCGTGGAGGAGAGGTTGTAGGCGAAGGTGGCGTTGGGCTGGAGGGTCTTCGCCCGGCCGGTGCCCCACGCCTTGGTCAGACGCCCCAGGGTGTCGTACTCGCTGGCGCCCGTACGGCCGTTGGCCTCGGTGGTGCTCAGGGTGAGCCCGCGCATTCCGTCGAGCACGGCGGTGGAGGTGTGGTTCTTGGCGTTGGTGGTCTTCACCGTGGTCGGCTGGGCCCCGGTGGCGGGGTCGTAGACGGTGGTGACGGACTGCCCGTCCTGGGCCGTGGCGACGAGCACGCGGCCGTACTGGTCGTGGGTGGCCTGGGAGATCGTGTCCCACACGGGAGTGCCGTCGGCCTTGTGGTCGGCGAGCTGCTCCGTCTTGGTGGCGTTGGCCTTGCCCGGGGCCGGGGCCGCGTCGAGGGCCTTGCCGTCGTAGGAGGTGCGGACCTGTCCGGTGATCTGCTTGACGCCCGTCTGGCAGCCGGCGTTGTCGACCGTGGTGACCTTGCTCGGGTAGGCGATCAGCCAGTTGGCGGTGTCCGGAGTGACGTAGTCCGTGACGGTGCAGCGGGCCTCGACGGTGCCCGCGCCGTCGTCGGTCTCCTTGGTGGGCAGACCGTAGGTGGTGTCCTGGGTGCGGGTGGTGGTGAGGGTGCGCCAGGTGGTGCCGTCGTCGAGGAGCGTGCTGCTCTTCTCCGTCCTGGTGCCGGACAGCCGGGCCGTCTTCGCCGGGAGGACCGGGGCGGCGGCGTCGGGCTTGTCGGGATCGGTGATGCCCTTGACCGTCTGGGTGGCTGTGGCGGCCGATTCCCAGGGGGTGTAGGTGGTCTTGGCGACGATCTTGCCGTCGGTGCCGTTCTTGTCGTAGGCGGCGCTGGAGGCGACGCGTCCGGCGAAGTCCTCGCGGTCGGTGATGCCGTTGATGGTGGCGACGGTGCGGTCGGCGCCGCTCTTGAGGGTGTCGCCGTCCATGCCGAGGTAGTAGGTCTTCTCGGTCTTCACCCGGTTCGTGGTGCCGGAGTAGGTGCGGACGGTGCCGTAACCGCGGTAGACGTTCCAGGACCGGTGCTTGTCGAGGGTGAACTCGCTGGTGTCACGGCGCCAGTGGGGGCCGTTCGCGTAGTTGTAGCTGGTGGTCTTCGACTCCGATCCGCTGCCGCCGGTGGTGTCGTTCTCGGTGACCGTCCAGACCAGGTACTTGTGGAACCAGTCCTTGACCGGCTCGACGTAGCCGTCCGGGGTCCACCAGGACGGGTAGCAGCGCCTGCTGTTGGTGTCCTCGGCAGGGAGGTTCGTCGGGGTGCAGTCGGCGGGGTGGTAGGTGACCAGGGTCTGGCCGCCGGTCTCGTTGACGACGCTGGTGATGCGCTTGCGGTTCAGCGCGGGGCGGCCCTCGGCGGCGTCGACCCGGTTCGCCATCAGTTCACCGCCGAAGACCGTCTTCGGCAGGGTGATGTCGGCGGTCGCCCCCGCCTTGCCGGTGCGCTGGACGGAGTCGAGCCACAGGGCGGGTGTGGAGGTGTCGCCGGTCGCCGGGAAGGACTGGGCCAGGGCCCAGCTGTCGACGCCCACCATGCTCGTGCCGACCAGGGAGAACGTGCTGATCCCGGTCAGCCGCTGCTTGGACCAGAACGACGGCGAGCCCTGGAGGCAGTCGGCGCCGGAGGTGCAGTTCAGGTCGACGGGGGTGTCCGGCCAGTTGGTTGCGTTGGCCTTGGTGAAGGCGCAGTCCGTCGCGGTGCAGCGGTTGGCCGTGGTGAAGGTGACGCGGCCGGCCGGGTTGGCGGTGGTGTGGACGGCGCCCGCGCGCAGGCCGTAGTCGATGCGGTTCAGGTAGCCGCCCCGGGTGTACGCCTTGGGGGCGGTCGTCTTGTTGTTCTGCGCGTAGAAGCCCTCCTCCTTGGTGTAGTAGAGGGCCATGGCGTTGCCGTGGGGGTCGACGACGTAGTCGAGGTTCCAGCGCCAGCCCTGCTGTTCGGCGGAGGACGCGTAGTCGGCGGCGTTGCCCTGCTCGCCGTCGTGGTTGCCGTAGACGGGGACGGAGAAGACGGAGTTCGTCTCGGTCTTGCCGGTCGCCCAGCCGGGGAGGCGGTTCTTGCCGAACCAGTACTGGGTGCCGTCGAGTGTGGTCACCTTCCAGTACTCGTAGTCCTCGTCGCCCGAGTTGTTGGGCTCGGTGTCGTAGACGCGCTCGATCCGGGAGCCGTCGTCGCCCTCCAGCTTCCAGGTCTCCTTGCCCGCGTCCCAGACCAGTTCGTTGGACGAGCCGTTGAGGGAGAGGGTGGCGTTCTCCGACTTCCAGCACAGGTCGCCTGTCTTCGCCGTATTGTTGCCGCCCTGCTTGTCGTTCTCGCAGGAGGCGTAGCGGCGCTCGACGAAGCCGGGGGAGTACTCCCAGCCCTCACCGATCCACGATGCCTGGTTGTTCGTCGACGCCGTACGCCCGTCGATCGCGGAGGAGTTGTACGACAGGGCGACCTTCGGGGCGAGACCGCCCGGCGCGGCGGGAACGTCGATGGGCACGCTCCAGCCGAAGCCGCCGGAGTTGCCGCCCGCCGACCAGGAGCCGGACGGGGCGAGGGAGGACGCCTTGAAGGAGCCGTCGCTCCCGCTCGCCCCGGCGGTGGCCGCGAGGACGGTCGCACCGGCGGAGCGAGCTGCCGACGCGGAGAGCTTCGCCCCGGTCCTGGCGGAGGACGCGGGGGGCAGCGTGGCGGTGAGGGTGTGGGTCTCGGTGTCGTTCTCGGTGACCAGCGGGGTCTGCGTGCGGCACTCGGGCTTGTCCGGCGTGGTCAGCGCGCACGCGGGCAGCGTCACCAGCCGCAGCCTGGAGGACCAGCCGGCACCGTAGGCGCCGCGGATGGAGCCGTAGTCGACCCCGACCTCGACCGGCCCGCCGGAAGCGGCTCCGGTACCGGTGGGGCGCAGGGTCATCAGCAGACCGTCGACACCGGCCGCGCGAGCGGTGGCGCGGTCCTTGACCGCCACCTCCGTGCTGCCGGGGACGGTGGCGGCCTTGGCGGTACGGGCGGCGCTCGCCGACAGCCGGACGGGGAGCCCGCCGACGGTCCGGGCGTCGGCCGCCGTGGACCGGGGGGCGAGCACGGCGGTCGCGGCGGTCGGCCAGATGACGGCCGGAGCCTTCCACGGAGCCGACGGCCGGGGCTTCCCCTTCAGGCCCGTGGGCGTGAAGTCGGTGCCCTCGACGGATTTCGTCCCCGGTACGGACGGGGCGCCGGGCGGGCCGACGGAGGTCGCCCACGCAGGCGCGGTGAGAAGGGAGAAACTCAGCGCGACTGTGAGCACACCCGCGATTCCCGCCTGTGCGGGAGCCCCCTTCTTTCTATTTCTGCGCCTGTAAAAGGGCATGGCTGAACCATTACGGAACAACATTCGAGATCCCCACCCCGGTTGTGCATGAAAGATTGATGATCAATCGAATAAAACAGGACAGCGGAGGTCGCTGGCAACCACAAGTGATAGACGACTCTCCGTTTTGCGAGGTCGGAACATCATCTTCCGTATGCGATCCCGCCAAGCGTCACCAAGCGTCCAATCAGGCATGTTGTGAGTCAGCTGTGAGCAAAAGCCGCATCTTGATGCCCGCCGGATGCGCCTGTTACCGGACTGTTCCCCTCCATTTATGGTGTGCTGTGAAGGTTCTATGTGTGGGTGAAGTGTTTTATGGAGACCTGCTGCATCGGGGTGCCGACCCCTCGGGTTAGAGTCCCCGCTCAAGAGGGCCGGAATTGTTTCCCGAACATTGAGGAATGCCGAGCCCTCAGGAAAGGCACCAGTACGTGAGCACCACCAGATTCAGACGCGGGCCCAGGGCGCTGGCCGCCGCGATAGCCATGACCGTGACCCTTCCGGTCTCCGCCGCCGTCGCCCTGCCCGGCCTCCCCGCGGCGGCGCCCGCGGCCCTGGCGACGACGGCCGGGACGGACGGCCCGACGACACCGTCGGCGATGTTCGAGGAGGTCGCCTTCGCCGAGGCGGCGAGGACGGGCAAGCCCGTCGAGATCCTCGACCGCCGCCAGGAGGCCACGGAGTTCTTCGCCAACCCCAGCGGCTCGACCACTCGCCGCTCCTACGGCGAGCCGAAGTGGACGCGGTACGACGGCATGTGGCGCCGTACCGACGCCAAGCTCGTGCGGCACTCCGACGGTTCGGTCGGACCGGCTGCGGCCACCTACGAGATCACGTTCTCGGGTGGCGGCGACCAGCCGATGGCCACGATGGTCAAGGAGGGCAAGAAGCTCGCCCTCGCCTGGCCCACCCCGCTGCCCGCCCCGGTCCTGGACGACAACACCGCCACGTACCGGTCGGTCCTTCCCGGTGTCGACCTCAAGCTCGTCGCGGACGTCAGCGGCTTCGCCCAGCACCTGGTCGTCCACACGCCCGAAGCCGCCGCCAACCCCGCCCTGCGCAGCATCGAACTGGGGCTGACGACCGAGGGCGTCACCCTGACCGAGGCCGCCGACAACCGGCTGCTGGCCAAGGACGGGAACGGCGAGACCGTCTTCAGCGCGCCCGGCCCGAAGATGTGGGAGCAGCCCGTCGTCCCGGCCGACGGCCAGGGGGCCGGTCCCGCGGCGAAGAGCGCCGCCCGCTCCGCCCCGGCCACGCCCGCCCGGCAGCCCGACAGCGCGCCCGTGTCCGTGGCCATCGGCGACGGCACGCTCACGCTCGCCCCGGACGCCGGACTCCTCGCCTCGGCGGACCAGTTCCCGCTGGTCATCGACCCGGTCTTCGGCGACGGCCATCGCGAGAAGTGGGCGGTGGTCTACTCGGCGACGCCCGACGCCGCCTACCCCAACGGGTCGGGCTGGAACTCCTCCAACCCCGCCGACGAGCCCCGGGTCGGGTTCAACGACACGGGTGACACCGCCTCGTTCTTCGCCATGAACACCGACGGCCTGGAGGGCGCGACGATCAACAGGGCCACCTTCGCCGTCATCCAGACCCACTCCTACGTCTGCAGCGACTCCACCGTCGGTCCCACCGAACTGTGGTCCGCCGGCAGCATCGCCACCACGCCGACCTGGCGGACGCAGAACTGGGGCAGCAAGCTCGCCTCCGGCAACTTCTCCGGCGGCAACGACACCTTCTGCCCCGGTAACATCGGACACGACTTCACCGGCGAAGCGGTGAAGTCCTTCGTCCAGCAGGCCGCAGACGGCGGCTGGGGCACCACGGTCTTCGGTCTGCGCGCGCCGACCGGCTACAGCGGCAACCACAACGCCTACAAGCGCTTCAAGAACAACCCCGTGCTCGAGGTCGACTTCAACAAGAAGCCCCTCGTCAACAGCAAGGGCGCCTACGAGGGTTACTACGTCGAGTCCGGAGACGGCAACACCCCGGTGGCCTGCGGTGGCCGCATCGGCCGCAGTGGCATCAGCCTCACCGCGAACATCAAGGACCCGGACGGCGGGGCGGTCACCGCCTACTTCACGGTCAAGAACTCCAGCGGAGCCACCGTCTCCTTCGGCTCCAAGGCGAGCTCCGGAACGGTGTCCGGATCCGGCGAGGTCGAGGTGCTCATGGAGGGCAAGAACCTCGCCAACGGCACCTACACCTGGAGCGTTTACGCGAAGGACGGCGAGAACACCACCAGCGCCGTCACCGCCTCGTGCTCCTTCTCGGTCGACATGATCGGCCCCGACCAGCCCGTGACCGTCCTGGACGGTGACGGCACCAAGGCGGGCGAGGCGAAGGACAGCTACAAGGCACGTGTGCCCCGTCAGTTCAAGTTCACCAACCCCGTGAGTGACATCGCCGGTTACTGCTGGGCGATGGACCGCACGCTGTCCTCCGTGACGACTCCCCGCTGCCCCAACGGCACCTGGGTCGATGCGGGCAGCGACGCCAAGCACACCGCCACGGTCACCATCACGCCGTTCGCCCATCCGGTGAGCAAGATCAACGTGGTCGCGTACGACAAGTTCGGCAACCGGTCCACTCTCGCCGGCGGCGACGACCAGATCTCCCTCACCACGACGACTCCGGAGTTCGTGTACGAGAAGGAGAACTCCGACCCGATCGACAACCTTCCTGATCACGACCGCCCCGGAGACCTCAACGGCGACGGCTTCGCCGACTTCGTCGCCACCGACCCCGACGGCAAGCTCTGGTTCTACGGCGGCAACGGCAACCTCGGTACCCCGGCGGCGCGGCAGAACGTCGGCAGCGCCGGCTGGTCCGGGGCGCTCATCGCCCACCGCGGCGACCTGAAGGGCATGTCGTCTCGCGACTCGGCTCCGGACGGCTACGAGGACTTCCTCGTCCGCCTGCCCGACAACAGGCTCTACCTCTACCCCGGCAACGGAGTGGGCTCCCCCTGGGTCTACACCCGCAAGGAGCTCATCCACCCCTCCCGGGGATCGGACTGGAGCAACCTGCGCCAGATGCTCCTTCCCGGGAACATCGACGGGAAGCCCGGTGACGACCTCATCACCGTCGAGTGCGTCTACGACGGAAGCAAGGAATGCGTCAACGGCCGCCTCGTGCTGTACAGCGGCTTCGCCATCGGTGGCGGCGGCCAGGACCATACGAAGCTCTTCGACTGGGGCACTCCGGTCACCCTCGGCACCGGCGGCTGGCTCAACCTCACCAACCTCGCCGTCAGTGACGTCAACGGCGACGCCTACGCCGACCTCGTCGCCCGCGATCCCGCAGACGGCAAGCTCTACCTCTACCCCGGCTGCGTCAACGACGCCGTGCTCTGCCCAGGCAGCGCCTACAAACTCCTCCCCCGCAGCGTCTACGGCACCGGTGGCTGGAACCAGCGTCCCTATCTGACGTCTCCCGGCAACACCCAGGGCGCCCTGCAGGACGACATCGTGACCAAGAATCCGGATCCCGACAGCCTGCCGGGCACCCAGCCGGTCCCCTACCCCTTCAAGCGATTCATCCCGACCACGGGTCAGGAGGCCGGGGACATCTGGGCCACCACCACGGCTGACGCGACCACCCCGGTCGGGTACGTGGACGCCGACGGGAACTCGGCGAGCAGGCTTTGTCCCAGCGGCTGTCTGCTGATCTACCCTGGCGGCCGCACTCAGCACGGCGCACCGCGCCTTGTCGGAACCGCCGGATGGGCCACCGCCATCACCGGCATCTTCTAGTCGCCCGCCCGGCCCCTGACAGGCCGGACCGGGGGGGGGGGGGGGGGGGGCGCGGGGGGGGCCCGCCCCCCCCCCCCCCCCCCCCACCCCCCCCCCCCCCCCCCGCGCCACCCCGCGGCGGC
>NZ_JBHYZW010000012.1:137477-210113 GCF_042754005.1 Streptomyces sp. NPDC059247
CGGTTGGGCCCCCCGCAATCCCGGCATTTTTCTCGGCGCCCGCCCGCCCGTTGACGGGCGGGCCGGGGGGGGGGGCGCCGGGGGGGGGGGGGCCCACGCCCGGTCGTAGGCCCACCACACCACCGACACCCGGCCCGGACCTCCCGGCCGGGTGTCGCCCGCACGATCCAGCGAAGGACCCATGAGACACCTCAACCGCCGTACCGCCACGCTCAGCGCGGTCGCGGGACTCCTGACCACGGCCGCCCTCCTTCCCGCGCACCCCGCGGCCGCCGCCGACCCGGTGCGGCTTTCGGGGTACGACGTGGTCGCGGCACCCGGGGCGATGCCGCGCTTCTACCCGCTCGTCGAATCCGGGACCCTCGCCTGGGACAGGCTGGTCATCACGGTCGGCACGCAGCCGATGACGGACCCGGAGGGCGCGGGCGCGGGATTCCCGAAGGGGTACGTCCCCAACCCGTACTACTGCGCGCAGCCCGCCGGGTACACCGGTGTCTTCGTCTGCGACGGCCCCGTCAATCAGCAGCCGGACGTCAAGATTCCCCATGACGCGACCGACACCACCCTCCACTGGGGCTTCGCCCGGCTCCCGCGCGGCGGAGACCTGGCCGAGGCCGTGAAGGAGGCCCGCAGCGCGGGCTCCCTCCCCGCCGACGCCGGTCGTGGCACGGGCAAGGTCACGGTGAAGTCCCGCGCCCACGCGCTCCTCAACACGGTCGGCTTCGACCTGCCCGCCGTCCCCGAGGGCGGCAAGGTCCGTCAGCAGCTGCGCGTCCACGCGAACGACGCGGGCCGTCTGACGCTGCGCATATCCGACATCGAGGGGCAGCTCTCGGCCAATACGCCGCCCCTGCGCATCGGTGGCGTCACCACGACCTCCGGCGCCGTCTGCGAGGTCCGCCTGGCGACGCTGCCCGACTACCTGCCCAACATCGCCTGCGAGCTGAAGGAGGGCGACCACGTCATCGGCTACGAGCTGACCAGCTCGCCCGGCCGGTACGCGCAGAAGCTCCAGGCGTTCACCCGCTACGACATCTACGACCTGGGTTTCTGGGACGAGTCCGACGTCAAGCACGTCAGCGCGCCCTTCGCGGCGCAGGGCCGTACCGTCCGCCCGTTCCACGGGCTGCACGCCCGCGACGCGGCCGGGAAGCTGTGGGAGTACACCAGCAGCCGCAGGGCTGCCGCTCCGTTCGGCCCGCGCGTCGCCATGGGCACCGGCTGGGGGACGTACTCGACGGTGACCTCCCTCTCGCCGTACACCCAGGGTCCGTTCACCTGGGACGGGGTCGGTCCCACGGCCGCGACCCGGGGGCTCGGCGACGTCGTGGGCCGGGACAAGAGCGGTGTGCTCTGGTACTACGACCGGCGCACGGGCGTGCGGGGCGGCACCTACGCGACCCGGGTGCGCGTCGGCGCCGGGTGGAACGCCTACGACCGGATCGTCGGCGCCGGTGACCTGAACGGCGACAAGCTGATGGACCTGGTGGCCCGGGACAAGGCGGGCGTCCTCTGGTTCTACGCGGGCACCGGCAGCCAGACCACCGCGAACCGCTTCAAGGCCCGGGTGCGCGTCGGCGGCGGCTGGGGGGCGTTCGACCGGCTCGCGGGCGGCACCGACCTGACCGGCGATGGCCGCGCGGACCTGCTGGCCCGTGACAAGGCCGGGGTCCTGTGGACGTACCCCGGTACGGGACGGGCGACCGCGCCCTTCGGGAAGCCGGTCCGGGTCGGCGGCGGCTGGGGCGCGTACGACCAGTTGGTGGTCACCGGAGACGTGACCGACGACGGCAAGGCCGACTTCGTCGCCCGCGACCGGTCCGGAGTCCTCTGGCTCTACCAGGGCACGTCCTCCTCCCGGCAGCGGATCGGCAGCGGCTGGAACACCTACGACCTGCTGTTCTGACCCGTCCCGCCACGGGACCCGCCCATCCGGCGGGCCCCGTGGCCGACCGCACTTCGAACACCCGCGACGGCCCGTGGGTCCTTCGCGCAGAATGAGGGTCATGCCGATACTCAGCCGTGACGCCCTCGTCGAGCACCTCGTCCGTACCCGGATCGCGGGAGACGTCGCCACTCCGCGCGACAACAACCTCTCCCACTACCGCAAGCTCGCCAACGGCGACCGGCACTACTGGCTCGGGCTCGAGCTCGGTGACCGGTGGGCCGACGAGCAGGACGTGCTCGCGGTGATGGCCGAGCGGTGCGGGGTCGTCGACGACCCGGCCCACCGGGCCGGTCAGGACACCATCGACCCGCAGCTGACCGTGGACGGTCTCGACCGGCTGGCCGCCCGGCTCCGCAAGGCCGCCGCCGGACGGGAACGCGTCCTCTTCGCGACCGGTCACCCCGGCGCCCTCATCGACGTGCACAGCCGGGTCGCCGCCGCCCTGCGCGCCCGGGGCTGCGACATCGTCCGCATCCCCGGCGGGCTCGTCGCCGACGAGGGGTACGTCGTGCAGTTCGCGGACGTCGCCGTGTTCGAGCGCGGCGCCACCCTCTGGCACACCCACTCCCCGGAGCCGATGAACGCGATCCTCGACGCGCTCGGCGACGAGGGCCGCCCCGATCTGGTGGTCGCCGACCACGGCTGGGCCGGGCGCGCGGGCCAGCGCGGCGTCGACTCCGTCGGCTACGCGGACTGCAACGACCCCGCCCTCTTCATCGGCGAGGCCGAAGGCACCCTCCAGGTCACGATCCCGCTCGACGACCACGTCCTCGACCCGCGCTTCTACGAGCCGATGACCGCGTACACGCTGGACGCGGCCGGTCTCCTCTGACCGGCCCGGCCGTCCCCCCTCCGACAGGTCCGGCCTGTCCCTCTCCGACAGGTCCGGCCGTCACGTCGGGCCGGTGGTGTCCCGTCGCTGTCCCAGTCCCGGCGTCGGGTCCAGGTACACCCGGCGGATCTCCGGGAAGCGTTCCCTGAGCTGCTGTTCCGCGTCCTCGCAGGCCCATTCGACCTGGGCCGCCGAGGAGACGTCCCGGAAGTCGATCTTCGCCGCGACCAGGGCTTCCCCGGGTCCCTGGACGAGGGTGGTCAGTTCGAGCACGTCCACCACGTGCGGGACGGAGAGCAGCTCCTCGCGGATCTGTCCGCGCACCGCGCGGGGCAGCGGGCGGCCGACGAGCAGTTCGGCGTTGGAGCGGCCCAGCACCCAGGCCACGTACACGAGCAGCAGGCCGATGAGGACCGAGGCGACGCCGTCCCAGACGCCGGAGCCGGTGAGCTGTCCGCCGAGCAGGCCGCCCGCCGCCAGCATCAGTCCGGCGAGGGCGGCGGAGTCCTCCATCACCACCGCCTTGACGGTGGTGTCGGGCATGAACCGCAGATAGCGGCCGAACGGGGTCCGGGTCCGCGCCGCCTCCGCCCTCACCTGGCGGACGCCGGTCCGCAGCGAGTAGCCCTCCAGGAGGAAGGCGAAGCCGAGGACCACGTACGAGACGAGCGGGTCGCCCGGTTCCTCGCCGTGGGTGAGGGTGTGGACGCCGTCGTAGACGGAGAAGACCGCGCCGCCGACGAAGGTGGCGACGGCCGCGAGCATCGCCCACACGTACCGCTCGCCCGCGTACCCGAGGGGATGGTCCTCGTCGGCGGGCTTCTCGCTCCGCTTCAGCGCGGTGAGCAGCATGACCTCGGTGACGGTGTCGGCGACCGAGTGCGCGGCCTCCGACAGCATCGCGCTCGATCCGCTGATCACACCCGCGAAGGCCTTGGCCACGGCGATGCCGAGGTTGGCCGCCGCCGCCACGACCACGGTGAAGGTGCTCTCGCCGTTGTCCGCCATGGACCGGACGTTATGTCCGGTCAGTCGCGCGGGACGCGCACGACACCCTCCTGGACGACCGAGATCGCCAGCTTCCCGTCCCGGGTCCAGATCCTGGCCTGGCCGAGGCCCCGCCCGCCCGACGCGGACGGCGACTCCTGGTCGTAGAGGAGCCATTCGTCGGCGCGGAACGGCCGGTGGAACCACATCGCGTGGTCGAGGGAGGCGCCGACCACGTCCCCGACGGCCCAGCCGCCGCGCCCGTGGGCGAGCAGGACGGAGTCGAGGAGCGTCATGTCGGAGACGTACGTCGCCAGACAGACGTGCAGCAGCGGGTCGTCGGCCAGTTTGCCGTTGGTGCGGAACCACACCTGGGAGCGCGGTGCGCGCGGTTCGCCGACCGACCCCCACGGCGGGGTGTCGGCATACCGCAGGTCGACCGCCGCGCGGGCCTCCACGAGCCGGTCCGCGATCTCGGCGGGCAGGTGCAGGGGGAGCGTCTCGGCGGCCGTCGGCAGCGACTCCGGGTCCGGCGCGGCGGGCATGTCCGCCTGGTGCTCCAGACCTTCCTCGTACGTCTGGAAGGAGGCCGACAGATGGAAGACCGGCTGCCCGTGCTGGACGGCGACGACCCGTCGGGTGGTGAAGGAGCGGCCGTCGCGGATGCGGTCGACGGTGTAGACGATCGGCACGCAGGGGTCGCCGGGGCGCAGGAAGTACGCGTGCAGCGAGTGGGCGTGCCGGTCCCCGGGCACGGTCCGGCCCGCCGCCACCAGCGCCTGGGCGGCCACCTGGCCGCCGAAGACGCGGGGGACGAGCGCGGACCGGGACTCCCCGCGGAAGATGTCCCGCTCGATCCGCTCCAGGTCGAGCAGATCGAGCAGGGCGTCCAGGGGTCCGTGCTCGTCGGGCACTTACAGGCCCATCGACTTGGCGATGATCGACTTCATGATCTCGCTGGTGCCGCCGTAGATGCGGTTGACGCGGTTGTCGGCGTACAGGCGGGCAATCGGGTACTCGTTCATGTAGCCGTAGCCGCCGTGCAGCTGGAGGCAGCGGTCGATGACGCGGTGGGCGACCTCGGTGCAGAAGAGCTTGGCGCTGGCGGCCTCGGCCGGGGTCAGCTCGCCCGCGTCCAGGGCCTCCAGGGCGCGGTCGGCGACGGCCTCGGCGGCGTCGGTCTCGGCCTGGCAGGCGGCCAGCTCGAACTTGGTGTTCTGGAAGGAGGCGACGGTCTTGCCGAAGACGGTGCGCTCCTGCACGTACTGCTGCGCGAAGCGGATGGCGGCCTTGGCCTGGGCGTAGGCGCCGAAGGCGATGCCCCAGCGCTCGGAGGCCAGGTTGTGGCCGAGGTAGGAGAAGCCCTTGCCCTCCTCGCCGAGGAGGTCCTCGACGGGCACCTTCACGTCGACGAAGGCCAGTTCGGCCGTGTCGGAGGTGCGCAGGCCCAGCTTGTCGAGCTTGCGGCCGATCGAGTAGCCCTCGGACGTGGTGTCCACGGCGAAGAGGGAGATGCCGAAGCGGCGGTCCTCGGCGCTGGGGGCGGAGGTGCGGGCGCAGACGATGACGCGGTCGGCGTGGACACCGCCGGTGATGAAGGTCTTGGAGCCGTTGAGGACGTAGTGCGTGCCGTCCTCGGAGAGCTTGGCGGTGGTCTTCATGCCCGCGACGTCGGAGCCGGTGCCCGGCTCGGTCATGGCGAGGGCCCACATCTCCTCGCCGGAGACGAACTTCGGCAGGTAGCGCTTCTTCTGGTCGCCGGTGGCGAGCATCTTGATGTAGGGCAGGGCGAGCAGCACATGGACGCCGGAGCCGCCGAACTGGACGCCCGCGCGGGAGGTCTCCTCGTACAGGACGGCCTCGAACTTGTGGGTGTCGAGACCCGCGCCGCCGAACTCCTCGGGCACGTTGATGCCGAAGATGCCCAGCTCGCCGAGCTTGTAGTAGAAGTCGCGCGGAGCCTGGCCCGCGGCGAACCACTCGTCGTAGACGGGGACGACCTCGGCCTCGATGAAGGCCCGGATGGTCTCCCGGAACGCCTCGTGGTCCTCGTTGAATACGGTACGGCGCACGAGCCGTCCTCCTTCGTCTCCGGTCCTGTCCGGCCCCAGCACTTGTCTAAGCGCTTGCTCAGCCTGTCGTCTCCGAAGTTACCCAGCGGTCACCCGCTCTGTCCAGACTCCCCGTCTGTGATCCAGCGCCCTCCGGGGGAGTCGTACCCGAACACCGGCCGTCCCACCGTCCCGCTGGTGCGGAACGGGCGTCCGTCCTCGTCCGTGATCCTCAGCGTGCCCGTCCGCCCGCCGGAGCTCCACTCCAGTTCGAGGTACCAGCGGCAGTCGCACCCCTCCGTCCGGGCGGAGACGAGCAGCTCCTCCGGCTCGGCGGCGGTCACGGCGTAGGGGAACGCGACGGCGGGGATGTCCCGCCCCTCCCCGGTGGCGTCGTACCCCGCGACCGGCTTCGCGAGCGGGCGCGGCCGGTCGAGGTCCACGGCGAAGGAGCGGGGGGTGAGGGCGCCCCCGCAGCCGTCGTCCATCCGGTACGCCGTCCAGGGGAGGGGCGCGGCCCGGCCGACGATCCGCACGTGCAGCGCCTGGACGACGACGGCGGTCGAGGACCGCCCCTGGAGCGAGATCCGGACCAGGGTCTCGCCGCCGTGCACGGCCCGGTGCGCCCCCGCCCAGCCGCGCGCCCGGCCCGGCGGCGGCGGGGCGTCGACGGCGGCGGGGGCGCGGTCGACGAGGTAGGTGTGCCCGCAGCCGTTCCGCCAGACGTGCGAGGCGACGGCCCAGGTGAACGGCACGGGGGCCTCGGCGGGGCCTCTGGCGTGCTCTCCGGAGTGCTCTCCGGCGGAAGCGGAAGCGGAAGCGGAAGCGGTGACGGGGGTGGGGGCTGCGGGGGCGGCGTCCGCGCCGCCCCGGCCGCCGGGCCCGGGATCCCCCAGCAGGAGTACGGCTCCGAGTGCGGCCGTCACGGCTCCGAGGGCGGCTCCGGGGACCAGGCCCGCACGGGCCCGCGTGCGCCGGGCCCCGCCACGGACGCGTCCGCCGGGCGCGGGTCCGGTCCCGCCGTCGTGGTGGTCCGCCGGGGCCGGTCGCGCGGTGGGCGGGTCTTCCGGACCGGCGGCCGGGTGGAGCGGGTGCGCGGGGGCCGACCGCGCGGGGCGGCCCGGTGGGGGAACGTTTCCGCCGGCCGACGGGAGCCGGGTTCCGTTCGTGGACGGGGAGATGGACGGGGGAGCGGAGGGGGAGGTGGGCGAGGCGGGCGAGGGGGCGGCGGGGGCCGGGGCCGTGCGGTCGGGCCGGGCGGGAGCCGCCGGTGCGGGGGAGGCCGTCGCAGGGTGGTTCGCACCGGCCGGTGCCGGAACGGCCGTCGTCGGGGCCGGGGGGAGCGGGGCCGGGAGGGCCGGACACGCCGGGCCGGGCGGGGCCGCGAGGGCCGGGGGCGCCGGTGCGGGCGGTGCGGGCGGTGCGGGCGGGGCGGGTGAGGGCGGGAGGTCCGGAGCGGTCACCGCCGGAGGGGCCACCGCCGGAAGGGCCATCGCAGGGGCGGCCATCGGAGGAGCGGCCGGGGGCCGGGTGTCCGTCGTCGGGGTCCGGGCGGGGCGGGTGGTCCGGGCGGGCGCGCGCGGGGCCGTCGTCTGGCGGCGGCGGGACGCGTCCGCCCGGCGCCAGGACTCCTCCAGGGCGCGGCGTTCCTCCTCGTCGGCCCCGCACAGCCGGGCCAGCCGGTCCACGACCGCGAAGTCCTCCGGCACGGTCGTACCGGTGCAGTAGCGGTGCAGGGTGGACGCGGCGACGTTCAGCCGCCGTCCCAGCGCCTCGTAACTGCGCCCGCCGCGCTCCTTCACCGCCCGCACCCGCGCCGCGAACTCCTCGGCCGCCGCGTCTCCCGCCTTCGCCATGAGCGCGGTCCCCCTCCCCGTGATGTCCCGTCCCACCCACGTCTTCCCACGTCAACGGGGGTGGAATGGTTCCGGGACGGGAAGGGCGCCCGGGGCCGTTGTCCCGGCCCCGGAGCGGCCCGGAGGCTGAGGGAGTCCGAACGCACGCTCGACCACCGAACCACCGGGGGATAACCAGCCATGACTCCGTCCCGCACCGCCGCACAGCCCCGCACCGCCGCCCGGCTCCGTGCCGCGCTCGCCGTCACCACCGCGGCCCTCGGCCTCACGGCCCTGGCCACCGCCCCGTCCGCCGCAGTCCCGTCCGCCGCCGCCCCGGCGGTGCCCGCCCGTACCGCCGTGGCCGCGCAGCCCGCCTTCCTGTCGGCCGCCCAGCTGCCGCCGTCGCTGACGTCCTGGACGGCGGGCCGGATCGTCCAGGGGCTGCCGGAGTACGGCGTCCTCTGCGCGCCCGGCGTCCTCCCGGCGGCGGGCACCCGCCACCGGGAGTTCCGCACGGAACTCGACACCGGCGGCCTCCAGGTCACCACGGTCGCCCCGACCGAGGCGGAGGCCGTCCGGCTCGTCGGCGCCGTGCGCACCGCGCTCGCGGGCTGCGGGAAGCGCCTCGAACAGCAGGAGCCGGGCGTGGAGGCGGTCAGCCGCGCCCACGGCACGGTCGCGGTCGAGGAGGGCGCGTACGTCTACAGCCTGGACACCGTCGACCGGCAGGTCGGCAGCACCGACATCCACCTCTTCTCGGTGGGCCGCGACGGCCGGACCGTCACCTACGTCCGGTGGGGCCAGCTCGGCGACCTGCCGGACGCCCCGCTGACCGCCTTCCGGGACACCACCCGCACGGCCGTGGCCAAGCTCTGGTGACGGGCCCGCCGGGGGTCACCGGACGCCGAGCGCGAACCACAGCTCCATCCGCACGTCCGGATCGTCCGGGTCCAGGCCGAGGAGCGCCGCGCAGCGGGTGATCCGCTGGCGGACGGTGTTGCGGTGGACGCCGAGGGCCACCGCCGTCCGGTCCCAGCTCCCGTGCAGCGAGAGCCAGACGCGCAGGGTCTCCCGGAGCGGTTCGCCCAGCGGGGCGAGGAGGGCGTGGGCGTGGGCGGCGGCTTCGCCGGGGTCCACGAGCGCGGCCAGGCCACCCGGACGGTGCCGGACGAGCGCCGCCCGGGTCGCCTTCGCCCGGCGGAGCGCCCGGGACGCCTGCGCGTCGGCGGCGGCCAGCTCGTCCGCCCCGGCCGGTGCGGACACCCCGAGGGTCCAGCCCGGCTGGGCCGTCGCCGGGGAGGAAGCGGGCAGCAGGAGGCGTACGGGGGCGGGACCGGTGGGGACGGGACCGGATGCCGGACCGGCGACGGGGGCCGGTCCGCCACCCGGTCCCGGTCCCGGTCCGGGTCCTGGTCCGCCACCGGGTCCGGGGCCCGGTCCCGTGCGAGGGTCGGCTTCCGTGGCCGGATCCGTACGAGGACCCGGCTCCGGACCGGTGCGCGGACCCGGCTCCGTGCCCGTGCGCGGGCCCGCGCTTCGGTGCGCGCCCGTCTCCGCAGGGGTCCCCGCGTCCACCAGGGGTGTTCCCAGCGCCGCCGCCAGTTCCGCCGTCGCGAAGGGGGTGCCGTCGCCGCCCGAGGCGTGGACCACCGTCCACGGGCCGGGGCCCAGCGCGTCGGCCACCTCCGCCGGGGGCGCGCCGAGGAGCAGCCGGACCAGGGCCCCGTCCCGTACCGTCACGTCCGCGCCCCGGTGCGGGGCCGTCAGCAGGGACAGCAGGACGACCGCCACGCCCGCCACCGTGCGGTCCCCGGGGACGCGCCGCTCGGTCGCCACACCGAGGGTCAGCCCCTCGCCGCCGCCCAGCGCGTACGCGGCGAGCCGCAGTCCGCCGCCCTCGCCGCTGGCCGAGGCGGGGCCGCCGGGCCGGGGGCCCAGTACCCCGGCCAGTTCGCGCAGTGCCCGCGCCGCTTCCTCCGGCACGTCCCGGCCCGCCGCCGCCGACTCGGTGCCGTCCGCCGTGAAGAGCACCGCCCGCCCGGCGAGGCGCGAGGCCAGCGCGAAGAGGACGGCGGGCACCGGCGCCGGGCGGGCGGCAGCCGCCGCCAGGGACTGCTGGGCCTCTGTCACCCGGCGCAGTTCGTGCAGCCGGGCCTCGGCCATCAGCCGCCACACCGCCCGCGCCACCGCCGTGAACGGGGTCCTCGGCGGCACCTCGACCAGCGGCAGCCCGTGCCGGGCGCAGGCCTCGGCGAGCCCGTCGGGGACGGTGTCGTACACGGGGGTGACGCCGAAGGCGAGCGCCGCCGCCCCGGCCGCCGCCACCCGCTCCACGTACCGGGCCGGATCGGTGAGCTGCACGCCCGCCGTCATCAGCAGCTCGCCGCCGAGGAGGTACGGGTACGGGTCGGCCATCTCCGAGGTGTGCACCCAGTGCAGGGGGACGTCCCCGGGCCCCGCGAGCAGCCGCAGCCCCAGGTCCCGGCGGGCGAGCAGCGCGGCGAGGGAGACGGGCGGGGCGGGCGGTACGGAACCGGGAGGTACGGAACCGGGAGGTGCGGAACCGGGAGGTGCGGGTTCCGGAGAGGTCATCGGCATGGATCCTTCGTACATTCCCCGCGCGGACAGTGGAGGAAACGTACACTTCTGCGTTGCTTTCCGGCCACCTACTGTCATGGCATCCAGAGGCCGCGGGTACGGGCGGATGTCCCCGCGATCCGTCTCCGGAGTTCTTCCCGCCGGGCCCGGCCCTTCGGGATTTCCCCCGCACGACACGCCACCGAGGTGCGCGAAGGAGGGCCCCATGGCCGTCGACTACACAGTGATCGTCCTGTATCTGGCCGGAATGCTCGCGATGGGCTGGTGGGGTATGCGCCGCGCCAAGTCCAAGAGCGAGTTCCTGGTCGCGGGGCGCCGCCTCGGGCCCTGGATGTACTCCGGGACGATGGCCGCCATCGTCCTCGGCGGCGCGTCCACCATCGGCGGCGTGGGCCTCGGCTACAAGTACGGCCTCTCCGGCGCCTGGATGGTCTTCGCCATCGGCCTCGGGCTGCTCGCCCTCAGCGTCTTCTTCTCCGCCCGCATCGCCCGGCTGAAGGTCTACACCGTCTCCGAGATGCTGGACCTGCGCTACGGCGGCCGGGCGGGCATGATCTCCGGCATCGTCATGTGGGCCTACACCCTGATGCTCGCGGTCACCTCGACCATCGCGTACGCCACGATCTTCGACGTCCTCTTCGACCTGCCCCGGACGGTCGCGATCGTCCTCGGCGGCGCCATCGTCGTCGCCTACTCGACCCTCGGCGGCATGTGGTCGATCACCATCACCGACATGGTGCAGTTCGTGGTGAAGACCATCGGCGTGCTGCTCCTGCTGCTGCCGATCGCCGTGGTCAAGGCCGGCGGCTTCGCCGAGATGAAGGCGGCGCTGCCCACCGCGTACTTCGAGCCCTTCGGCATCGGCGGCGAGACGATCTTCACCTATGTGCTGATCTACACCTTCGGGATGCTCATCGGCCAGGACATCTGGCAGCGGGTCTTCACCGCCCGCACCGACAAGGTCGCCAAGTGGGGCGGCACCGTCGCGGGCACCTACTGCCTGGCCTACGCCCTCGCCGGAGCCGTCATCGGCACCGCGGCCAAGGTGATGTACCCGAACCTGCCCAGCGCCGACGACGCCTTCGCCACCATCGTCAAGGACGAACTGCCGATGGGCGTCCGGGGCCTGGTCCTGGCCGCAGCCCTCGCCGCCGTCATGTCCACCTCCTCGGGCGCGCTGATCGCCTGCGCCACCGTCGCCAACAACGACATCTGGTCGCGGCTGCGGGGCGCCACCGGCACGGGCGGCGGTGACGACCACGACGAGGTCAGGGGCAACCGCCTCTTCATCCTGATCATGGGCGTCGCCGTCATCGGCATCGCCATCGCGCTCAACGACGTCGTCCAGGCCCTCACCGTCGCCTACAACCTGCTGGTCGGCGGGCTGCTCGTGCCGATCCTCGGCGGGCTGCTCTGGCGCCGCGGCACCGTGCAGGGCGCGCTCGCCGCCGTCACCGTCGGCGGCCTGTCCGTCATCGGCCTGATGTGGACTTTCGGAATCCTGGCAAATGAGCCTGTTTACTGTGGTTTGTTGGCATCGCTCCTCGCCTATGTGATCGTTTCCTTGGCGACCCCTCGGACGGACGCCGCCGTGCTCGCCCACTGGCGCGCCCGCCTCGCGGGACGGGAGACGCCCGACGACTCCCCGGCCGAGGTCCCGGCCACCCCGGTGACCACCGGCTGAACCACCCGAAGCACCGGACGGGACCCGTCCGGACACCCCGCACCCACCCCACCAGGAGGACCCCGGCCATGAGCGACCAGAACACCCCGCGCGGCCCGATCGACTCGTCCCGCGTCCCGCGGTACGCCGGTCCCGCGACGTTCGCCCGGCTGCCGCGGCTCGACGAGGTCGGCACCACCGACATCGCCGTGGTCGGCGTCCCCTTCGACAGCGGCGTCTCCTACCGCCCCGGCGCCCGCTTCGGCGGCAACGCCATCCGCGAGGCCTCCCGTCTGCTCCGCCCGTACAACCCGGCGCAGGACGCCTCCCCGTTCGCCCTCGCCCAGGTCGCGGACGCCGGGGACATCGCCGCCAACCCGTTCCACATCAACGAGGCCGTCGAGACGATCGAGGCCGCCGCCGACGAGCTGCTCGGCACCGGCGCCCGCCTGATGACCCTCGGCGGCGACCACACCATCGCCCTGCCGCTGCTCCGCTCCGTCGCCAAGAAGCACGGCCCGGTCGCCCTGCTCCACTTCGACGCCCACCTCGACACCTGGGACACCTACTTCGGCGCCGAGTACACCCACGGCACCCCGTTCCGCCGGGCCGTCGAGGAGGGCATCCTCGACACCGAGGCCCTCTCCCACGTCGGCACCCGCGGCCCCCTCTACGGCAAGCGGGACCTCACCGACGACGAGAAGATGGGCTTCGGCATCGTCACCTCCGCCGACATCTACCGCCGGGGCGCCGACGAGGTCGCCGACCAGCTCCGCCAGCGCATCGGCGACCGCCCGCTGTACATCTCCATCGACATCGACTGCCTGGACCCGGCCCACGCGCCCGGCACCGGCACCCCCGAGGCGGGCGGCATGACCTCCCGCGAACTCCTGGAGATCCTCCGCGGCCTCTCCTCCTGCAACCTGGTCTCCGCCGACGTCGTCGAGGTCGCCCCCGCCTACGACCACGCCGAGATCACCGCCGTCGCCGCCTCGCACACCGCGTACGAACTGACGACGATCATGTCCCGGCAGATCGCCGCGGCACGCGACGCCCAGTAGGCGGCGGCGGGGCCGGGCCCACCACGCCCGGCCCCGCGCCCGCCGCCCCCGGGCCGTGCCCCCCGGCCCCGCGCCGCCCCCGGGCCGTGCTCACCCGCCCCCCGGGCCGTGCCCACCCGTCCCCCGGGTCGTGCCCGCCCGTCCCCGGGCGGGACAGTGGAGGGCACGACCCGGCCGCCGGGCCGCAACCGACAGACCACCCCACGCCCCGAGGGACCCATGACCCACGATCACGACCTCGTCCTGCGCCCCACCGCCGCGCAGACCGCCGCGGCCCTGAACCCGCCCGCCGGGCGCACCGGCGGCGACCTGGTCGTCGAGACCCTCACCGGCCTCGGCGCCACCACCGTCTTCGGCCTCCCCGGCCAGCACGCGCTCGGCATGTTCGACGCGCTCCGCCGCTCCGCCCTCCGGTACGTCGGCCTCCGCGTCGAGAACAACGCGGGCTTCGCCGCCGACGCCTACGGCCGGATCACCGGTGAGGCCGCCCCGCTGCTGCTCTCCACCGGCCCCGGCGCCCTGATGTCGCTCGCCGCGCTCCAGGAGGCCGCCGCCGCCTCCGCGCCCGTCCTCGCCATCGGCAGCCAGATCCCCGCCGCCGGGCTCGGCGGCGGACGCCACGGCTATCTGCACGAGCTGCGCGACCAGCGGGCCTCCTTCCGGGACGTCGTCAAGTCCGTCCACACCGTCCGTACGCAGTCCCAGATCCCCTCCGCCCTCGCGGCGGCCTGGGAATCGGCGCTCACCGCCCCGCACGGGCCGGTCTGGGTCGAGATCCCGCAGGACGTGCTCCTCGCGGAGACCACCCTGCCGGTCGTCACGGCCATGGACGCCACCCCCGAGGACGTCGTCCCGCGCCCCGAGCTGACGGCGCTCGCCGCACACCTCCTCGCGGGGGCCGAGCGCCCCGCGATCATCGCGGGCGGCGGCGTGGTCCGCTCGGACGCCTCCGGCAAGCTCCTCGCGCTCGCCGAACGCCTGGACATCCCCGTCGTCACCACCTTCGGCGGCAAGGGCGCCTTCCCCTGGGAGCACCCCCTCTCGCTCCGGTCCTGGCTGGAGGACCGGCACACCACCGACTTCCTGGAGGACGCCGACGTCCTCCTCGTCATCGGCTCCGGTCTCGGCGAGCTGTCCTCGAACTACCACACCTTCGCCCCGCGCGGCCGGGTGATCCAGATCGAGGCCGACGCCGGGAAGCTGGAGTCCAACCACCCGGCGCTCGGCATCCACGCCGACGCCCGCCTCGCCCTCCAGGCCCTCCTGGAGACCGTCCCCGAGCGGCGGGACCCCACCGCCCCCGAGCGGGTCGCGGCCGTCCTCGGCAAGGTCCGGGAGCGGATCGAGGCCCAGGACCTCGGCCTGGAGCAGCGGCTCGTCGCGGCCGTCCGGGAGGCGCTCCCGGACCGCTCCCCGAGCTTCTGGGACATGACGATCCTGGCCTACTGGGCCTGGTCGGCCTTCGACGCCCGGCACCCGAACACGATGCACTCCGCCCAGGGCGCGGGCGGCCTCGGCTACGGCTTCCCCGCCGCCCTCGGCGCCGCCGCCGCGGACCCCGGCACCCCGGTCCTCGCGGTCTCCGGCGACGGCGGCGCGATGTACTCGATCGCGGAGCTGGCGACGGCACGGCAGTACGGCCTGGACGTGACCTGGCTGATCGTCGACGACGGCGGCTATGGCATCCTGCGCGAGTACATGACCGACGCCTTCGGCGAGGCCACCGGCACCGAGCTGGCCCGCCCGGACTTCGTCGCCCTGGCGGAGTCCTTCGGGGTCCCCGCCACCCTGACGAGCCCGGAGACCCTGACGGAGGACCTCACCAAGTCCCTCGCCACCCCGGGCCCCTCGGTCGTCGTCCTCCCGGCCCTCCTCAGGATGTTCGCCCCGACCCACCTCTGACCCGGGAATCCGCCCACCGGAGGTGCGGGAGGAACTGGTCCGTCTGCGCCCGCCGGAGGGCGGGAGGGTCCGGGCCGTCCCCGCCCGCCGGAGGTGCGGGAAGGGTCCGGGTCGTCCCCGCCCACCGGAGGGCGGGAAGGATCCGGCCCATCTCCGCCCGCCGGAGGTGCGGGAGGAGACGACCCGCCGGGCCCGGGACCGGGGCCCTCACCCCACCAGCGCCTCCCACTCCTTCCGGTAGGCGGTGATCCGCTCCTCGTACCCCAGCCGGAACCCGGCGGCCTCGGCGGGCCCCAGCCCGCCCCAGGCCATCCGCTCCGGCGGTATGAACCGGGCCACGTCGGCGGCGGCCGTCGCCGTGGCCCCGGCGACCGCCCCGCCCTTCTGCCGGGCGGCCAGGATCTGGAGCCCGAAGTGCGGGAGCAGCGCCTCGAACTCGCCCAGCGGCCTGCCCGCCGCGGCCTTCAGCCGCGCCTCCGGCACCGGCTCGATCCGGCCGCCCTCCGCCAGCCCCTTCACGGCGAGCAGCGCCGCGTACACCTGCCCCCACCGGTACGGCTTCCCGTCCTCGACCCGCCCCACGGCGCTCCTTCCACAGCGTCACCAGCGTCACTGTCCGTCACCCCTCCTCCTACCCACGAGAACGCCGGACCCGCACGTCTGGCGGACACTCGCCACACCGTTCCCCGTCCGTCCCACGGACCCCGCGAACGCGCGGCGCAAGCGCCGGGGGAGGCGCGGGGAGAGGCGCCGGGAACGTCCCCGCGGCGCGCCCGCGGCGCCCCCGGCGCGCCCCGCGTGCGCCCGAAACGTTCCGCCGAATTGTTACAGCGGGATGAAATCGCACGTCGGGGGTGTTGGCGCAGGCGATACAGCGGGACGGACGGGAGGACCTTCGTGGCGGCGGTCGGGGAAGAACAAGGCGGAGAACAGGGGGCGGAGACGCGGGGCTGGGCGCGCAGGCTCGCCGGATACGCGTGGCGGTACCGGACCAACACCCTGCTCGCGCTCGGTTCCTCGCTGCTCGGCATGGCCGTGCTCGCGATGGTGCCGCTCGTCACCAAGGTGATCATCGACGACGTCATCGGGACGAAGACCCGGAGCCTCGGCGTCTGGACCGGCCTCCTCATCGCCGCCGCCGTCCTCGTCTACGCCCTCACCTACGTCCGCCGCTACTACGGCGGACGCCTCGCGCTCGACGTCCAGCACGATCTGCGCACCGACATGTACGCGACGATCTCGCGGCTCGACGGGCGACGGCAGGACGAACTGTCCACCGGGCAGGTCATCGGCCGGGCCACCAGCGACCTCCAGCTGATCCAGGGCCTGCTCTTCATGCTCCCGATGACCCTCGGGAACGTCCTGCTCTTCCTCATATCCCTGGCCGTCATGGCCTGGCTGTCCCTGCCGCTCACCCTCGTCGCCCTCGCCGTGGCGCCCGCCCTCTGGTACATCGCCCGGCGGAGCCGTACCCGGCTCCATCCCGCCACCTGGTACGCGCAGCAGCAGGCGGCCACCGTCGCCGGGGTCGTCGACGGCGCCGTGACCGGCGTCCGGGTCGTCAAGGGCTTCGGCCAGGAGGACCAGGAGACCGGCAAGATCCGCGAGGCCGGGCGGAAGCTCTACGCGGGCCGCCTCCGCACGATCCGGCTGAACTCCCGGTACACCCCGGCGCTCCAGGCCGTCCCCTCCCTCGGCCAGGTCGCCGTCCTCGCGCTCGGCGGCTGGCTCGCCTACCGGGGCCAGATCACCCTCGGCACCTTCGTCGCCTTCTCCGCGTACCTGGCGTCCCTCGTCGGCCCGGTCCGGATGCTCGCCATGGTCCTCACCGTCGGCCAGCAGGCCCGCGCGGGCGTCGACCGCGTCCTCGACCTCATCGACACCGAGCCGCTCGTCGAGGACGGCACGAAGGAACTCCCGGCCGACGCCCCCGCCAGCGTCGAGTTCGACGACGTGAGCTTCTCCTACCGGGACGGCCACCCGGTCCTCGACGGCTTCTCCCTGGAGATCCGGCCCGGCGAGACCGTCGCCGTCGTCGGCGCCTCCGGCTCCGGCAAGTCCACCGTCTCCCTGCTCCTGTCCCGCTTCTACGACGTCTCGCGCGGCGCCGTCCTCGTCGGCGGCCACGACGTCCGCGAGCTCACCCTGGACTCGCTGCGCGCCGCCGTCGGACTCGTCCCCGAGGACTCGTTCCTCTTCTCCGACACCGTCGGCGCGAACATCGCCTACGGCCGCCCCGACGCCACCCGGGAGGAGATCGAGGGCGCCGCCCGCGCCGCCCGCGCGGACCGGTTCATCGCCGAACTGCCCGAGGGCTACGACACCAAGGTCGGCGAGCACGGCCTCACCCTCTCCGGCGGCCAGCGCCAGCGGGTCGCGCTCGCCCGCGCGATCCTCACCGACCCCCGGCTGCTGCTCCTCGACGACGCCACCTCCGCCGTCGACGCCAAGGTCGAGCACGAGATCCACGAGGCCCTGCGGTCGGTCATGGCGGGCCGGACCACCCTCCTCATCGCCCACCGCCGCTCCACCCTCGGCCTCGCCGACCGCATCGCCGTCCTGGAGGACGGGCGCCTCGCCGACATCGGCACCCACGCCGAGCTGGAGGCCCGCTCCCCGCTCTTCCGCCGCCTCCTCACCGACCCCGAGGAGCTGGGCGCGGTCTCGCCCGGCCACCCCGCCGCCGCCGTACCGCCCGAGGACCACACCCTGCGGGCCGAGCTGGACGCGGAGTTCGACGCCGAGCGGGGCATCACCCCGGCCCTGTGGATACGGGAGGAGGAGCACGGCCGGGAGAGCGCGGCGCCCGGCGCCACCCCCGAGCTGCTCGCCGCCGTCGCGGCCCTGCCGCCCGCCGACGACACCCCGGACGTCGACGAGACCCGGGCCGTCGAGCCCGAGGAGTCCTACGGGCTCCGCAGGCTGCTGCGCGGCTTCGGGGTGCCGCTCCTCATCAGCCTGGGCCTGGTCGCCATGGACGCGGGCGCGGGCCTGCTCCTTCCGGTCCTGATCCGGCACGGCATCGACGAGGGGGTGAACCGGCTCGCGATCGGCGCCGTCTGGGCGGCCTCCGCGCTGGCCCTGGTGACGGTCCTCGTGCAGTGGGTGGCGCAGACCGCCGAGACCCGGATGACCGGCCGCACCGGCGAGCGGGTCCTCTACGCGCTGCGGCTGAAGATCTTCGCCCAGCTCCAGCGGCTCGGCCTCGACTACTACGAGCGCGAGCTGACCGGCCGGATCATGACCCGGATGACCACCGACGTGGACGCCATGTCCTCGTTCCTGCAGACGGGCCTGGTCACCGCCTTCGTCTCGGTGGTCACCTTCTTCGGGATCATGGTGGCGCTGCTCGTCCTCGACCCGCAGCTCGCCCTGGTGGTCTTCGCCACCCTGCCGGTCCTCGCCGTCGCCACGTACTACTTCCGCCGGTCCAGCGTGCGGGCGTACGAGCTGGCGCGCGACCGGATCAGCGTGGTCAACGCCGACCTCCAGGAGTCGGTCTCGGGGCTCCGGATCGTGCAGGCGTTCCGCCGCGAGCGGTCCGGCGCGGCCCGGTTCGCCGAGCGCAGCGACGCGTACCGCGAGGCCCGCGTCCGGGGCCAGTGGCTGATATCGGTCTACTTCCCGTTCGTGACCCTGCTGTCCTCGGCCGCCGCCGCGGCCGTCATGATCGTCGGCGCGAACCGGATCGAGGGGGGCACGCTCACCACCGGCGCGCTCGTCGCCTACCTCCTCTACATCGACCTGTTCTTCGCCCCCGTGCAGCAGCTCTCCCAGGTCTTCGACGGCTACCAGCAGGCCGCCGTCTCGCTGAAGCGGATGCAGGAGCTCCTCAGGGAGCCGACGTCCACCGGCGCCCCCGGCGCCCCGCTCGACGTGCCGTCGCTGCGCGGCGAGATCGCCTTCGAGGACGTCTCCTTCGCGTACGGGGGCGAGGACGGCGCCCCGAAGGACGAGACCGCGCTGTCCGGCATAGACCTGCGGATACCGGCGGGCCAGACCGTCGCGTTCGTCGGCGAGACCGGCGCGGGCAAGTCCACCCTGGTCAAGCTGGTCGCCCGGTTCTACGACCCGACGGGCGGCCGGGTCACCGCCGACGGCACCGACTTGCGGGACCTGGACCTCACGGCGTACCGGCACCGGCTCGGCGTCGTCCCGCAGGAGGCGTACCTCTTCGCGGGGACGATCCGTGACGCCATCGCGTACGGGCGTCCCGGGGCGAGCGACGCGGAGGTGGAGGCGGCGGCCCGCGCGGTCGGCGCCCACGACATGATCGCCACCCTCGACGGCGGCTATCTGCACGAGGTCGCCGAGCGGGGCCGTGACCTGTCCGCCGGGCAGCGCCAGCTCGTCGCCCTGGCCCGCGCCGAGCTGGTCGACCCGGACGTGCTGCTCCTCGACGAGGCCACGGCCGCCCTGGACCTGGCCACCGAGGCGCAGGTCAACCAGGCCACCGAGCGTCTCGCGGGCCGCCGGACGACGCTGGTCGTGGCCCACCGGCTGACCACGGCGGCCCGCGCCGACCGGGTCGTCGTCATGGACCGCGGCCGGATCGTGGAGGACGGCACCCACCGGGAACTCCTGGCGCTCGGCGGCCGGTACGCGTCGCTGTGGAGCGCGTTCGTCGGCGAGGAGACCGTGGCGGAGGAGGAGCCGGAGCGGGTCTGACCGGGGGCGGCGGGACCGGCCCGGCCCCCCGCGACCCGGGAGGCGGTCGGGGGCGGCCGGGCGGGCGCGCACAGGTGCGCTCGGATGCGACCCGGTGCGGCCGGGGCCCGGTCCTCGGCGCCCCCGCCGCGCGGGACCGTCAGAAGTAGCCGAAGAACCGCCAGCGCTGGTTGGCGTTCCCCGACTCCCACACCTTGTTGTTCCACTGGACGACCGGCGCCCCGTAGGCGGTGCTGTCGCCCGAGACGTCGGCGACGAGACCGCTGTGGTCGTTCCGGAGCGCGGTGCTGTCCGTGTACGGGATGTCGGTCCACCACTGGCTCGCGCCCGCGTGGCAGTCCCAGACCCGCAGCGGTGCGCCCGGGTCGGTGCGCCAGTCGGCGACCTCCAGGCACTTGCCGCGCGCCTGGGCGTTCTCGTACCGCACCGAGACCGAGCCGTCCGCGTTCCTGCGTTCGTGGTGGATCCAGCGCTGGTTGAGGCCCCCGTTGCAGCCCCACTGCTGGGCCGGGGCGCCGTTGTGGGTCTGGCCGCCCGGTATCTCCAGGCACTGCCCGCTGTTGACGTTCCGGATGTCGTACCACCAGGCGGGCTCGTCGGCGCTCGCCCGTCCGGGCAGCAGGGCGAGCGCCGCTCCCAGGGCGACCGCGCCGGTCACCGTCGTCCTCGCCGGGTTCTTCATGATCCCCATGTCCGGGCTCCTCGGCCTTCGGAAGGTCCTGAAACGATCTTGTCGCCGAGCTTAGGGGCGCCGTGCCCCCGGGCGCCCCGGAAGCAACCGTTCCGCCTCGGGGCGCGTCGTACGCCCGTACGCGGATCTTCTCGGGGAGGGGTCACATGGGCAGGGACACGGCGGCCGTCCGGCCGGGGCGGTGGGCGGTCCGGGTCCTCGTGACCGGGCTCGCCGCCGTCATGCTGCTCGTCCTGCCCGGTGCCGGACCGTTCTCCGGGGCCGACGCCGCCGACGCCGCGAGCGTCTGCCGGGGGCGGCCCGCCAAGACCGTCTCCTTCGCCACCGGCGAGCTGCGGCTCTACCGGACCCGCCACTACGCCTGCGCCGTCACCGTCGCCAAACGGCCCGGCGTCCACCGCGCGATGTCCGTCTCCCTCCAGCCGCGTGGCGCAAGGCCCGCCGTCCAATCCGGACGGTTCGACCGGCAGGCCGGGCCCGTCACCGTCCACTCCCTCAACCGCTGTGTCCGCGCGGCCGGTTCGGTCGCCGGACGGGGCACCGCCACGGGCTGGATCCTGTGCTGATGCGAAGGAAAGTCCAAGGGTAAGGACCAACTGGGTCTGGCGGTCCACACGTCACCCCCGCTAGGTTCACGGCACCGTTGTGAATCAAGGGGAGGACGAATGCGCAAGTCGCTGAGATGGGCCGCGGCTCTTTCGCTGCTCATAGGCACCGTCGGCTCGACCGGTGTGGCCACCGCCGCGGACACGGACACCACCCGCAAGGCCGTCGCGGACTCGCGGAGCACGGACATCAAGGACCGCATCCTGGCGATCCCCGGGATGAGCCTGATCGAGGAGAAGCCGGTCGCCGGCTACCGCTTCTTCGTCCTCAACTACAAGCAGCCGATCGACCACCGCCGCCCCTGGGCCGGTACGTTCGACCAGCGGATCTCCGTCCTCCACAAGGACACGGCCCGCCCCACGGTCTTCCGCACCAGCGGCTACTCGCTCAGCACCGCCCCGAGCCGGGCCGAACCGACCCGGATCATCGACGGCAACCAGGTCTCCATGGAGTACCGCTTCTTCACGCCGTCGCGTCCGCAGCCCGCCGACTGGTCGAAGCTCGACATCTGGCAGGCGGCCAGCGACCAGCACCGGATCTTCACCGCCCTGAAGAAGATCTACGACCAGAAGTGGCTCTCCACCGGCGCCTCCAAGGGAGGCATGACCGCCACCTACTTCGAGCGCTTCTACCCGCGTGACATGGACGGCGTCGTCGCCTACGTCGCCCCGAACGACGTGGTCGACAAGGAGGACTCGGCCTACGACCGCTTCTTCGCGACCGTCGGCACCAAGGAGTGCCGCGACCGCCTCAACGACATGCAGCGCGAGGCCCTCGTCCGCCGCGCCCCGCTCCAGGCCAAGTACAAGGCGTGGGCCGAGGCGGAGGGCGCCACCTTCCGGACGATCGGCACCGTCGACAAGGCGTACGAGGCCGTCGTCCTCGACTTCGTGTGGGGCTTCTGGCAGTACTACGGCCAGGACGTCTGCGACCAGATCCCGGACGCGAGGACCGCGAGCGACGACACCGTCTACGAGACGATCGACGCCTACTCCGGCTGGTCCGCCTACACCGACCAGGGCCTGGAGCCGTACACGCCGTACTACTACCAGGCGGCCACCCAGCTCGGCTCGCCCAGCATCAAGCAGCCGCACCTCAAGGGCCTCAGCCGTTACGGCTACCAGCCCGCCCGCAACTTCGTGCCGCGCGAGATCCCGATGAAGTTCCAGCCGCACGCCATGCGGGACGTCGACAACTGGGTCCGCAACAACGCGGACCGGATGCTCTTCGTCTACGGCGGCAACGACCCGTGGGGCTCGGAGAAGTTCCGCCTCGGCAAGAAGGCGCGCGACAGCTACGTGTACACGGCGCCGGGCGCCAACCACGGGGCGAACGTGGCCGGTCTGGTCGACGCCGAGCGCGAGAAGGCCACCGCCCGCATCCTCGCCTGGGCCGGAGTCCCCGCCCCTGCGGTCGCGGCGGCGCAGCCCCTCGCCCGCTTCGACGCCCGCATCGACAAGCCGGTCGACGAGGACGCGACGAAGGAGCACGGCCTGCGGCCGTGACACCCGGCTGACCCCGGTCACCGGCGGTACCGGCCCGGCTCACCGGCGGTGCTGATCCCGGTCACCGGCGGTACCGGCCACGGTCACCGGTGGCGGGGCGCGTCCGGCGGCGCGCCCCACCACCGGTGCCGTGTCCGGTGTCCCGCCCGGCCGGGCGGGACACCGGCGGCGCCGCGAGCCCGTACCGGCCCCTGCCGGCCGTCCGGGCGGAGCGCCGTCAGCGGTACGACAGCCCGTACCCGACCGGGTAGAGCACCCTCGTCGGGTCGTCCGCGCTCTGGACCGGGACCGGGAGCCGTCCCACCGGCCGGGCCCGGCCCGCCAGCACCCTTACGGCCGCGCGGAGTTCGACGTCGGTCCACGCGTACGTGGCCAGCGTCGCCCGCTGCCCGGACAGCCGGGCCACGTCGTACGGGTTGCGGATCGCCAGCGTCACCACCGGCACCCCGGTCGCGGCGAGCCGCGCGACCAGCGTCCGCTGCGCACTGGCCCCGGTGACGTTGTACGTCCCCACCAGGACGACGTCCTTCCCCGCCGCCGCGGCCACCGCCTCCTCGATCCGCGCCGCCGTCGGAGCGGTCCCGGTGGGCAGCGCCGTCGCGGTGAACCCCAGCTCGCGCAGGGCCGTCGCCAGGGTCGCCGTCGGCGGGCCCGTGGTCCCGGACGGGGACGCCGGATCGGCGCCGACGACCAGGACCGAGCCGTGCCGCGCCGGGCTCAGCGGCAGGAAGCCGCCCTCGTTGACCAGGAGCGTCGTGGTGGCCTCCGCGATCCGGTCGGCCTGGGCCAGGTGCGCGGCGTTCCCCACCACCCGGGCGACGCCCGCCCGGGTCACGTACGGATTCCGGAGGAGGCCCAGCCCCGCCTTCAGGCGCAGCACGCGCAGGATCGATTCATCGAGGCGCCGTTCCGTCAGCTCGCCGTTCTCGACCGCCCTCAGGACCGCGTTCCAGGCCACGTCCAGCTTCGGCGGGTTGAGGAGCTGGTCCACGCCCGCCTTCAGGGCGAGCACCGGGACGCGCTCGTCGCCGTACTTGGTGCGCACCCCCTCCATGCCGAGGGCGTCGGTCACCACCACCCCGTCGTAGCCGAGGCGTTCGCGCAGGACCCCGGTGAGGATCGGCCGGGACAGGGTCGCCGGGTCCTCGCTCGGGTCCAGCGCCGGGACCACGATGTGCGCGGTCATGATGGAGTCGATGCCCGCCGCGACGGCCGCCCGGAACGGCGGGGCGTCCAGCTCCTCCCACTCCTCCCGGGTGTGGGTGATCGTCGGCAGCCCGTAGTGGCTGTCCACGGCGGTGTCCCCGTGCCCGGGGAAGTGCTTCGAGGTCGCCGCCACCCCGGCCAGCCGGTAGCCCTGGACCTGCGCGGTGACCAGCCCGGCGACCGCCGCCGGGTCGGAGCCGAAGGACCGGACCCCGATCACCGGGTTGGCCGGGTTCACGTTGACGTCCGCGACCGGGGCGTAGTTCTGGCGGATGCCGATCGCTGCCAGTTCGGCGCCCGCGATCCGCGCCGCCCGGCGGGCGTCCGCGCGCGAACCCCCGGCGCCCAGGGCCATCGCCCCGGGCAGCAGGGTCGCGGGCTCGCCCACCCGGCAGACGATGCCGTGCTCCTGGTCGGTCGAGATCAGCACCGGGACCCGGGAGCCCCGGGCGAGCGCCGCCCGCTGGATGCCGTTGGACAGCTCGGCGATCTGGAACGGGTCCCGGGTGTTGTGGGCCCAGGTGAAGTAGATGATCCCGCCGACGTGGTAGCGCTCGACCAGCTCGGCGGCGGTCCGTACGCCGATCTCCTTGAGGTTGGCGTCCACGTCCGCCTGGTCGGGGGCGGTCGCGGAATGGCCGTACACCCGCATCACGAAGAGCTGGCCGACCTTCTCCGCCAGGGACATCCGGTCGATGATCCGCCGGAGCTTCCGGTCGTCGGGCCGTTCGCGCGCGGTGCGGGCGGTGGCGGTGCCCGCTCCGGTGGCGGTCGCCGCGACGGCGGCGGCGGTCACCGTGAGGAGGGCGCGTCTGGAGGGGGTGGGGGTGGAGACGGGGGCGCGGTGGTGCACTGATGCTCCTTCCGGCCGTGCGAGGGGAGGGCTCGTGCGGAGGCGTCCGGTGAAGGAAACTTCCACGGAGTCACGGATAACCCGAAAATAACTTCCAGGTCAAGGACCCGTGCGGGAATCACCCACGGCGGCGATCCCGGGCCAGAGTTCCTGGAGCGTACGGACCGTCTCCCTGATCGCCGGGCGCCGCGCCGCCCCGGTCCGCCACATGGCGTGCAGCCGACGCGTCGGCATCGGGTCGAGCCGCACCGCCACCACCTCGGGCGGCAGCGCCCCACGGCCCAGCCGGGGCACGAGGGCGATCCCCAGACCGGCCGCCACCAGCGCCACCTGCGTGTGGTTCTCCTCCGCCTGATGGGCGATCAGCGGCTCGAACCCCGTCGTCCGCAGCGTCCGCGTCAGCCAGTCGTGGCACACCGTCCCCGGCGGCTGCGAGATCCACCGCTCCGCCGCCAGCTCCTCCCGCCGCACCGACGCCCGCCCCGCCAGCGGATGCTCCCGGTGCACCAGGAGATCGCACCGGTCGTCCCCGATCACCGCCTGCTCGACCCCCGGCGGCGCGGGCAGCGGCGCGATGTCCCAGTCGTGCGCCACCGCCAGATCCACCACGCCCCGCGCCACCAGATCGACCGAGAGGTGCGGGTCCACCTCCGAGAGGCGCGCGTCCAGGTCCGGGTGCAGCCGGGTCAGCTCCGCGAGCGCCCGGGGCATCAGACCGCGCGCCGCACTCGCGAAACAGGCGATCGAGAGCCGCCCCGAAGGCAGCCCGCGCCGCTCCTCCAGCCGCACCTCCGCCTCCTCCACGAGCGCGAGCAACCGCTGTGCCGTCCCCGCGAGCTGGTGCGCCTCGTCGGTGAGCCGGACGCCCCGCCCGCTGCGTTCCAGGAGGGTCGTACGGGTCTCCCGCTCCAGCTTCCCGATCTGCTGGGAGACCGCCGACGGCGTGTAGCCGAGCGCGGCGGCGGCGGCGCCGACGCTGCCGTGGACGGCGACGGCGTGCAGGGCGCGGAGACGGCCGAGGTCCAGCACGGAACCCTCCTGGGGTGTAGCGGTCCTCCGTGGATGTAGTACCGCTACATCCCACCATGAAGGAACCCGTGCTGGTGCTACACGGTCGGCGGCGGCCATGCTCGACGCCATGCGCCCCGCCCACCTTGCCCTCGCCGCCCTCGTCGCCGCCGTCTGGGGAGTGAACTTCGTCGTCATCGAGATCGGCCTCGACCACTTCCCGCCGCTGCTCTTCTCCGCCCTCCGCTTCCTCGCCGCCGCCCTCCCCGCCGTCTTCTTCGTGGGCCGCCCCACCGTGGCCTGGAAGTGGATCGTGGGCGTCGGACTCGCGCTGGGCGTCGCCAAGTTCGGGCTGCTCTTCACCGGCATGGACCTCGGCGCGCCCGCCGGACTGTCCTCCCTCGTCCTCCAGGTCCAGGCCGTCTTCACCGCCCTCTTCGCCTTCGCCGCCCTCGGCGAACGGCCCCGCCCCCGCCAACTGGCCGGCATGGGCGTCGCCCTCGCGGGCATCGGCGTCGCCGCCGCCTCCGAGGCCGGAGGGGGCGCCGCCGGATCGTTCCTCGGCTTCGGCCTGGTGATCGCGGCGGCGGCCTGCTGGGGCGTCTCCAACGTCCTGACCCGCAAGGCGGCCCCGCCCGACGCGCTCAACTTCATGGTCTGGGTCAGCACCGTGCCCGTCCTGCCGCTGCTCGCCCTCTCCCTCCTCCTGGAAGGGCCCGAGCGGGACCTCGCCGCCCTGCGCGCGCTCGACCCGGCCGGTGCCGGGGTCATCGTCTACGTCGCCTGGATCACCACCGTCTTCGGCTTCGGTGCCTGGGGCTGGCTCCTGCGCCGGTATCCCGCCTCCTCCGTCGCCCCCTTCTCCCTCCTGGTGCCCGTCTTCGGCATGTCCTCGGCGGCGTTCTTCCTCGGCGAGGGGGTGGGCCCGGCCCGCTGGTGCGCGGCGGCGCTGCTCGTCGGCGGGGTGGCCCTCACCTCCTTCGCCCCCGGCCGGAAGCGGCGGCCGGAGCCCGGGAAACCCGTGGCGGAGGAGGCGCCCGTCCTCGTAGCCTCCTCGGGTCCCTGCCGCGAGGAAAGGCCCGCATGACCTTCGATCACCTCACCGTCGACGCCCCCGTGCCCGTGCCCGGAGCGGTCCTCCTCGCGGGCATCCCTGGCAGCGGCAAGTCGACCGTCGCGGCGGCCCTCGCGGCCCGTTTCGCGCGCGCCGCGCACATCGAGGTGGACGCCCTCCAGTCCCTCGTCGTGAGCGGCTGCCGGTGGCCCACGCCCGAAGGCGACCCGGAGGCGGACCGCCAGATCCTGCTGCGCGCCCGCAACGCGACCCTCCTCGCGGGCAGCTTCGCCGCCGCCGGTTTCCTCCCGGTCCTCGACGACGTGGTGGTACGCCGCTCCCACCTGGACTTCTACCGGGCGCACAGCGGGCGGACCCCGCTCCACGTGGTGATCCTGGCCCCGGGCCCGGAGAAGGCCTGGGAGCGCAACAACGCCCGCGACAAGCGCCTGACGACGAACTGGGCGTTCCTGGACGAGGCGATGCGCGCGGAACTCGCGGACGAGGGCGTCTGGCTCGACAACGCGGACCTGACGGTGGAGGAGACGGTGGACGCGGTCCTGACGGCCACGGGTCTACGGCCCTGAGCCCGGGGGCCCGCCCCCGCCCACTCCATCCACCCTGGCCCGGCTCGCGACCGCCTGTCCCGCTTCGGCCCCCGGCCTGTCCGGGCCGGTCCCGCCCCACCGCCCGGCCCGCCCACCGGGAAGCCGTACCCGGGAAGTTTCACCGGGAAGGCCCGGTGTCCCACCGCCTCCCGCGCCGGGCCGGGCGTTGGCCGCTCCACCCGTGCGCCGGTCCGGAGGCCGGGCGCCGGGTCCGTACCGGGCCGAGTCCGTACGCGTACGCCGTACCGGCCGCCGTCCCCGCGCCGGACGGACGGCCACCGACGCCAGGGGTACACCCGTCCGGCCATCAAAAAGCGGCTCCGGCCACCGGGCCCCTCACCCCCGTGGCGCCCCCGTCGACCCCCGTACGACCAGCTCCGCCGGGACCGTCTCCGGGCCGTCCTCCGGCGGGGGCTCCGTGCCCATGGCCAGGCGGCCCGCCCGTACGCCCGTCTCGTACAGCGGGAGGCGGACCGTCGTCAGGGACGGCACCGCGTCGATCGAGAACGGCAGGTCGTCGAAGCCCGCGACGGACACGTCGCCGGGGACGGACAGGCCCCGCTCCCGCAGCGCCGCGCAGACGCCCAGCGCCACCGTGTCGTTGGCGGCGACCACCGCCGTGAGCCCGGGGTCACGGGCGAGCAGCCCGGCCGTGGCGTCGTACCCGGCCCGACGGCCGTACGCCCCGTGGACCGTCGGCCCCTCCGGGACCCCCGCCGCCGCGAGCGCCTCCCGGTGCCCTTCGAGCCGGTGCCGGGTCGTCGTGCGGTCGACCGGGCCCGCCGCGTACCCGATGCGCCGGTGGCCGAGGCCGAGCAGGTGCTCGGTGAGGCGCCGCGCGCCGGTCCGGTTGTCGAAGGCGAGCGCGGCGGTGGGCGCGTCGCCGGGCGCGGGCGGGCGCCCGCACAGCACGACCCTGGTCCCGGCCTCCGCGAGCTTCGTGAGCTTCACCGTGGTGGCGGCCAGGTGCTCGGGGTCCTCCAGGGAGCCGCCCATCAGGATGACGGCGGCGGCCCGCTGCCGCTGGAGCAGGGTGAGGTAGGTCAGTTCGCGGGCGGCGGACCCGCCGGTGTTGCAGACCACGGCGAGCTTCTCGCCGCCGCCGCGCCCGGACCCGGTCTCGCCTATGGCGCTCTGCGCGGCCCCGGCCATGATCCCGAAGAAGGGGTCGGCGATGTCGTTGACGAGGACGCCGACGAGGTCGGAGGTGGCGGCGGCCAGCGAGCTGGCGGGTCCGTTGAGGACGTAGTCCAGCTCGTCGACGGCCTGCAGGACCCGGTCGCGGGTGGTCGCGGCGACCGGGTAGTTGCCGTTGAGGACGCGGGAGACGGTGGCGGGGGAGACCCGTGCGCGGGCGGCCACGTCCGCCAGGGTGACGGTCATCGTGTGCGTACCTCCGGGGCCTTGTCGACGGCGATGTCGGCAGGCTAGCGTCATCGGCGATGGAAAGCGCTTTCTATCGGGGCGCGGAACACCGGGGAGAGGAACCTTTCGTGACACGCAGGACAGTCCGCATCGCCATGAACGGCGTCACCGGACGCATGGGGCACCGCCAGCACCTCGTCCGCTCGATCCTCGCCCTCCGCGAACAGGGCGGTCTGGACCTCGGGAACGGCGAGACCCTCTGGCCCGAGCCCGTCCTCGTCGGCCGCCGCGAACCCGCCCTGCGCGCCCTCGCCGAGCGCCACGGCCTCACCGAGTGGTCCACCGACCTCGACGCCGTCCTCGCCGACGACACCGTCGACATCTACTTCGACGCCCAGGTCACCTCCGCCCGCGCCGACGCCCTCACCAGGGCCATCCGGGCCGGGAAGCACGTCTACACCGAGAAGCCCACCGCCACCGGCCTCGCGGGCGCCCTCGAACTCGCCCGCCTCGCCCGGGCCGGGGGCGTCCGCCACGGCGTCGTCCAGGACAAGCTCTTCCTGCCCGGACTCCGCAAGCTGAAGCGCCTCGTCGACGGCGGCTTCTTCGGCGAGATCCTCTCCGTGCGCGGCGAGTTCGGCTACTGGGTCTTCGAGGGCGACTGGCAGGACGCCCAGCGCCCCAGCTGGAACTACCGCTCGGAGGACGGCGGCGGCATCGTCGTCGACATGTTCCCGCACTGGGAGTACGTGCTCCACGAGCTGTTCGGCCGCGTCACCTCCGTCAGCGCCCATGTCTCCACCCACGTCCCGCGCCGCTGGGACGAGGACGGCAAGCCGTACGAGGCGACCGCCGACGACGCCGCCTACGGCGTCTTCGAGCTGGAGGGCGGCGCCGTCGCCCAGATCAACTCCTCCTGGGCCGTCCGCGTCCACCGCGACGAACTCGTCGAGTTCCAGGTCGACGGCACCCACGGCTCCGCCGTCGCCGGACTGCGCGGCTGCCGCGTCCAGCACCGCTCGGCCACCCCCAAGCCCGTCTGGAACCCCGACATCCCGGCCACCGAGTCCTTCCGCGACCAGTGGCAGGAGGTCCCCGACAACGCCGAGTTCGACAACGGCTTCAAGGCCCAGTGGGAGCTGTTCCTGCGGCACGTCGTCCTCGGCGAGCCGTACCACTGGGACCTCCTCGCGGGCGCCCGGGGCGTGCAGCTCGCCGAACTCGGCCTGCGCTCCGCCGCCGAGGGCCGCCGCCTCGACGTCCCCGAGGTGACCCTGTGATCCGGCTCCCCGGACCCGGTGGCGGGACCCGGGAGTACGAGCCCCGCGCCGCGCCCCTCGCCCTCGCCCCGGCCGGTCCCCCGGCCTCCCGCACGGTCTTCGCCGCCGCCCACGTCGTCGCCGACCCCTTCGCCGACACCGCCCCCGACGCCCCGGCGGCCGTCGACTGGGACGCCACCCTCGCCTTCCGCCGCCACCTCTGGTCCCATGGCCTCGGGGTCGCCGAGGCCATGGACACCGCCCAGCGCGGCATGGGCCTCGACTGGGCGGGCGCGGCCGAACTCATCCGCCGCTCGGCCGCCGAGGCGAAGGCCGTCGGCGGCCGGATCGCCTGCGGAGTCGGCACCGACCAGCTCACCGGCCCCGCCGACCTGCCGACCGTCCGCGAGGCGTACGAGGAGCAGCTCGCGCTCGTCGAGGAGACCGGCTCCCGGGCCGTCCTGATGGCCTCCCGCGCGCTCGCCGCCGCCGCGCAGGGCCCCGACGACTACCTCGACCTCTACGGCCACCTCCTGCGCCAGTCGGCCGAGCCGGTGGTCCTGCACTGGCTCGGCCCGATGTTCGACCCGGCGCTCGACGGCTACTGGGGCTCGACCGGCCTGGACGCGGCGACGGAGACCTTCCTGGAGGTCGTCGCCGCCCACCCCGACAAGGTCGACGGCATCAAGGTCTCCCTCCTCGACGCCCGGCGCGAGGTCGAACTGCGCCGTCGCCTCCCGGAGGGCGTCCGCTGCTACACCGGCGACGACTTCCACTACCCCGAGCTGATCGCGGGCGACGACCGGGGCTTCAGCCACGCCCTGCTGGGCGTCTTCGACCCGCTGGGACCGCTGGCGGCGCACGCGGTGCGGACCCTGGACACCGGTGACACGGAGGGCTTCCGGGCGCTCCTCGACCCCACGGTGGAGCTGTCCCGCCACCTCTTCGAGGCCCCGACCCGCTTCTACAAGACGGGCGTCGTCCTCCTCGCCTGGCTGGCCGGGCACCAGGAGCACTTCACGATGGTCGGCGGCCTCCAGTCCGCCCGCTCCCTGCCGCACCTCGCGCGCGCCTACGAACTCGCCGACCGGCTCGGCCTGTTCCCCGACCCGGATCTCGCGGAGGACCGCATGAGGTCGCTGCTCGCCGTCCACGGAGGCATCCGGTGAACCTCGGCCGTCTCAGCGTCAACCAGATGACGGTCAAGCAGCTCGCCCTGCCGGAGCTGGTGTCCCACTGCGTCCGCCTCGGGATCGGCTCCGTCGGCCTGTGGCGCGAACCGGTCCGGGAGTACGGGGTGGCGGCGGCGGCCGAACTGGTGCGGGACGCGGGCCTCACCGTCACCACCCTGTGCCGGGGCGGCTTCTTCACCTCGGACGGCTGGCTCGCGGAGAACCGGGCGGCGATCGACGAGGCCGTGGCGCTCGGCACCGACACCCTCGTCCTGGTCTCCGGCGGCCTCACTCCCGGCCACCCGGACCTGCCCTCGGCGCGCGCCCGCGTCACCGAGGCCCTCGGCGAACTCGCCCCGTACGCGGGGGAGCGCGGGGTCCGCCTCGCGGTGGAGCCCCTCCACCCGATGTACGCGGCCGACCGGTGCGCGGTCTCCACCCTGGACCAGGCCCTGGACATCGCGGAGCGCTTCCCGGCCGAGCAGGTGGGCGTGGTGGTCGACACGTACCACCTGTGGTGGGACGACCGGGCCCCGGCGGCGGTGGAACGCGCGGGCCGGACGGGCCGCCTCCACTCCTTCCAGCTCGCCGACTGGACGACCCCGCTCCCGGCGGGCGTCCTCACCGGCAGGGGCCAGTTGGGCACGGGCGCGATCGACCTCCGCGCCTGGTGCGACCTGGCGGGGCGGGCGGGCTGGACGGGCCCGGTGGAGGTGGAGATCTTCAACGACGACCTGTGGGCGAGGGACGGCGCGGAGGTCCTGGAGGAGACGCTGGAGGCGTTCCTGAAGATCTGACCCGGGGGGCGCGGGCGGGAGCGGCCGGAGTCACCGCGCGGGGGGCCGTGCGCCGGGCTACTTCTTCGGTCCGCCCAGCAGGTCCCCCAGGCCGCCCTTCTTCCCGGCCGCGCGTTTGGTGAGGACCGCCAGGACGACCGGGACGAGCAGGTCGACCGCGCGTCCGGCGGTGGCCGGGGGGATGCCGGTGCGCTTGGCGACGGCGTTCGCCACCGGTCTGGCCAGCCGGGCGAGGAGCCCGGCCATCAGCCCGCCGCCCACCAGCCCGCCGAACGCGGCGACGCCCCGCAGCGGGGGCTCGGACGAGGTGACCTCGTCGACGGCGGCGCGGACCTCGTCCGCTTCGCCCGGTTCGGAGGCGGCCAGGCGCAGCTCGCCGGACAGCTCGGCGACCGAACTGCCCACGACCTCCCGGGCCCCGGCGGTGTCCGTGCCGAGCACCCCGGCGATCTCCTGGAGCCGATCGTCGCCCAGTTCGTTCAGGACGTCGTCCTGGAAGGATCCGTCGCTCATGCGGACCACGCTATGACGGGGGCCGCACGTCGGCACGTCGAGCACCCGAGCGGCTCCGGGACCGGGACCGTCCCGACGCGACCGCACGGGTCGGGGCGGCCGTACCGCCGTCCGTAGAATCGGCCGTCCGGGTCGGCAGGTCGTCTCCTGCCCTGGTTCCGCCCTCAGGACCGAGCGAACGGACACGACTCCATGTACGTCAGCAGGATCCACATCGAGAACATCAAGTCGTTCCACGGGCCCCGCACGGTCGACCTGGAGCTGACCCGGCCCGACGGCAGCCACGCCGGGTGGACGGTGCTCGCGGGCCGCAACGGATCGGGCAAGACGACCCTGCTGCGTGCCCTGGCCCTGGCCCTGAGCGGCCCGGTGGCGGCGCGCGGACTCGTCCAGGACTTCGAGAACTGGATCGCGCGGGGGACGGGGGTCGGCCTGGCCGAGGCCGAGGTCGTGAGGGACGGGAGCTTCGACAGGTTCAGCGTCGGGGGGAGGACCGTGGACGAGTTCTGGGCGGGGGTCAAGTGGACCGCGCCGGACGAGGCGGGCGGCAGCCGTCGGCACGCGCGGCCCGCGCTGGAGGAGGTCCGGTACGCGAAGGCGCGGGCGACCAGGGCCACCCCGGCCCGGCGCGGCCCGTGGGCCGACAACCCGGCGGGCTGGTTCTGCGCCGCGTACGGGCCGTTCCGGCGGATGGCGGGCGGCTCCGGGGACGTGCAGCGGCTGATGCTGGCCTCCGGCCCGGTCGCCCGCCAGGCCAGCCTGTTCCACGAGGACGCCTCTCTCGCCGAGGGGGTCGTCTGGCTGATCGAGCAGCACCTGCGCGCGCTGGAGGGCAAGGAAGGCGCCGAAGCCCTGAAGGAGGCGGCCCTGTCCATCCTGGGGGACGGACTCCTGCCGGACGGATACCGGGTGGACGACGTGGACTCCGAGGGGCTCTGGGTCACCCGCGGCGGACAGCGTTTCCCCCTGCGCGAGATGAGCGACGGCTTCCGTACGGTCGCCTCCCTCGTCGTGGGGGGGGGGCAGCCACAACACCACCCCCACCCCGGGGCGGGGGGGCCCCCCCGGGGGGTCCTGGGTATCCCCGCGGGGGTGTTCGGCCCCGGGTCCGCCCCGGGCCCCCCCCGTGTGCGTCTTTCCCCCCACCCCCCCCCACGACGCCTTCGGCGGGGCGGCGTTCCCCGGGGACGGCGAGGGCCTCCGGGCGGTCCGCGTTCCCGGAGTCGTGATCATCGACGAGATCGACGCCCACCTCCACGTCACCTGGCAGCGCCGCATCGGGCCGTGGCTGACCTCGCGCTTCCCCCTCATCCAGTTCATCGTCACCACGCACAGCCCGTACATCTGCCAGGCGGCCGACCCCGGCGGTCTGATCCGGCTCCCCGGAGTGGACGAGGAGGCCGCGCCGGAAGTGGTGTCGCGGGACCTGTACGAGCGGGTGGTCTTCGGCAGCGGGGACGACGCGGTCCTCTCCGAGCTGTTCGGCCTGGACACCCCGTACTCCGAACGGGCCGAGCGGCTGCGCGCCGAGTTCGTGGAGCTGGAGGCGCGCGTCTACGACGGTGACACCTCGGTGGAGACCCTCTCCCGCTACGAGGAGCTGAAGGGCCTGCTCACCAGTTCACCGACGGCCCGCCTGGACGAGATGTCCGCCCGTCTCCAGCGGCTCTCCCGGGAGATCGCGGAGTGATCCGGCTCCGGCGTACCGCGCTGCCGCCGGAGACGGTGGCGCGACTGGGGGAGTACACCGGGAAGATCGCGGCGGAGGCCACGGACAAGGCCCGGAAGGAGAGGGCCAGGAAGCTCTGGGCCGCCCGGCGGAGCGTACGTCCCGCGCTCCTCGGCGCGCTCACGGAGATGGCGCCCGGCCACGCGCGGTGCATGTACTGCGGTGACGGCCAGGGCACGGACATCGACCACTTCGACCCGAAGAGCCGTACCCCGCTGCGGACCTTCGACTGGCTCAACCACCTGCTGGCCTGCTCGTACTGCAACAGCAACCAGAAGAGGAACCTGTTCCCGACCGACGGGGACGGCGTCCCGCTCCTGCTCGACCCCACCTCGGGGGACCCGCTGGACCATCTGCGTCTGGTGCTCCCCCTCGGCGAGTACCGGGCGAGGACGCCCCGGGGGCAGGCGTGCATCGACGTGTTCGGACTGAACAGCAGACCGGTCCTGGTCAAGGGACGCGTGGACGCCTACGCGTTGTCCCGGCAGGCTCTGGAACTGTGGCGGATCGTCACGGACGAGGGACGGCACGACAGGGCGAGGGAGATCGTCCGGGTCTCCTGGAACCGCCCGCTCGCCGACGTGCTCGTCGCGATGTTCCACCAGTCCGGGCACCCCGCGGCCGAGGCGCTCTTCGCGGGCGAGGACGACGTACTGGCCCTTCTGCGCGATCCCCGGCTCCGCGAGGCCTTCCTGGACCGGACGGCCGGGGAGCACGGCCCGTACGGCCGGGAGCGCTGACGATCCGGACAGGCGGGCCGTCGCGCTGTCCGAGCCCTTCGCTACCGTCGGGGCATGTCCAATGAGGGTCGTGGTCCGGGGCCGGCGGTGCTCGAAGGGGTGCTGGAGCGCATCACCTACGCCAACGAGGAGAACGGGTACACGGTCGCCCGTGTCGACACCGGGCGCGGGGCCGGGGACCTGCTCACCGTGGTCGGTTCGCTGCTCGGCGCGCAGCCGGGGGAGTCGCTGCGGATGGAGGGCCGCTGGGGCTCCCATCCGCAGTACGGCAAGCAGTTCACCGTCGACAACTACACGACGGTGCTGCCCGCCACCATCCAGGGCATCCGCCGCTATCTCGGCTCCGGCCTGGTCAAGGGCATCGGGCCGGTCTTCGCCGACCGCATCACCCAGCACTTCGGGCTGGACACCCTGGACGTCCTCGAGGAGGCCCCGGCCCGGCTGATCGAGGTGCCGGGCCTCGGCCCCAAGCGGACGAAGAACATCACCGCCGCCTGGGAGGAGCAGAAGGCCATCAAGGAGGTCATGGTCTTCCTCCAGGGCGTGGGGGTGTCCACGTCCATCGCGGTCCGCATCTACAAGAAGTACGGGGACGCCTCCATCTCCGTCGTGCGGAACCAGCCCTACCGGCTCGCCGCCGACGTGTGGGGCATCGGCTTCCTCACCGCCGACAAGATCGCCCAGGCCGTCGGCATCCCCCACGACAGCCCCGACCGGGTCAAGGCCGGGCTCCAGTACGCCCTGTCGCAGTCCAGCGACCAGGGCCACTGCTTCCTGCCCGAGGAGCGGCTGATCGCCGACGCCGTGAAGCTCCTCCAGGTGGACACCGGGCTCGTCATCGAGTGCCTCGCCGAGCTGGCCGAAGACCCCGAGGGGGTCGTACGGGAGACCGTGCCGGGCCCGGAGGGGACGCCCGTCACCGCCGTGTACCTGATCCCCTTCCACCGGGCCGAGCTGTCCCTCGCCGGGCAGCTGCGGCGGCTGCTGCGGGCCGAGGAGGACCGGATGCCCGCCTTCCGGGACGTGGCCTGGGACAAGGCCCTCGCCTGGCTCGCCGACCGCACCGGGGCCTCCCTGGCGCCCGAGCAGGAGGACGCCGTACGGCTCGCCCTGACCAGGAAGGTCGCCGTCCTCACCGGCGGGCCCGGCTGCGGCAAGTCCTTCACGGTCCGGTCCGTGGTGGAACTGGCCCGCGCCAGGAAGGCCAAGGTGGTCCTCGCCGCGCCCACTGGCCGGGCGGCCAAGCGGCTCGCCGAGCTGACCGGCGCCGAGGCGTCCACCGTCCACCGGCTCCTGGAGCTGAAGCCGGGCGGGGACGCGGCCTACGACCGGGACCGGCCGCTCGACGCCGATCTGGTGGTGGTCGACGAGGCCTCCATGCTCGACCTGCTCCTGGCGAACAAGCTGGCCAAGGCGGTGGCACCGGGTGCCCATCTGCTGCTCGTGGGGGACGTGGACCAGCTCCCCTCGGTCGGCGCGGGGGAGGTCCTGGGGGATCTGCTCGCCCCGGGGAGCCCCGTACCCGCGGTGCGGCTGACCCGGATCTTCCGGCAGGCCCAGGAGTCCGGGGTGGTGCTCAACGCGCACCGGATCAACGCGGGCACCCCGCCGCGGACGACCGGCCTGCCGGACTTCTTCCTCTTCGCGGAGGAGGAGACGGAGGACGCCGCCCGGGTCGCCGTGGAGGTCGCGGCCCGGCGCATTCCGGCCAAGTTCGGCCTCGACCCGCGCCGGGACATCCAGGTCCTGGCCCCCATGCACCGGGGCCCGGCGGGCGCGGGCGCGCTCAACGGGCTGCTCCAGCAGGCGATCACCCCGGCGCGTCCCGGTCTTCCGGAGAAGCGCTTCGGCGGCCGGGTCTTCCGGGTCGGCGACAAGGTCACCCAGATTCGCAACAACTATGAGAAGGGGGCCAACGGGGTCTTCAACGGTACGGTCGGCGTCGTCACGGCGCTGGACGCCGACGAGCAGCGGCTGACCGTGCGCACGGACGAGGACGAGGAGGTGCCGTACGACTTCGACGAGCTGGACGAACTCGCCCACGCGTACGCGGTCACCATCCACCGCTCGCAGGGCAGCGAGTATCCGGCGGTGGTCATTCCGGTCACCATGAGCGCCTGGATGATGCTCCAGCGGAACCTGCTCTACACGGCCGTGACCCGGGCCCGGAAGCTCGTGGTCCTCGTCGGGTCGCGCCGGGCCATCGCCCAGGCGGTCCGTACGGTCTCGGCGGGGCGGCGCTTTACCGCACTGTCCCATCGGCTCACAGGGGGCGCCCTCGTGTGAAAGATCACGGAGGGCTTCCGGAACCGGGGCGAACGGGGCAGGATGTGAAGGTTGGCGGCACTGAGTGCCGCCGATTGGCCCAATGGTCGACCCCGAGTGCACTCTCCTGAGCCAAATGGGGGATGGTAGAGACAGTCAGGGCACCTCGAAAAGAGGCACTACGTCGGTGAGGGATGACGTGAGCGACAACTCTGTAGTACTGCGGTACGCGGACGGTGAATACACCTACCCGGTGGTCGAGAGCACCGTCGGCGACAAGGGCTTCGACATCGGGAAACTCCGAGCCCAGACCGGTCTGGTCACCCTGGACAGCGGATACGGCAACACCGCCGCCTATAAATCCGCGATCACCTATCTCGACGGAGAGCAGGGGATCCTCCGGTACCGCGGCTACCCGATCGAGCAGCTGGCCGAGCGCTCCACCTTCCTTGAGGTGGCGTACCTGCTGATCAACGGCGATCTGCCGAAGGTCGACGAGCAGGCGACCTTCAAGAACGAGATCACGCAGCACACCCTGGTCCACGAGGACGTCAAGAACTTCTTCCGTGGTTTCCCCCGGGACGCCCACCCGATGGCGATGCTGTCCTCGGTGGTCTCCGCGCTGTCCACCTTCTACCAGGACAGCCACAACCCGTTCGACGAGGAGCAGCGCCACCTCTCCACGATCCGGCTGCTCGCGAAGCTGCCGACGATCGCCGCGTACGCGTACAAGAAGTCGATCGGTCACCCGTTCGTCTACCCGCGCAACGACCTCGGCTACGTCGAGAACTTCCTGCGGATGACCTTCTCGGTTCCGGCGCAGGAGTACGACCTGGACCCGGTCGTCGTCGCCGCCCTCGACAAGCTCCTCATCCTGCACGCGGACCACGAGCAGAACTGCTCGACGTCCACCGTGCGTCTGGTCGGCTCCTCGCAGGCGAACATGTTCGCCTCGATCTCCGCGGGCATCTCGGCCCTCTGGGGTCCCCTGCACGGCGGCGCCAACCAGTCGGTCCTGGAGATGCTGGAAGGCATCCAGGCCAACGGCGGCGATGTCGACTCCTTCATCCGCAAGGTGAAGAACAAGGAGGACGGCGTCCGCCTGATGGGCTTCGGCCACCGGGTGTACAAGTCCTTCGACCCCCGCGCCAAGATCATCAAGGCGGCGGCGCACGATGTCCTGTCGGCCCTCGGCAAGTCCGACGAGCTGCTGGACATCGCGCTGAAGCTGGAGGAGCACGCGCTCTCCGACGAGTACTTCGTCTCGCGCAACCTCTACCCGAACGTGGACTTCTACACGGGTCTGATCTACCGCGCGATGGGCTTCCCGACGGAGATGTTCACCGTGCTGTTCGCGCTCGGCCGTCTGCCGGGCTGGATCGCCCAGTGGCACGAGATGATCAAGGAGCCGGGTTCCCGCATCGGCCGCCCGCGCCAGATCTACACCGGCGAGGTCCTTCGTGACTTCGTCCCGGTCGAGGCCCGCTGAACGGCACCTCCCCCCTGAGACGAGCGACGCGCCCCACGGCCGAGAGGCCGGAGGGGCGCGTTTCGCGTCCGGCCCGCGGCGGGTGGCGGGAAGGGCGCGTCGGCGCCGGGCGGGCGAAGCGCCCCGGAGCCGGGCCGAGCCCGGTGAGGACCGGAGCCGGGCCGAGCCGAAAGCCGAGCCGAAAAGCCGAGCCGAAAAAGAGAAGCGCCCCGCGCCGTCGATCCCCCCACGGGTCGACGAGCGGGGCGCTTCCCATGTCCCGGAGCGGATTCCCCCCACGGGATCCGGGCCGGGCGTCTGCGTGTCAGCAGAGGCTACGCGGGTCGGGCGCGACGCGGTCTGCCGGGGTACGTACGGGAGGGCCGCTCAAAGCTCCCCGGTGCACGTGCCCCGGCCAACAGCTTGCCTGTGGGACATCCCCCAAGACGTCTCACCGAACGTCCCCCAAGACGTTCTTCGGCATCGCCCACTTAGACTCGCGAACAGCCCAGATGGTTACCCCCCAATATCTGTGATCTAGGTCTCGTTGTGAAGGTCCTGTGCGTCACACGTAGGTGAAATCACATGAACCTGCGCAGCCGCAGGCTGTTGGAGACGACGAAGACGGACGAAAAGGCCATGGCGAGGCCCGCGATCATCGGGTTGAGCAGTCCGGCCGCGGCGAGCGGCAGCGCCGCCACGTTGTAGCCGAAGGCCCATCCGAGGTTGCCCTTGATGGTGGCGAGGGTCCGGCGGGAGAGCCTGATCGCGTCGGCCGCGACCCGCAGGTCCCCCCGTACCAGGGTCAGGTCACCGGCCTCGATGGCCGCGTCGGTGCCGGTCCCCATGGCCAGGCCCAGATCGGCGGTGGCGAGTGCCGCCGCGTCGTTGACCCCGTCGCCGACCATGGCGACGGTCCGGCCCTCCTCCTGGAGCCGCCGGACCACCCCGGCCTTCTCCTCGGGCAGGACCTCCGCGATCACCTCGTCGATGCCGACCTCGGCGGCCACGGCCTCGGCCGCCGCCCGGTGGTCGCCGGTGAGCAGCACCGGGCGCAGTCCGAGCGCGCGCAGCCGGGTGACGGCCTCGGCGCTGGTGTCCTTGACGGTGTCGGCGACGGTCAGGGTGCCCCGGGCGATCCCGTCCCAGGCGACGTGGACGGTGCCGGGGCCGGTCTCCGCCGGGACCTCGACGCCCTCGGCGGTGAGCAGGGCGGCGCGTCCGACGAGGACGAGGCGGCCGTCGACGGAGCCCCGGACGCCGAGCCCGGGGACGTTCTCGAAGGTCTTGGGGGTGGGCAGGGGGCCGAGGCGTTCGGCGGCTCCGGCGGCGACGGCGCGGGCCACCGGGTGCTCCGAGGCGTGTTCGAGGGCCCCGGCGAGCCGCAGGAGGGTGTCCGCGTCGGTGCCCGCGTCCTCGTACACGTGGAGGTCCGTCAGGGACATCCGGCCGGTGGTGACGGTGCCGGTCTTGTCGAGGACGATCGTGTCGATCCGGCGGGTGGACTCCAGGACTTCGGGGCCCTTGATGAGGATGCCGAGCTGGGCGCCCCGGCCGGTGCCCACGAGGAGGGCGGTGGGGGTGGCGAGGCCGAGGGCGCAGGGGCAGGCGATGATCAGGACGGCGACGGCGGCGGTGAAGGCGGCCGTGGGGTCGTCGGTGACGAGCAGCCAGGTGACGAGGGTGCCGAGGGCGATGAGCAGGACGACGGGGACGAAGACGGCGGAGATCCGGTCGGCGAGCCGCTGGACCTCGGCCTTGCCGTTCTGGGCGTCCTCGACGAGTTTCGCCATCCGGGCGAGCCGGGTGTCGGCGCCGACGCGGGTGGCGCGGACGACGAGCCGGCCGGAGACGTTGACGCAGCCGCCGGTGACGGTGTCGCCCTCGGTGACGTCGAGGGGCAGGGACTCGCCGGTGAGGAGGGAGGTGTCGACGGCGGAGGCGCCCCCGGTGACGGTGCCGTCGGCGGCGATCTTCTCCCCGGGGCGTACGACGAAGAGGTCGCCGGTCCGCAGTCCGGTGACCGGTACGCGTACCTCGGTGCCGTCGCGGAGGACGGCGACGTCCTTGGCGCCGAGTTCCATCAGGGCCCGCAGCGCCGCGCCCGCCTTGCGCTTGGCGCGGGCCTCCAGATAGCGGCCGAGCAGGATGAAGGTGACGACGCCCGCCGCGACCTCCAGATAGATCGCGGAGGAGCCGGTGGAGTGGTCGACGGTGAGGTCGAAGCCGTGCCGCATCCCGGGTTCGCCCGCGTCGCCGAGGAAGAGGGCCCAGAGGGACCAGCCGAAGGCGGCGAGGGTGCCGATGGAGACCAGGGTGTCCATCGTGGCGGCGCCGTGCCGGAGGTTGGTCCAGGCGGCCCGGTGGAAGGGCAGGCCGCCCCAGACGACGACGGGGGCGGCGAGGGTCAGGGAGAGCCACTGCCAGTTGTCGAACTGGAGCGCGGGGACCATGGCGAGCAGGACGACGGGGGCGGCGAGGAGCGCGGAGACGACGAGGCGCTGCCGGAGGGCGGCCGGCTCGGGGTCCTGCCCGTCCGCGTCGGCGGACCCGGCGGTGGGCGCGGGCTCCGGCGGCGCGGGTTCCTCGGCGGTGTAGCCGGTCTTCTCGACGGTGGCGATCAGCTCGTCGACCCCGATGTCCGGCGGGTGTTCGACGCGGGCCTTCTCGGTGGCGTAGTTGACCGTGGCGGTCACCCCGTCGATCCGGTTCAGCTTCTTCTCGACGCGGGCGGCGCAGGAGGCACAGGTCATGCCGCCGATCGTCAGCTCGGTGATCGTGGACGTCATGAGCGATTCCCAACGGGAGCGGGGCCGTACCCGGTGACGGTACGGCCCCGGGGGGCGGCGGTGGCGCGCGGGGTCAGACCAGCTCGTACCCGGCCTCGTCGACGGCGGCGCGGACGGCCTCCACGTCGAGCGGGGCGACGGACACGACGGTGACCTCGCCGGTGGCGGCGACGGCGGTGACGGAGGAGACGCCCGGCAGCGCGGAGATCTCGCCGGTGACGGCGCCTTCGCAGTGGCCGCAGGTCATGCCCTTGACCTGGTAGGCGGTGGTCAGCTCGGTCTGCGTCTCTGCGGACATCGGGTTCTCCTCGTGGGTTCAGGTCCGTACATCACCAGATTATACCCCTAGGGGGTATAAATTCCACCAGGGTCCCGTTCGGACCGCGCCAGCGATCTCAGCCAGAGGAGTCCGGCCAGGGTCACCAGGACCAGCCCGCCCACCGAGAACAGGGTGAAGAGGTGCTCCTGCTGGGCCGTGGGCCGGGGGATGTACCCCTGCGCGAAGAGCGAGCGGTCCAGGCTGGTGGTGGTCAGCTGGAGCACCAGCCAGAGCGCGATGCCGTGCATCGAGTCCCAGAGCGCGTGCAGCGCCGCCACGCCGAGGTACGTGCCGACGACCGGGCCCGTGAAGCGGAAGCGGCCGTCGGGGCGGCGGTAGGCCAGCAGGACCCCGCCCGCGATGGCCGTCCACAGGCCGTGCCCGAAGGGGGCGAGCAGCCCGCGCAGGATCTCCGTCTCCAGGAGCGAGCGCAGGTCGATGCCGTCCATGGTGACGGCGGCGTTGAACGCGTACCCGGCGCTCTCGAAGGCGGCGAAGCCGAAGCCGACCGCGCCGCCGAGCACGAGCCCGGCGCGGACGCCCCGCAGCCCGGGGCGGTGGCGCAGCACGAACATCAGCGCCGCCAGCTTCACGGCCTCCTCGATCAGGCCCACCCCGACGAACATCCACAGGGACGGGTGGAGCAGGTAGTACTCCATGACCGAGGCGCCGAGCACCCCGAGGACGCCGCCGGTGACGCAGCACCCCAGGATCACCGGCACCCCGAGGTCCCGGCCGTGCCGCTCGTACGCCCAGAGCACGAAGACCGCCGGGACGAGGAAACTGCCGAGCAGGATGAGGGTGGGGAGAAGGGTGGTGTTCTCGGTGACGTAGGTGACGACCGCCGTCAGCACCCAGAGCGCCAGACCGCCCCAGAGGCAGCGCTTCCACAGGCCGGGGCGCGGTGGCGGGACGGGTGGCGCCGCCGGGGGCGGCGGCGCGGGTGCCGGTGTGCGGGTGCCGGGCGGGTACTCGTGCACAGGAAATCCTCCAAGTTCCTCCGCCTGTGGTCCGTATGGCCGGAGCTTATGGTAAACACCCGATATGTCGCATTCGGGGATCACGCTCGTCCTGATCATGACGATCGCCGTCCTGGCGCCGCTGCTCGCCTACGGGGTCAGCGGCAGGCTCCCCGTCCCCCTCGTCATCTTCGAGATCCTGCTCGGCATCCTCGTCGGCCCCGCCGTCCTCGACTGGGCCCGCCCGAGCGCACTCGTCGACGGCCTCTCGGAACTCGGCCTCACCATGCTGATCTTCCTCGCGGGGTACGAGATCGAGTTCGACAAGGTGCGGGGCGACACCCTCCGGCGCGCCCTCTGGGCCTGGGCCGCCGCCCTCGTCCTCGGGCTCGCCACCGGCATCCTGCTCGGCGGCGGCTGGACCAAGGGCGTCTTCATCGGGGTCGCCCTCACCAGCACCGCGCTCGGCACCGTCCTGCCCGTGCTCCGGGACGCGGGCGACCTCCACGGGCGGTTCGGCACCGTCGTCATGGCCTTCGGCGCGGTCGGCGAGTTCGGCCCGATCATCGCGATGGCGCTGCTGCTCAGCGGGCGCGGCGCGGGCGAGTCGACCGCGCTCCTCGCGGTCTTCGCCGCGCTCACCGCGGGGGCCGTGCTGTGGGCGCTGCGGCCCCGCCCGCCGTGGTTCTCCCGGGTGATCTCCAGGACCCTGCACAGCAGCGGCCAGTTCGCGGTGCGGTTCGTCTTCCTGCTGCTCGCGCTGATGCTGGGCGCCTCGGAGGCCCTCGGCCTCGACGTGCTGCTCGGCGCCTTCGCGGCGGGGCTGGTCACCCGGCTCGTGCTGGCCGGGGCGGCGCCCGCGTACGGGCCGCAGATCCTGGAGAAGGTGGAGGCGGTCGGCTTCGGCTTCCTCGTGCCCGTCTTCTTCGTCGTCACCGGGATCGAGTTCGATCTGGACTCGCTGCTCGACGGCGGCCGGAGCCTGCTCCTGCTGCCGGTCTTCCTGCTGCTGTTCCTCGTGGTGCGCGGCGGGCCGATCTGGTTCCTGGCCCCGCGCGACCTCGGCCGGAAGGACCGCGGCGGGCTCGTCCTGTACGGCTCCACCGCGCTGCCGCTCGTCGTCGCCATCACCACCATCGGCGTGGACGACGGGGCGATGACGGCGGGCGAGGCGGCGGCGCTGGTCGGGGCGGGGATGCTCTCGGTGCTCCTCTTCCCGCTGCTCGCCCTGAAGGCGCGGGCGGAGGCGGGGAAGAAGGCGCTGCCCGCCGAGCGGGGCGGGGGCTCGGAGGCGTGGTGAGGCGGTCCGCGCCGTCCGCGCCGACGCGGGGCGGGTGTCGGGCGGGGCCGCTTCCTGTGGGCGCGGGCGTCTTTGCCGGGCCGGGCCGGGCGGTGCGTCGGCCGGTGCGTCGGGCTTTCCCCGCCGGTTCGGGCCGGACCGGTGCGCGCCACCGTCTCCGCCGGGCCGGTTCGGGCCGGACCGGCGCGAACCGCCGTCCCCGCCGGGTCAGGGTGTGGGCGAACCCTCGGCCACCGGGGCCAGATAGCGCAGGAGGACCTTCTTCAGCTCGGCGACCGTGGCGTCCCGCTCGGGGCCCTCGGGGGAGGCGAGGACCAGCGCCAGGCCGCCCTTGACCACGGAGAAGGACATGGCGGCGATCCGGGTCTGCTCGTCCACGGGCAGGCGGGGGGCCTTGTGGGCGATGAACTCGCGGGCGCGGGAGAGCAGCGAGTCGTGCAGCTCGTCGTGCTCCTCGGCGATGCGGCCGGGGACCTCGGAGCCGTGCATCAGGGCGAGGAAGGCCGGGTTGGCGCAGTTGAACTCGACCATGGGGTCGATCACCGCGTCGATCAGCGCGGGCAGCGGCAGGTCGAGGTTCTCCGGGGTGAACGCCTGGCCGTGGGCCTCGCGCATCCGGTGCAGGAGGACCCCGCCGAGCTCGATCGCGATGGCCTCCTTGTTCGGGAAGTACTGGTAGAGCGTGCCGGGCGAGACCCGGGCCTCGCGGGCGATCGCGTTGGTGCTGGTCGCCGTGTAGCCGTTGGCGCAGAAGGCGTTCGCGGCGGCCTGGAGCAACTGGGCGATGCGGCGCTCGCCGCGTGCCTGGCGGCGGCGCGGGCGCGGTTCTCCGGAGCTGTCCCCGGACAGGTCGTCGGGCACGTCCTCGGACATGGCTGTCCCCAGCTTTCCTCAACGCGATTGACAAACACGAGTGGTCGCTCGCATTCTTGTGGAACGCGAGCGGTCGCTCGTGTTTGCCAGTCTATGGCAACGGGTGACCTGTGTGACCTGCCCGGAAGCGAGCACACGGGTCAGGTGAAGGGGACACCTCGTCATGGCCGAAGTCAAGAAAACAGCGCCCGGGGGCGGGCCGCGGCAGGGCCCGGAGGCCGGGGGATGGACGAGGTTCGTCACCGTGCGCCCACGGCTCACGCTCCTGGTGGCCCTCGTCCTGACGGCCCTCGCCGTCCTCGCGGGCAGCGGCGTCGCCGACCGGATGGGCAGCGGGGGCTGGGAGGACCCGGCCGCCGAATCCACCTACGCGACCGGGGTCCTGGAGCACCGCTTCCCCGGCTCCCAGCCCAATCTGCTGCTCCTCGTGGACGCCGGACCCGGCGGCGTCGACGCCCCGGCCGCCGCCACCGAGGCCCGTCGGCTCGCCGCCCGGCTCGACGCCGAGCCGGGCGTCGAAGGCGTCGGCTCCTACTGGTCCACCGGCTCGCCCGCCCTCCGCTCCGAGGACGGCCGGAAGGCCGTGATCGCCGCCAGGATCGGCGGCGAGGAGAAGGCCGCCGCCGCCGTGCTCGACCGGATCGCCCCCTCCTACCGGGGCACCCACGGGCCGGTCGAGGTCTCCCTCGGCGGCGGACTCGCGGTCCGCCATGAGATGCAGAAGACCATCGGGGAGGACCTGCTGCGGGCCGAGCTGATCGCCCTGCCGCTCACCCTCGTCCTGCTCGTCATGGTCTTCGGCAGCGCCGTCGCCGCCCTCCTCCCGCTCGGCGTCGGCATCGTCGCCATCCTGGGGGCCAACGCCGTCCTGCGCGGCATCACCGAGTTCACCGACGTCTCCGTCTTCGCGCAGAACCTGACGACCGCCCTCGGCCTCGGACTCGCCATCGACTACGCCCTGTTCATCGTCCGCCGCCACCGCGAGGAACTGGCCGCGGGCGCCGACCCGCGCACCGCCGTCCGCACCACCCTGCGCACAGCGGGCCGGACCGTCCTCTTCTCCGCCCTGACCGTCGCCGCCTCGCTCTCCGCGATGCTCGTCTTCCCGCAGTACTTCCTGCGCTCCTTCGCGTACGCGGGGATCGCGGTCGTCCTGCTCGCGGCGGTCGCGGCGCTCGCCCTGCTCCCGGCGGCCCTGGTGCTGCTCGGCGACCGGGTGAACGCGCTGGACCTGCGGCGGCTGCTGCGCCGGGGCCGCCCGGACGCCCCGGAGCGGAGCCCGGAGGGCGCGGGCTGGGCGCGGGCCGCCGCGCTCGTGATGCGCAGGGCGCCGGTCTTCGCCGTCCTCACCACCGCGGGACTCGTCCTCCTCGGACTGCCCTTTTTTGGCGTGAAGTTCGGCACCGCCGACGACCGACAGCTCCCCACCACCGCCTCCTCCCGGATCGTCCAGGACGAACTGCGGCACGGCTTCCCGGGGAACCCGGGCGGCGGACTCACCGTCCTCGCCGAGGGCCCGGCCACCCCCGCGCAGTACACCGCCTACCGTGACCGGATCGCCGCCCTCGACGGGGTCGCGCGAGCCGAGGGACCCGTGACGGCGGGCCCGGGACACGCCTTCTTCACCGTCGTGCCCGAAGGGGAGGGCGTCGGGGCCGGGGCCCAGCGGACCGTGACCGAACTGCGCGCCACACCGGCCCCGTTCGACACCTCGGTGACCGGACAGGCCGCCGCCCTCGTCGACTCCAAGGACGCCCTCGCCGAGCGGCTGCCCTGGGCGGCGGGCATCATCGTGGTCGTCACCCTGCTGCTGGTCTTCCTGCTCACCGGCAGCGTCCTCGTCCCGGTCCAGGCCGTCGTCCTCAACGCGCTCAGCCTCACCGCGATGTTCGGCGCGGTCGTCTGGGTCTTCCAGGACGGACACCTCGCCGGACTCCTCGGCTTCACCCCGACCGGCGACATAGAGACCACCCTGCCCGTCCTCATGTTCTGCGTCGCCTTCGGACTCTCCATGGACTACGGGGTGTTCCTGCTCTCCCGCGTCAAGGAGGAGTACGACGCCACCGGGGACCACGAGCACTCCATCCGCTTCGGCCTGAGCCGCACCGGCGGGCTCATCACCGCCGCCGCCGTCATCCTCGCCGTCGTCATGGTCGCGATAGGGACCTCCCGGGTCACCAACACCAAGATGCTCGGCCTCGGCGTGGCCCTCGCCGTCCTCATGGACGCCACGGTGGTCCGCGGCCTCCTGGTCCCCTCCGTCATGAAGCTCACCGGCCGCCTCACCTGGTGGGCCCCCGGCCCGCTGCGCCGCTTCCACGACCGCTTCGGCATCAGTGAGTCGGACGGGCGCAACCATTCCCCGGCCCCGGATGTCCAAGAGGTGTCCGAGGAGCGGCGGGAAGCCGCTTCGCTGCGAGCTTGAGAAGAGAATTCAGGGGGAATCGTGGAGCGCACACGAACAGCCTTGGTCCTGGCGACGGCACTCGTCGTCGGCCTGACCTCGCCGATATGGGGAGGGGTGGCCGCCGCCGCGGCCCCGGCGGCCCGCACGGCACCGACGGCCGGGCCGGGAACGGCGGCCGAAGTGGGCACGGTCGTCCAGGAGGGGGGACGCCTCAGGATCCCGACGGGCCTCGAAGGCCCGGTCACCCTGCGGCTCAAGGTCACGCTGCCGGCGGGGGTCACCGGCCCGGTGAAGGCCGACATCGGCCTGCCCGTGCGGTCCTTCCCGCCGGCCGGCCCCAATCCGGGACGGCTGGCGGCGGCCCTGCTCTCCACCTGCGCGGTCAACGGCGGGACGTTCTCGACCTGCGCATGGGACCCGGCGGCGTGGGACGACGAGAGCTACCCGTACCCGGTACGGCTGAAGCTGCCGGACACGGAGGCCGCGCCGACCCTCACCTACCAGGTCACCATCGACACCTCCTCGGACCAGGCGTGGGTCGGCTCCCTGGACGCCCCGGTGCAGCTGAAGGACTCCACCGGCGCCGTGGTGGCGAAGGGCACCGCGGGCCTCGACTTCGTCCTCGGCACCCCGGAAGGGCGGTACATCGGGGCCCTGCACGCCCGCGACAAGAACGGCGTGCTCTGGCGGTACGACGGCACGGCCCGCACCGACCGGCCCTTCTTCCCCCGTAAGAAGGTCGGCGGCGGCTGGAACATCTACACGGCGGTCGTCCCGATCGTCAATCCCCGGGGGGACGGCACCGGGGAGCTGGTGGCCCGGGACAAGGCGGGTGTCCTCTGGTACTACAGGGGCACGAACAACCCCGAAGCCCCCTTCGCGCCGAGGGTCCGCGTCGGTGCCGGGTGGGACATCTACACCTCGCTGGTCGGCCGGGGCAACGGCACCCTGGTCGCCCGGGACAAGAGCGGCGTCCTGTGGAACTACGAGAGGGACTCCCGCGGCAGGGTCCTGTTCCAGCCCCGCAAGAAGGTCGGCGGCGGCTGGAACATCTACAACAGCGTGATCGGCTACGGGGGCGGGCCGCTGGCGCGGGACAAGGCGGGTGTCCTCTGGAAGTACGGCGAGACCTACGGGTCGGGCCCCGAGGGCTACCCCTTCCGGCGGCCCGTCAAGGTCGGGGCCGGCTGGAACACCTACACGGCCCTCGCGGGCACGGCCGACCTCGGACAGCGTGACTACCTCGACGATGTCGTCGCCCGGGACCGGACCGGCAAGCTCTGGCTCTACCAGGGCGTCCAGAAGAACGGAGCCGTCGTGCCGGGATCGGTCCGCACCCCGGTCGGCGGCGGCTGGAACATCTACGACCTGATGTTCTGAGGCGTCCGGGACGGGGCGCTCCCCGTCCCCCCGCGCGGTGGCGCGGGGCCCGGGAGGAACTCCGGGCCCGGCGCCGTCGGCACGGGCTCAGTCGCGGCGGCCCCGGTTGCCGGGGCGGCTGGCGACCCAGGAGCGGATCGTGTCCGCGTACCAGTAGGGCTTGCCCGACTCGACGAGGTCGGGAGCGGGAAGGAGTCCGTGCTTCCGGTAGGAGCGGACCGTGTCCGGCTGCACCCGGATGTGTGCGGCGATGTCCTTGTACGACCAGAGCCTTCTGTCCGTCATGCCTGGTACCTCCCTGCGCGCCGCGCAGCGGCGGCGGGGGTGCCGTTCGGAGGCGCTGCGGGCGTGCGTTGGCGATCACTGAGCCTGTGCCCCCTGCAACGGTTCCTCCGGCAGGAGGGGCCCGGCTGTTGAGCGTCTGTGACGGAAGACCCGTGTAATGGAGACATGTGTGACGAAGACCGGACGCGCGTGACGGAAAAGGAGCAACCGGACCCCGGCGTGTCCGCGTGCCCGGCCGGGCGCCGGGAGGTAGGGGACCCGGACGGTCCGCCACGCGGGCGAAGGTCTCCCGCCCGGCGGGGCGTGCCGGGCCGGATCGTCCGCCGGGCGGGGTGAAGGCCGGGCCCGGTGGGCCGTCGGATGCCGTGGGGCGGAACCCGGTCGGGTGTGACACCCCGCAGGAGCGCCGGGTGTCACACCCCGCAGGAGCGGAGGAAGTCCCGGGTGCGCAGGGCGATCGGATAGGGAGCGTCGGGTGCACAGGGGTACATGTCCTGTTCGACGATCGCGAACAGGTCGACGTCCAGGGCGGCGGCGGCGGCGAGCACCGGTTCCAGGGCGGGCACCCCGGACGGTGGCTCGCACATCACGCCCCGGGCCACCGCGGGACCGAACGGCACCCCCTCGGCCACCACCCCGGCCAGGATCTCCGGATCCACCTGCTTGAGGTGCAGATAGCCGATCCGCTCGCCGTAGGTCTCGATCAGCTTGACGCTGTCGCCGCCCGCGTAGGCGTAGTGCCCGGTGTCCAGGCAGAGCGCGACCGCGTCCGGGTCGGTGGCGTCGAGGAACCGGCTCACGCTCTCCTCGCCGTCGAGATGGGTGTCGGCGTGCGGATGGACCACGATCCGCAGCCCGTACCGCTCGCGGACCTCCCGGCCCAGCCGCTCCGTGAGCCGGGTCAGGTCCCGCCACTGGCCCGCCGTGAGCGTCCGGTCCTCCAGGACCTCGCCGGTGCGGTCGTCCCGCCAGAACGACGGGATGACCACCAGATGGCCCGCGCCGACTGCCTGCGCGAGGGCGGCGTTCTCGGCGACGTGCGCCCACGTCCGCTCCCAGACGTCCGGCCCGTGGTGGAGCCCGGTGAAGACCGTTCCCGCCGAGACCCGCAGACCGCGCCGCGCGGTCTCCTCGGCCAGGACGGCCGGATCGGTCGGCAGATAGCCGTACGGGCCCAGTTCGATCCACCCGTACCCCGCGCCGGACACCTCGTCGAGGAAACGCTGCCAGGGCACCTGGCGGGGATCGTCGGAGAACCACACCCCCCAGGAGTCCGGGGCGGATCCGATCCGGATGCGCGACGGCGACGGCGACGGCTGCGGGGACGGCTTCGTCATGCCCGCCACCTTGACCGGGGCCCCTGAGCACCGTCAAGGAGGCGGACCCGGTCCGTCACGTCGTCCGAATGTCCGGACATATCGTTGACACGGCTCCCGGCGGACGGCTAGACCTGGGACGACTGGACCCGGTACGGCCGGGCCCGGGACGGGAAGCCGGACGCGAGAGGTGGCGCGGGTGGAGTCGGAGCCGTACGACCTGATCACCATGGGCCGCCTCGGCGTGGACCTCTACCCGCTCCAGACGGGGGTGGGCCTCGACCGGGCCGAGACCTTCGCCAAGTTCCTCGGCGGTTCCCCGGCCAACGTGGCCGTCGCCGCCGCCCGGCTCGGCCGCCGCACCGCCCTCGTCTCCCGTACCGGGGCCGACCCCTTCGGCGTCTATCTCCACCGGGCGCTGCGGGAGTTCGGGGTGGACGACCGCTGGGTGACCGAGGTCGCGGAGTACCCGACGCCCGTCACCTTCTGCGAGCTCTTCCCGCCCGACGACTTCCCGCTGTACTTCTACCGGCGCCCCAAGGCCCCCGATCTGGAGATCCGCGCGGAGGCGCTGGACCTCGACGCGATCCGCGCCGCCCGGGTCTTCTGGGCCACCGGCACCGGCCTGTGCGCCGAGCCGAGCCGGACCGCGACCCTCGCGGCGCTGCGGGCCAGATCCGGCCGCGAGGCGACCGTCCTCGACCTGGACTGGCGGCCGATGTTCTGGGCGGACCCGGCGGAGGCCCGGCCCCACTACGCCGAGGCGCTGCGGCACGCCACCGTCGCCGTCGGCAACCTCGACGAGTGCGAGGTGGCGACCGGGGAGCGCGACCCCCGGGCGGCGGCCCGCGCGCTGTTCGACGCGGCGGGCGGCTCGCTGCGGCTGGCCGTGGTGAAACAGGGCCCCGGGGGAGTCCTCGCGCTCGCCGCCGACGGGACCGGCGCGGAGGTCCCGCCGCTGCCGGTGGAAGCCGTCAACGGGCTCGGCGCGGGCGACGCGTTCGGCGGGGCGCTCGTGGACGGGCTGCTGGCCGGTCTGGACGTCGAGACCGTCCTGCGCCGGGCCAACGCCGCCGGAGCGATCGTCGCGGGCCGTCTCGCCTGCTCGTCGGCGATGCCGTACGCCCCCGAGATCACCGAGGCACTGACGGCGGGCACGGGCACGCTCCGACGGGACCGGGACCGGGATTTGGACCGGGACCGGGGCTCGGACTCGGACCGGGGCTCGGACTCGGCCCCGGACCGGGACCCGGACTGGGACCCGGACCCTCGCGCGGTCGCTGATCCCGCCACCGCCACCGCCACCGCCCCGGGCCCGTTCCCCGGGCGTCCGGTCGCCGACCGTACGGACCCAGCCACGGCTCCGACGAGCGGGGGAACCCGTACGCGCGCGACATCGGGGACCGGCGCGGAGTCCGGAGCGGAGACGGGCGCGGAGTCCGGCGCGGGGACGATCGCGGGGAAGGGGTAAGGATCCGCCATGCTTCCCGAGCCGAATCCCGAGCCGAGCCCTGAGCCGAATCCCGGTCCGAGCCCCGAACCAGGCCCCGAACCAGGTCCCGGTCCGAGCCCCGGCGCGAGCGCCGGTCCGAGCCGTGCCGCAGGCCCCGGCCCCACCTCCCGGCAGGGCCCCGGTCCCGGTCCCGGCGCCGCCCCGAGACCTGGTTCGAACCCCGCCCACGCCGCAGGTCCCGGCCCTGATCCGAGCGCCGCGTCCGCCCCGGCCCCCGCCCCCGGTCCGAGCGCCGTCCCGGCCCCCGACCCCGTACCGGCTCACGGGGCGTTCCCCTCGCTCCATCTGCCCGCCGGGACCGCCGCCCGGGGGCCGTACGCCGTCGACATCGACCCCGCGCGGGCCGGATGGGAGTACTCCGCCCTGCGCGTCCTCACCCTCGGGCCTGGCGGGATCCACTCGTTCGAGAGCGGGGATTGCGAATGGGCCGTGCTTCCCCTCTCCGGTGCCTGTAGCGTGCGCGTCGACGGAGAGATCTTCGAACTCCAGGGCCGCACCGGCGTGTTCGACGGAGTGACCGACTTCGTCTACGTACCGCGCGACGCCCACGCCCAGATCGCCTCCGGCGCGGGAGGCCGCTTCGCTTTGGCAGGAGCGAAGTGCGAGCGACGACTCCCCGCCCGCTACGGCCCCGCGCCGGAGGTTCCCGTCGAGACCCGGGGCAGCGGCAACCGCGCCCGCGAGGTGCGGAACTTCGGCTCCGCCGACGCCTTCGCCTGCGACCGGCTCATCGCCGTCGAGGTCGTCACCCCCGGCGGCAACTGGTCCTCCTACCCGCCGCACAAGCACGACGAGCACCGCCCCGGCACCGAATCCGTCCTCGAAGAGATCTACTACTACGAGATCGAGGGCCCCCACGGCCTCGCCTACCAGCGGATCTCGCCCTCCCGGCCCGGCGGCGCCGACCTCCTCGCCGAAGTCGCCGACGGCGACGTCGTCCTGGTCCCCGACGGCTGGCACGGCCCCTCCGTCGCCCAGCCCGGCCACGCCCTGTACTACCTCAACGTCATGGCGGGCCCCGGCACCGAGCGCGCCTGGCGGATCAGCTTCCACCCGGACCACACCGAGGGATACGCATGACCATCCGGCTGACCGTCGCCCAGGCGCTGATCCGCTTCCTCGCCGCCCAGCACACCGAACGCGACGGCGTCCGGCAGCGTCTGATCACCGCCACCTGGGGCATCTTCGGCCACGGGAACGTCGCCGGGATCGGCCAGGCGCTCGTCGAGGACCCCCGGCTCATGCCCTTCCACCAGGGCCGCAACGAACAGGCCATGGTGCACGCCGCCGTCGGCTACGCCCGCCAGTCGAACCGGCTCTCCGCGCACGCCGTCACCACCTCCATCGGCCCCGGCGCCACCAACCTCGTCACCGGCGCCGCCCTCGCCACCGTCAACCACCTCCCCGTGCTGCTGCTGCCCGGCGACACCTTCGCGGGCCGCCCCGCCGACCCGGTGCTCCAGCAGCTCGAAGTCCCGTACGCGGGAGACGTCTCGGTCAACGACTGCCTCCGCCCCGTCTCGAAGTACTTCGACCGGGTCGGCCGCCCCGAGGCCCTGATCCCCGCCGCCCTCGCCGCCGTCCGGGTCCTCAGCGACCCCGTGGAGACCGGCGCGGTGACGCTCGCGCTGCCCCAGGACGTCCAGGCGGAGGCGTACGACTGGCCGGAGGAGTTCTTCGCCGAACGGATCTGGTACGTCCGCCGCCCCCGCCCCGACACGGCCGAACTCGACGCCGCCGTACGGGCGATCAGGGCCGCCCGGCGTCCGCTGGTCGTCGCCGGGGGAGGGGTGAAGCACAGCCGCGCCGAGGAGGCGCTACGGGTCCTCGCCGAGCGGGCCGACCTGCCCGTCGTCACCACCCAGGCGGGCAAGGGCGTCCTGCCGTACGACCACCGCTGCGAGGCGGGCGGCATCGGCCACACCGGCAGCGCCACCGGCGACGAACTGGCCGGCACCAGCGACCTGGTCATCGGCATCGGCACCCGCTACACCGACTTCACCACCGCGTCCGGCACCCTCTTCCGGGACGGCACCCGCTTCCTCAACCTCAACATCGCCTCCTTCGACGCCCACAAGCTCGGCGCCCGGCCGCTCGTCGCCGATGCCCGGGAGGGCCTCACCGCCCTCACCGAGGCGCTCGGCGACCACCGTCAGGACCTCGTCCGGTGGGCCTCCTCCAAGCGGCGCTGGCAGGAACGCGTCGACGCCGCCTACGCGGTCCCCGACGAGACCGCCCGCCCCACCCAGACCCAGGTCCTCGGCGTACTCGACACTCTGGTCGACGCCCGCGACATCCTGGTCAACGCCGCCGGATCGCTCCCCGGCGACCTCCACCGGCTGTGGCGGAGCCGCTCGTCCGACCAGTACCACGTCGAATACGGCTACTCCTGCATGGGCTACGAGATCCCCGCCGCCCTCGGCGTCCTGCTCGCCGCGCCCGACCGGCCCGTCTGGGCCCTCGTCGGCGACGGTACGTATCTGATGAACCCCACCGAAATCGTCACCGCCGTACAGGAACGCCTGCCGCTGCGGCTGATCGTCCTCCAGAACCACGGCTACGCCTCCATCGGCGGGCTCTCCGAGTCCGTCGGGGCCGAGCGGTACGGCACCGACTACCGCCACCGGGACGCCGACGGCGGCTTCACCGGCCCCCCGCTGCCCGTCGACCTCGGTGCCAACGCGGCCTCCCTCGGGATGCGGGTGCTCCGCCCCCGCACCGTGTGTGACCTGCGGGAAGCCCTCGCGGATGCGCGGGCGGCGACGGTTCCCACATGTGTCTACGTCGAGACCGAAACGCCCGACACTGTGTCGGGCCCGCCCCCGGCCCAGGCGTGGTGGGATGTGCCCGTGGCCGAGACCTCGACCCGCCCGTCGGCGGTCAAGGCCCGGGAGGAGTACGACCGGCACGTCACCGCCCGACGCCGCCATCTCTGAAGGAGCATTTCGTCATGACGAACACCGTCAAGACCGTCAACCACTGGATCGGTGGCAAGACCGTCGAGGGCACGTCGGGCAACTGGGGCCCGGTCACCGACCCGGCCACCGGCGCCGTGACCACCCGTGTCGCCCTCGCCTCCGTCGAGGAGGTGGACGCCGCCGTCGGCGCCGCCAAGGACGCCTTCGCGACCTGGGGCACCTCCTCGCTCGCCCAGCGCACCACGATCCTCTTCGCGTTCCGCGCGCTGCTCGACGCCAACCGGGACGCCATCGCCGAGCTGATCGTCGCCGAGCACGGCAAGGTCCACTCCGACGCCCTCGGCGAGGTCGCCCGCGGCCTGGAGATCGTCGACCTGGCCTGCGGCATCACCACCCAGCTCAAGGGCGAGCTGTCCACCCAGGTGTCGAACCGGGTGGACGTGGCGTCGATCCGCCAGCCCGTCGGCGTGGTCGCGGGCATCACGCCCTTCAACTTCCCGGCCATGGTGCCGATGTGGATGTTCCCGATCGCCATCGCGACCGGCAACACCTTCGTCCTCAAGCCGAGCGAGAAGGACCCGTCGCCCGCGCTGAAGATCGCCGAGCTGCTCGCCGAGGCGGGTCTCCCGGACGGCGTCTTCAACGTCCTGCACGGCGACAAGGTGGCCGTCGACCGTCTCCTGGAGCACCCGGACGTCGCCGCGATCTCCTTCGTCGGCTCGACCCCGATCGCCCGCCACATCCACACCACGGCCTCCGCCAACGGCAAGCGCGTCCAGGCGCTCGGCGGCGCGAAGAACCACATGCTGGTCCTCCCGGACGCCGACCTCGACGCGGCGGCCGACGCGGCCGTCTCGGCGGCGTACGGCTCCGCCGGTGAGCGCTGCATGGCGATCTCCGCGGTCGTCGCCGTCGGCTCCATCGGCGACGAGCTGGTGGGCAAGATCCGCGAGCGCGCCGAGAAGATCAAGATCGGCCCCGGCAACGACCCCACCTCCGAGATGGGCCCGCTCATCACGTCCGTCCACCGCGACAAGGTCGCCTCCTACGTCACCGGCGCCGCCGCCGAGGGCTGCGAGGTCGTCCTCGACGGCACGGGCTACACGGTCGAGGGCCACGAGAACGGGCACTGGATCGGCCTGTCCCTCCTGGACCACGTGCCGACCACGGCCAAGGCGTACCAGGACGAGATCTTCGGCCCGGTGCTCTGCGTGCTGCGCGCCGCCACCTACGAGGAGGGCCTCGCCCTCATCAACGCCTCGCGCTTCGGCAACGGCACCGCGATCTTCACCCGCGACGGCGGCGCCGCCCGCCGCTTCCAGCTGGAGGTCGAAGCGGGCATGGTCGGCGTCAACGTCCCGATCCCGGTCCCCGTCGGCTACCACTCCTTCGGCGGCTGGAAGGACTCGCTCTTCGGCGACCACCACATCTACGGCACCGACGGCGTGCACTTCTACACCCGCGGCAAGGTGGTCACCACCCGCTGGCCGGACCCCTCCGACGCCCCGTCGGGCGTCGACCTGGGCTTCCCCCGCAACCACTGAACCACTCCGAACAGCACCCCCGGCCACATCTCCACCGGCCGGGGGTTCCTGCTGCCCGGACGGTTCGGGAAGCGGCTTTATGCGACTACGCGAATATGAACGGCCCCGCATGGACGTCGCACCGCGCCCCCTCGTACGGTCATGGCCACCAGCCCGACCGGGCTGCCCGACAAGGGGGTTCCACCATGACCCGCGAGGAACTGACCAGACTCACCGGCAACGGGAACGGCACCTGCGGCAAAGACGACTGCCCCCACGTGTACGTCTCCCCGAGCGGCTCGATCATCGTCCAGGGGGACGTGTCCACGGCCTTCCAGCCCCCCGTGGGTGAGGGCCTCGTCGAGATCCCCGAGGCCGTACTGAGGGAGGCTTTCCGTGCTCTTGGATGGTGACGCCTGGCGTTCCAGGTTCGAGCGCTTCGCGGTCGAAGCGTGGCGTCTGGAGACCCTGCCCCAGTACCTCATGCCGCAGGAGGAGGAAGAGTTCCGGGCCTTCAGGGCCGGAGCGCGCATCGACCCCCACGTGGTCTCGAACGAGTACACCGACCGGCTGCGCCGCCAGGCTGCCGAAGGACGTCCCCAAGGCCGCGTACACGTTCTCACCCGACCGCTCTCCGACTATCTGCGGTTCGAGTTCTCCCAGTACTACGCGCCTCACGTCCTGGCCGGTGAACAGATCCGCATTCTTGACGTGACCGACCGGGACAACCCCCTTGAGAGCGTGCAGGACTTCTGGATGTTCGACCGCTCCGAAGTAGTCCTGATGAACTACCGGCCGGACGGGCGGCAGATCAGCCGTGAGGTCTACGAAGGAGACCTCACCCCGTTCATCGAGCACCAGCGCATCGCTGTCGCCGAGTCGATGCCCTTCGAGGAGTACGTGAAGGGCATTGACGTTTGACCCTCGGCAGCTAGGAGAATCGCGGGCCGACCTGGCGTACACGCTGAAGACGCTGCGCAGGCGAGCCGGGTGGACCCAGACCCGGCTCGCTCAGCGCTGCAACATGTCGCAGACGAAAATCAGCAACATCGAGAGCGGGAAGCTGACCCCCGCTCTCATGGACGTGGAACTGATCCTCCACGCGCTCGACACGCCCACCTCTCTCGTGACCGAGATCATGGCGCTGGCCCGGATGGCCAACACGGAATGGCAGGACACGTGGTCTTCCCAGCGCAGGGGTCTGGACAAGCGACAGAACGAGCTGGCCGGCTTCGAGAAGTCGGCCACGGAGTTCCGCTACTTCCTGCCCACGATGATCACAGGGCTCCTGGCCACGCCGGAGTATGTGCGAGCCAGCATCGCGGACGTTCCCGGAGACCAGAGCAAGACCGTCGCGAAGAAGCTTGAGCGCCAAGCCGTGCTGCACGACAGGTCGAAACAGTTCACCTTCGTCCTGACCGAGCAGGCCGTGCGCTGGCCGCTCGTCCCTCCCGAAGCGCTGGCCACGCAGATGGACCGGCTCGCCTCGTTGACCCGCTTGCCCAACGTCCGCATCGGGGTGATCCCGATCGGGCCCGGGGTGATGCCGGGCCCGCTCAACGTCTTCACCGTCTACGACGAGCGGATCGCCACAGTGGAGGCCTCCACTGGTCTGATGGTCTTCCGGGACCGTCGGGACGTATCCGCGTACCGCGAAGAATTCGCCACCTTCGAGCGGTACGCCTTGTTCGGTGAACATGCCAGAGAACGCCTGAGCGAATGGGCCAACGCCTTTACCCGACAACGCGAATAAAGCTTCAGCAGGCCCTTCCAGGGGTCGAAGATTGTCGCGTACCGAACGGCAATCAGGGGGAACGACATGGCAAGGGTGCGCCCGCCGTGGTCTACCGGCGCAGCGAATGCCCAGTGCTCGGAGCGTGGCCGCGTGACGGACACGCAGACGTGGTGCAGCAGAGGGCAGAGGCCTTACGGGGCACCGGGACTTCCCGCCCGACGGGGGCGGGGAGACGGCCTTCCAGCAGGCCGTCAAGCAGATCAGGAAGGGCAACGATGACCGATCTGTACGCGCTCGACATCGACGCGGCCACCTTCTCGAAGGCGTGCGGAGGCAATACCCACCCGGACGGCGAGGCGTGCGTGACCCTCGCCAGGATCGGCCCGGACGCGTGGGCCCTGGGCGACAGCAAGCGTCCGGACGCGGAGCCGCTGCGCTTCACCACCGCGGAACTGGACGCGGCGGGTATCGCCCCCGCGAGGTTCGATCTCTCCGCCTGATCCCTGAGTACCCACCGAATCGACGGCCCCGCCCTCATGCCGACGGGCGGGGCCGTCGGCATTCCCAGGAACGGAGCAGCAGTGCACCACCACGGTTACGCATGGCTCGGGGAGAAGAGGGACTTCGACAAGGAGGGCGTCCGCCGCCCTCCGGGGGAGCCCCCGACCGCTGGGAGTCCGGACGAGGTCGTCGTCCGGTACCGACATGCTGCGGCGGAGTTCCCTGTGACCGGCCTGCCGCCGATCCAGACGGCGCACTGGCTGATGAAGCCGCCCTCCACGATCCGGGGGACCTGGGACGAGCCGAAGGAGGCCGGTGAGTGGCTGGGCCTTCAGCTCGCGGAGTTCGCATCCCGGTTCGCGGCCGAAGCGGAGCGGAACCCGACCCGCCTCGGGGTCTTGGCGCGAGCGGCGGTGGAGCGGTTGATGTGGGGTGGCGACGTGTCCCTCGGCCACTACCTCAACGGCACTGTCTTTCACTCGGTGGCCCTCGTGACCTGTTGCCCGAACCGTGCCGCACCGGGCATCGCCTGCCCGTTGCTCTGAACTCCGTACGAGCTTCCTCGGAGCGCGCGCGGAAGCGCCCGGTCGCTGCTTGCTTCAGGAGGTTCGTGCTGCCCGTGCTCCGGCGGGCCGACGGCGAGTCCGAGGGCGGGCGCGGTCTGCTGCTCGTCCAGCGGCTCGCGGAGCGCTTGGGCTCCTACCGCGCGGCGGGCGGCAAGGTGGTGTGGGCGGTTCGCTCCCCGGGGCCGACGCCGCTTCCCCGGCGCCGGAACGCGGCTCGGCCCCCGGCCGGAGCGGCGGCGAGGCCGGATGTCACGGCCACGTTCCTGCGTCGTGTGCTCGTCGGGCTCGAAGCGGAGTGGTGACGGCGACCGCCGACGCCGCCCCGGCCTGGCCGGTCCGGGTGGCGTCCCGCCGTGGACGGCGGTTCCCCGGAGACCGGGAGAGGGCGGCTCCTCCACCACCGAGAGGCGGCTCTCCACCATCGACGCCCACAGGACCCTCGGCACGGCCGCTCCGGCCGTTCCATTCGGATACGCCAGAATATGTGGAGATATATTCGAGTGTGTCCGCAAGCCCGCTACTGCGCCTGCGGTACGCGAGCGTGGTCCGTACGACTCCAGGAGGTGCGGCAGTTCCGTCTCCCGGCAGCCGAGGCCGCTGGGCGGCCCGCTTAGGCTCGACACCATGCGACTCCGAATTCCCCGGTGGGCCGCGGTCACCGCCGTCCTCGCCGTCCTCGCGGGCGGCGGCACCTGGACCGCCGTCGCCTCGGACGATCCGCCCCCCGTGCACCGCGCGGACCGGACGCTCGACCTCGACGGCGTCCGGCTCGACACCTCCTACTTCACCGGCGACGGCGCCGGGCGCCGCCCCGCCGTCCTCCTCGGCCACGGCTTCGGCGGCTCCAAGGACGACGTGCGCGCCCAGGCCGAAGGGCTGGCCCGCGACGGCTACGCCGTCCTCACCTGGTCCGCCCGCGGTTTCGGCGCCTCCACCGGCGAGATCGGACTCAACGACCCCGAGCACGAGGTCAAGGACGTCCGGAAGCTGATCGACTGGCTCGCCGACCGCCCCGAGGTCCTCCTCGACAAGCCCGGCGATCCGCGCGTCGGCGTCACCGGCGCCTCCTACGGCGGCGCGATCTCCCTGCTCGCCGCCGGACACGATCCGCGCGTCGACGCCGTCGCCCCCCAGATCACCTACTGGAACCTCGCCGACGCGCTGTTCCCCGACGGTGTCTTCAAGAAGCTCTGGGCCGGGATCTTCTTCTCCACCGGAGACCGCCCCGAGGGGCCGGGGCAGCGGGGCGGGACCGCCTGCGGTCGCTTCACCCCCGAACTCTGCGGCCTCTACCAGCGCGTCGCCGTCGCGGGGAAGCCCGACGCCGCCGCCCGCGCCCTCCTCGAAGCCCGGAGCCCCTCCGCCGTCGCCGACCGGATCAAGGTGCCCACGCTCCTCGTCCAGGGCCAGTCGGACTCCCTCTTCACCCTCGCCCAGTCCGACGCCGCCGCCCGCGCCCTCACCGCCAACGGCGCCCCCGTCGCCGTCGACTGGATCTCCGGCGGCCACGACGGCGGCGACCGCGAGACCGACCGCGTCGAACAGCGCGTCAACACCTGGTTCGACCGCTGGCTGAAGCGCGACACCTCCGTCGACACCGGCCCCGCCTTCCGCGTCAGCCGTACCGGAGGCGTCGACTCCACCGACGGGCGGGCCACCCTGCGCGCCGCCACCGCCGACCGCTACCCCGGACTCACCGCGGGCCCCACCGGCATCACCCTCACCGGAGGGCCGCAGAGCTTCACCAACCCCGCGGGCGCCACACCGCCCGCCGTCTCCGCCGTGCCCGGACTCGGCGGCGGCCTCTCCGGACTCTCCTCCCTCGGCGTCGGCCTCTCCCTCGACTTCCCCGGCCAGTACGCCCGCTTCGACAGCGCGCCGCTGACCGGACAGCTCCGGATCACCGGCACCCCGACCGTCCGCGTCAAGGTGACCTCCACCGCCGCCGACGGCTCCGCCGTCCTCTTCGCCAAGGTGTACGACGTCGGGCCCGACGGGCGCCAGCAGGTGCTGCCCGCCCAGCTCGTCGCGCCCGTCCGCGTCGCGGACGCCACCTCCGGCCGGACCGTCACGCTCACCCTGCCCGCGATCGACCACGAGGTGGAGTCCGGGCACCGGCTGCGGCTCGTGGTCGCCGCCACCGACCTCGGCTACGCCTCCCCGCTCGTCCCCGCCGGATACACCGTCGCCGTCGACGGCCCGCTCACCGTCCCGACCGCCCCCGGTCTCGACACCCAGGCCGTTACCCTGCCCTGGTGGGTCTGGGGCCTGCCGCTCCTCGGCCTCGCCGTCGCCGCCGGACTGCTGCTCACCGCCCGCCGCCGCACCGGCGCCCCCGCGCCCGACCCCGGCCTCACCACCGTGCCCCTGGTGATCACCGGACTCTCCAAGAAGTACAAGGGCGGCGACCGGTACAGCGTCCGGGACCTGTCGTTCCGCGTCGAACAGGGCCAGGTCCTCGGCCTCCTCGGGCCGAACGGCGCGGGCAAGACCACCACCCTGCGGATGCTGATGGGCCTGATCGCTCCCGACGAGGGCGAGATCCGGGTCTTCGGCCAGGCGATCCGCCCCGGCGCCCCGGTCCTCTCCCGGGTCGGCGCCTTCGTGGAGGGCGCCGGATTCCTGCCGCACCTCTCCGGCCGGGAGAACCTGGACCTGTACTGGAAGGCCACCGGCCGCCCCGCCGAGGACGCCCATGTCGACGAGGCCCTGCGCATCGCGAACCTCGGCGGCGCCCTCGAACGCGCGGTCCGCACCTACTCGCAGGGGATGCGCCAGCGCCTCGCCCTCGCCCAGGCCATGCTCGGCCTGCCGGACCTGCTGATCCTGGACGAGCCCACCAACGGACTCGACCCGCCGCAGATCCGCGAGATGCGCGAGGTCATGATCCGGTACGCGGCCGACGGCCGTACCGTCATCGTCTCCAGCCATCTCCTCGCCGAGGTCGAACAGTCCTGCACCCATCTCGTCGTCATGGACCGGGGCCGACTGGTGCAGGCGGGCCCGGTCGCGGAGATCACCGGCTCCGGCGACACCCTCCTGGTGACGCTCGGCGGACCCGTCGGCGACGTCCTCGTGGAGAAGATCGGCGCGCTCCCGGGCGTGGCCGGGGCGACCCGTGCCGACGGCGGCATCCTCGTCCGGCTCGACGGGGTCGCGCCCACCGCGCTCATCGGCGAACTCGTCGCCCTGGACGTACCGCTGACCGGCGTCGGACCGCACCGGCGCCTCGAAGACGCGTTCCTGACCCTGATCGGAGGAGGTGCCGCATGAGCGGGCCGCTCGACACCCCCACGGCCCCCGTGGAATCCGCACCCGGCTACCGCGCCGGGCGCACCCTGCCGCTGCGCGTCGAGGCCCTCCGCCAGTGGAAGCGCCGCCGCACCCTGGTCATGGGCGGCATCCTGGTCGCCCTGCCGTTCGTCCTGATCATCGCGTTCGCGGTCGGCGGCGACCGGGAGGGCGGCAGCGGACGCATCACCCTGATGGACACGGCGACGGCCTCCGGCGCCAACTTCGCGGCGACCTGCCTCTTCGTCTCGGCCGGATTCCTCCTCGTCATTCCCGTGGCCCTGTTCTGCGGGGACACCGTCGCCTCCGAGGCGAGCTGGTCCTCGCTGCGCTATCTCCTCGCCGCGCCCGTGCCCCGGTCCCGGCTGCTCGCCTCCAAGCTGGCCGTCGCCCTCGGCTACAGCGCCGCCGCGATGGTGCTGCTGCCGGTCGTGGCCCTGGCGGCGGGCACGGTCGCCTACGGCTGGGGGCCGCTGCTGCTCCCCACCGGCGGCGCGGTGCCCGCCGGAGACGCCCTGTTCCGGCTCGCGGTCGCCGTCGCGTTCGTCTTCGCGTCCCAACTGGTCACGGCCGGGCTCGCGTTCTGGCTCTCCACCCGTACCGACGCCCCGCTGGGCGCGGTCGGCGGCGCGGTCGGCCTGACCATCGTGGGCAACGTCCTCGACGCGGTGACCGCTCTCGGCGACTGGCGCGAGTACCTTCCGGCGCACTGGCAGTTCGCCTGGATCGACGCGCTCCAGCCGCAGCTGGAATGGGGCGGCATGGTGAAGGGCACGGCGATCTCCCTCACGTACGCCCTGGTCCTCTTCGCCCTCGCCTTCCGGGGCTTCGCCCGCAAGGACATCGTGTCCTAGCCACGGGAGACCTCCGCCTGGATCGCACCCGCCTGGATCGCACCCGGCCGGACCGCGCCCGGCCGGACCGCGCCCGTCCCGGGGTCCGGGCCAGGGGCCGGGCCCCGGGCGGTCGGTCACTCACAGCCACCCTCTTCGAGCCGCTTCCGCGCCCGCGCGGAAGCGGCTCGTCGTGCCGAGGGCCGTCATCAGCTCCCCGACCCGGCGGCTGTACGTCCGTGCCGACATGCCGAGCCTGGTCGCCGCCGTCTCGTCGGTGAGCCCCGACAGGAGGGCGTCGAGCACCGGACGCAACTGCGGAGGCAGATCGCGGGGCGGCGGCGGTGGCGGCGGCACGTACGTCAGCTCCTCCGCCGCCGCCCAGCAGGCGTGATGGGTCCGGACGAGGGCCTGCACGATCACCGGGTCCCGGATCAGCAGCAGCCCGTTGTAGAGCAGTTCGAGGTCGAGCGGCACCGCCGCCACCGTCCGGTCGACCACGATCAGCTTGAACGGGATCGACTCGACCAGCCGGGCCCGGCCGGGGAGCCGGAGTCCGTCCTCGATCCGGGACAGCGCGTGCCGAGGCACGATCCGTCTGACCTCGCCGGCCCGCTCCGCCGCGGCCCGCATACACGCTCCCGCCAATTCCAGGAACGGCTCGGGGATCGCGCAGCCCGCGGACGCGACCGGGTCGTCGAAGGTCAGCAGTTCGTACCGCGTGGAAGCGGCCAGCCCGGCGAGTGCCGCGCTGATGCGCCGCGCCCCCCGGACCGGTCGCCCCGCGGGCCGCTGTCCCTCGGTCGCGGCCCGGTTCATCGCCGAACGGGCGAGCATCACGGAGCCCGCGCTCTCTGCCACCGCTGACCACCCCCGCCCATCCGATGTCCACTCAATGTACGCATGTGACTGCACACGGTGACAACCCCTGTTGAGAAGGATGGCGAATCCATGCCACCTCACGTCACCCCGGTCGCCGTCGCCGCACCGAGATGCATCCGCAACTCCTCCGACGGCTCCGCGCGGGCATCCCGGCCGTCACCTTCACAAGTGCCTTACGAAGAGGGGGAGATGACGTGCGTCGACCCGGGTCACGTCGAATCCACCGCGAACGGAGGCGGTTCCCGGCCACCACCGCGCTCCTCGCCGCCGCACTGACGATCGGACGCGGCGCCCCGGGCGGCGACGGAAGCGCCTCCGCCTCCGCGCACGGAAGAGCTTCCCCCTCCGCGCTCCGGAGGGTCGGCGCAACCGTTCCCGCGCTCCCCCCCCCGGTGGTGGCGGCGTCGGTGGGGCGGCTGTGGCGACAGTGGCGGCGGGGGCGGCGATAGCGACGGGGGTGAGGGCGCCCCCGACCGGTCCGGCTCCGGCGGTGGTCCCGCCGCAGACGGCCGTGAGCGTCCCGCCGCCGGTCACCTGTCCGCCTTCCACCCCCCCATCCGCCCGCCCCCCATCCGCCCGCCTCCATCCGCCCATCCGCCTTCGACACCGCCTTCTACGGCTACGCCCGTCACCCCCCCTCGCCGAAGTGCGGGCGTCGATCCGGCGACCGTGCGCCCCGAGGTGCTCGCCAACGGCTTCCGCCCCGACCGCCCGTGCCCGGCGGTTTCAGCGTGACCGTCGAAGAGGCGCGCACCGGTCGCCGCGACGGCTGGTCCCTGGCGTGGGTCGGGCTCGCCGCCCCGGGGGCTGACCGCCGTGCCCCGCGCCCGACCGCCGCGCCCGTCCTCGTCGTGGACGTCTCCGGTACCTTGCCGAGCCCGGTCGCCTCGACCTCGTCAGGGAGTCCCCAGACCTGCCCGCCGATGGACTCCGCGACGACGGCTCGATCGCCCTCGTCGCCCTCGCCGCCTTCGGCGACCGGGCCGAGACCCGGCTGCCGACGTCCGGTCGTCGACGCCCCCGCTGCCGACGACCCGGACCGGATACCTCTCACCTCATGGCGCCCTCAGCCGTTCGTTCCAGCACCCATGCCCCTCACGCCCCTCACGTGTCGGGCCCGGCGGCTCGTCCTTCCGGCGCTCGCGCCCGTACCCGTAAGTCCGGCGGTCGGCCATTCCGGTCCGGGTGCTCGTACCTCATGCGCGGAGGGCCGGGGGCCGGTCGGTTCCGGTACCCGTTCCCGTACCGGTGAGGGCCGGTGGGCGGGCTCTCCGGCATTCCCGCCCGTACCCGTAGGGCCAGCGGCTCGCACTCCCGGCGCCCGTGCCCTCGCTCGTGGGGGCGGCGGTCGGCCGTTCCGGCACCCGTACGACTCGCCCGCAAGGCCAACCGCCGGTCACTCCGGTACCCGTACCCCCACCCACAAGGCCACCTGCCGGTCGCCCCGGACTCGTCCCGGCGCCCGCCCCCCCCCACATGGGACCCACCCCGGCCCACTCCTGCCCCATCCGCCTCACCTACCTCCTCGGCACCGCATCGGACTCGCCCCACTCCCATCTCCCGTGTCACACGTGTCACTTGTGGCCCCGTATGGCTCCCGGGCGGGCCGGTGGGCGGTCAGAATGGCGCATGGCCTCGCTGCTGCTCGCCCTCGCCGTCGGATGCGCCGGTCTGTACGCCGGTTTCATGCTGGTCTTCCAGACCGGGATCATGCCCGCGCTCGCCCGGCTGGAGGACGCCGAGTTCGTCACGGTGATGCGCCGGATCAACGAAGCCGTGCCGAGGGCCGTCTTCATGGCGGTCTTCCTCGGGGTGGCCGTCTTCCCCGTCGCCGCGTTCCTCGTGCCCGTCGACGGGCGGACGGACGCTCAGAAGTGGCTGGTGCTCGGGGGGCTGGTGTGCGCGCTGCTCAACCACGTGGTCACCGTCGGCGGCAACGTCCCGCTCAACAACGCGCTGGCCGCCCCCGAGGGTCCCGGCGACGACCCGGCGGCCGTGCGCGCCGCCTTCGAGCGGCGCTGGAACGGCTTCCACCGGATCCGTACGGCCCTGGTCGTCATCGCGTTCGGTCTGCTGACCGCCGCCGCGGTCGGGTGAGGGGGTCCCGCCCCGGAACCGTACCTCGCTGCCGGTTTTTGGCCGGAAATCGCAGGTGTGAACCCCGTTGTCAGCTGCGAGGACCCTTGAAAGCATACCTGCGAGTCCGGAAACAGCCTTCCTCCGTACGTACGGTCCCCGCCAATGACGAAATCACTACGCCTCAATAACCGGACAAAGAGGGTGAATCACCCCGATATCAGAGGTCGGGATTCCGTACCCTCCGGTTTCTTATTGACATGCCTACGGGGGTCTTTTCTAATCATCGGGAGTCATCCCGCACACAGACACCGCACAGGCACTGAGGGGGCAAGGTGGACGTCCGGATTCTGGGGGGACTTTCGGTGCGCGAGCACGGGGTGTCGATCACCCCGACCGCCGCGGCGCCCCGTCAGCTCCTCGCCCTGCTCACGGCCAGCGCCGACCAGGTCGTCCCCGTGACGGTCCTCACCGAGGAACTGTGGCCGTCCGGCGCCCCGCGCGGGGCCCGTACCGAACTCCAGGCCCACATAACCGAGTTGCGCGCCCTCATCGCGGGCGCGCTGCGCGGCGCCACCCCGGCCGAACCCCGGCCCGGCTGGTCGGACCGGCGCACCGCCGAAGCGATCCTCGTCTCCCAGCCCGGCGGCTACCGCCTCGACACCGGCGGCGGCACCAACGACGTCTGGCAGTTCGAGCGCGCGGCCGGAGCGGGCTACCGGGCCATGGAGGCGGGCGACCTCCCGCGCGCCGCCCTCCGCCTCGGCGAGGCCCTCGCCCTCTGGCGCGGCGAACCCTACGCGGGCGTCGCCGCCGGACCCCGCCTCCGCCGGGAGATCGAGCGCCTGGAGACCTCCCGGCTCAGCGTCCTCGACCAGTGGACCGAGGCACAGCTCGGCCTCGGCGGACACGCCGAACTCGTCCCCGAACTCTCCGGCCTCACCGCCCGCTACCGCACCAACGAACCGCTGCACGCCCACTACATGGTCGCCCTGCTGCGCTGCGGACAGCACGACGAGGCCCTCGCCGTCTTCGACCGGCTGGGCGCCACGCTCCTCGCCGAGACCGGCATGGAGCCCTCGGCACGCCTCCGCCGCCTCCGCCGCTCGGTCCTCGCCGTCCGGGACACCGCCGGCCTCCCCGTGTACGTGCCCCGCGTGCCCACCCAGTTCAGCCCCACCCGGGGGCGTCTCGTCCCCGTCGGCTCCTCGGTCGGCTGACACCCGGGAACCAGACCCGCCCGCCGACAGTTACCGGTGGGGAATGAAGTGCGGCAGCTCACCGTTGACCGACTCCCGAAGCCGAATTATTTTCGGCGAGCAGTACGGGTTTCCTCCCAGGCGCCCGATTTCGCTCGATCACGGGAGTAGGGACCATGAGCTTGTACGGCGCGGACGGAGCCGGTGGTGCCCACGCGCTGCTCACGGTCCTCGAACTGCTCGCGGCCCAGGCACCGCCCGCCCGGTTCGACGCCCTCCTCGCCGAGGCCCGCGCCACCGGCCTCGACGACGACACCCTCGACCGGCTCGAACGGGCCGTCGCCCTCGCCGGAGTGGTCCGCGCGGGACAGGGCCGCGACCCCCGCCACGAGGCCGGACTCATCGCCCTCACCGACACCGCCCGCGACCTCACCTCCTCGTACGACCTCGACGGCCTGCTGCGGGTCATCACCCGCCGCGCCCGACTGCTCCTCGGCCTCGACCTCGCGTACGTGACGCTGCGCGGCCCGCACGGCGCCTGCTACGTCCACACCACCGACGGCGCCCTCGCCGACCACCCCGCCGGCCGGGAGGGCGCCCCCCGGCTCGCCCCCGGTCTCCGGTTCGCCGAGGGATACGGCGTCGGCGGCTTCGTCCAGCTCCTCGGCGAACCCGTCTGGACCGCCGACCACCTCGCCGACGAACGCTTCGCGCCCACGGCCAGGACCGGCACCGGCCTCCACGCCCCGGCCTTCGACGAGGCCGCGGAGGCCGCCCTGCGCGCCGAGGGCCTGCACGCCGTCATGGCGGCGCCGCTGCGCAGCGGCGACACCGTGATCGGCGCCCTGTACGGCGCCGACCGGCGCGTCCGCCACCACACGCCGGAAGAGGTCGGGCTCCTCGCCGCCCTCGCCGACCTCGCCGCCCTCGGCGTGGAGAAGGCCGGGCTCCTCGACCGCACCCGCACCGAGGTCTCCGAACTCGAACGGGACAGCGCCCGCGTCCGCACCAGCCTCACCCGGATGCGGCACGTCAGCGAGGCCCACGGCCGCATCATGAACCTCGTCCTCGCGGGCGGCGACCTGTGCAACGTCGCCAAGGCCGCCGCCGACGCCCTCGACGCGACCGTCATGGTCCGCGACCAGGGCGGTCGCTGCCTCGCCACCGCCGGGGACGTTCCCGCACTCGACGAGAAGGCCGTCGCCAAGGCCTCGCTCGACGCGCACGCCCGCCGCCGCCCCGTCCCCGCCGCCGACGACACCTGGGTCGCCCCCGTCATCGCGGGCTCCGAAGACCTCGGCGTCCTCGTCGTCCGGACCGCGGGCGGACTCACCGGCGAGGACGAACGCCTCCTCGAACTCGCCGCCCAGTCCATCGCCTTCCTCCTCCTGATGCGCCGCTCCACCGCCGTCGCCGAAGGACCCGTCCGCGACGAACTCCTCGACGACCTCATCGCCGACCCGCCGCACGCCCCCCAGCAGATCGCCCAGCGCGCCCGCCGCCTCGGCGTGGACCTGCGCAAGGCCCATGTCCTCGTGCTCGCCCGGCCGGAGGGCGGCGAACAGGGCAGGGCCGTGGTCTGGGCGTCCTCGTACGCGTACCGGCTCTCCGGACTGAAGACCGTGCAGGGCGGCTGCATCGTGCTGCTGCTCCCCGGCATCGACGCCTCGGCCGCCGCCAAGGCCGTCGCCGCCGAACTGTCCCCGCTGCTCGGGCACCCCGTATCCGTCGCCGCCGCCGGACCCGGCTGGAGCCCGGACGGCGTCGGACGGCTCCACCAGGAGGCCGGCCGCTGCCTCGACGCGATGAGCGCGCTCGGCGGCACCGGCTCCGCCGCGTCCGTACAGGACCTCGGCTTCCTCGGGCTGCTGCTCTCCGACGACAACGACGTCGACGGCTTCGTCGAGGCGGCCATCGGACCCGTCCTCGACTACGACGCCGAACGGTTCACCGACCTCACCCACACCCTGGAGGCCTACTTCGCCTCCGGCGGCAGCCCCACCAACGCGGCCGAGGCCCTGCACGTCCACCCCAACACGGTCTCCCGCCGCCTGGAACGCATCGGCGAACTCCTCGGCCCCGAATGGCAGAAGCCCGGCCAGGTCCTTGAGGTCCAGCTCGCGCTCCGCCTCCAGCGCACCCGCGAGGTCCTCGCCCGGGGCCGCGCCGCCACCGACCCGCACCGCCGCCCGCCCGCCCCGCCGGAGCGCAACGCCTGAGCACGAGGCCGGAACGCAAGGCCGAAGCCGCAAGGCCGGAATGCAAGGCCTGAGCGCAAGGCCGAAGAACAGCGCCTGAGCACAAGGCCGGAGCGCCCGGAGGCCGGGACCCGCCGCCGGACACACGGCATCCCCGGCGGGCCCGAGGCCCGCCGGGGAAGACACGCGCGGGGCGGCTCAGCTCGCCGTACGCCCCGAGCGGTAGCCCGAGTCCCAGTCGGCGCTGGACAGCGCCGTCGCCGCGTGCGCCGCCGACGCCAGCGTGATGTGCCGGTGCCAGCCCCGGTACGAGCGGCCCACGAAGTCCCGCAGCCCCGCCCCCTCACCGATCTCCGCGAAGTCCCGCTCCACCCGGCGCGCCAGCTTCGTCAGCCGCAGCAGGGAACCCACCGGAGACCCGGTCAGATCGCTGATCCACACCCGCGACGGAGCCCGCCGGGGATCGTCCCACTCACCGAGCAGCACCAGCGGACGCATCCGCTCCCCGCCCGGCGTGGGCAACGCCACCCGGACCGCCGTCGCCAGCGAGGTCCGCGAGGTCCGCGCACCCGCCACCGTGTCCACCCAGCTCACCGGCCTCCGCAGCCCCTTGAGGGACTCCAGGATCTGCACGGCGGACAGCGGACCCGCGCCGAAGCCCGGCAGCGAACGGTCCGCGATCGCCAGCCGCGAACCGGGACCGATCCGCGCCACCACCGGCACCCCCGCCCCCGCGAGCCGCGTCAGGGCCGCCCGCCCCGCACCGCCCCGGATGTCGAGCAGCACCGGCTTGCGGGCCACGTCCGGCCAGCGGGCCGCGTCCAGCGCCGCCGCCACCGCACACTCCTCAAGGGTCTCCTCGCCCGCCTCCTGGGGAACCTCCGCACGGTCGCGCCGCGTGCGGTCGTTCACCCAGGGGTCCGGCAGGAACAGCCGCCAGTTCACCGGAACGCTCAGCTCCTCACCGGCGAACCACACCCCGAACGCCTGCTGGCCGTGGAAGACCTGCCCGCGCTCCGGATCGAACCGCCGGTCCACACCCACCGAGTGCTCCCCGGCCTTCGGGATCGGCATCGGCCGCACCACCCACGCCTGCGGACAGCTCGTCCGCTCCAGGTGCCGGGCCAGCGCCGCCCGCATGGGCTGCCAGTCCCAGGTGGAACTCGACACGAAGTGGTGCAGGCTCTGCTCGGCGGCGGGCCCCCCGATCTGCGCGGCGATGTTCCGGATCGACTTGCGGCCCTGCGCGGTGAGCAGACCCCGCAGATACTGCTCGGCCTTCAACCGCTGGTCACGGCGCGGGAAGCCGGAGAACAGCGCGGCACACAGCTCGGTGTAGACGTCCTCGCGCGAGCCCCCCGCGCCCGCTGACCTGACGGCGCCCAGGGGCGCGGCCGGTGGAACGAGCCCGGCGGCGGTCCTGCGCTTGGTTGCGACGGATGTACTCACGACACTCCTGCCCTCAGGTTGCGCAGCTCCCTCCCGCTGCTCCACCAAGGTCACCCGGAACCACCCCCGGGGACGAGGTGTACCCGGCACCCGAATCGGCCGCCGGATGGTGGTCCGGCCACCCCCCGCCGTGTCGTCGCAGGTCAGAGGGGTGTCTTCCGAGGGTGGCGGAACACCCTCCGGACACTCTCCGGCCTCCTCCGCGACCCCCGCCCCCGGCCGTGCCCGGAGCGCCCGGAATACCCCACGGGGGGATCTGACAGACTCTCCGACGCTCCTTTGACCGGTCGCGTGGCGTGGCCGGACCATCGCAGAGCGAGGCTGCACGGGCCGGACCCCGGTTAAATGCCCCAGGCCGGGGGCCGCGCCTGTGCGCCTCGCCTCGACGTCCTCGTAGCATGGACGCATGGATCTCCGCGGCCAGCTGCCCGTCGTCGGGGTCGTGGCCGCGGGCGGATCCCTCGGAGCGGTCGCCCGGTACGCCGCCTCGCTCGCCTGGCCCACGGCCACGGACTCCTTCCCCTGGACGACCTTCGCGGTCAACGTCTCCGGCTCCGCCCTCCTCGGCGTGCTCACGGTGCTGCTCACCGAGACCATGACCGCCCCGCACCCCCTGCTGCGGCCCTTCCTCGGGACGGGGTTCTGCGGCGGCTACACCACCTTCTCCACCTACGGCCTCGACACCCAGCGACTGCTGGCCGCCGGGGACACGGCGCGCGCCCTGCTCTACCCCTGCGGAACCGCCGTCACCGCGCTCGCCGCCGTCTGGGCGGGCGTGACCGCCACCAGGACACTGACGGCGCGCGTCAGAGAGAGGGGACAGGGATGACCCGGTCCACGGGCAGGGAACTGCGCCTGACGGTCTTCGTCGGCGAGAACGACACCTGGCACCACCGGCCGCTCTCTACCGAGATCGTGCACCGCGCCCACGCGGCCGGTCTCGCGGGCGCCTCCGTCTTCCGGGGCGTCGAGGGCTTCGGCGCCTCCTCCCGCATCCACACCTCCCGCATCCTGTCGCTGAGCGAGGACCTGCCGGTGGCGGTCCTGATCGTCGACACCGAGGAACGGGTCCGCGCCTTCCTCCCCCAGTTGGACGAACTGGTGACGGAGGGTCTGGTGGTCCTCGACGACTGCGAGGTCGTCCGGTACACGGACCGCGCCGGGGACGGATCCCGGGGCGGGGAGACCCGGGAGTGAACTGGCTGCTCGTCGTCGTGGGCGCCGCCGTCGGCGCGCCGCTGCGCTACCTCACGGACCGCGCCGTCCGCGCCCGGACCGACTCGGTGTTCCCCTGGGGCACGTTCGTGGTCAACGTCGTCGGCTCGTTCGTGCTCGGGCTGCTCGCCGGTGTCACCTCCGCCCACACGTACGCCCTGCTCGGCACCGGACTGTGCGGAGCCCTGACGACGTACTCGACGTTCTCGTACGAGACGCTGAAGCTGTACGAGGGCGGGGCGAAGGCGTACGCGGCGCTCAACGTGGTCGGGAGCCTGACCGCCGGACTCCTCGCCGTGTGGCTGGGCGCCGAGGTGGCCGGGCTCCGCTGACGGGCGCCGGGGACGGGCTCCGCTGACGGGCTTTGCTGACGGGCGCCGGGGGCGGTCGGCTCGGACGGACCGGCGGGCATCCCGGTCCGCGAGTCTCGGCCGCGGACAGGTGTGTTCCCGGCCACTGGCGGCGGGGGCGGCGGGGCACTCCCTCGTAGGAGACGCGTCAAGACGGGCCCTCACGGCGTTAGGGGCCCGTCAACGGCGGTGATGGACGAGGCCGGGGACGGTTTCCTCATCCTGTCCGAGGAACCGTTCCTCGTCTTTTCTCACCGGGAGCTCACGATGGCCGATCTGGCCTTCGTCGTCACTGTGGTCGCGGTTTTCGCGCTGGTGGCGTTCATTGCCAAGGGGGTGGCGAAGCTGTGAGTGCCGAGAATGTTGTGGGTC